>NZ_JBXAHJ010000005.1:0-416552 GCF_058794995.1 Pseudomonas sp. GW823-FHT06E10 | reverse complement strand
CAATTCAACGGCGGGCTGGCGCCAGCTCGCGCCGAAGAAAAACTTAACGTCGTGTCCGGGATTAGTTGACCACTACAAGCAGACCACGATCAACATGGGTTTGATCAACCGTGGTCCGACCCGGACAGCGGCCCGTGCACCCAATTGAGCGCCGATGAAGGCCGCCAAAGCCATGGCTATGGCGATCGGCCAGATAATCACACCTTTAGTGATAAAGACCGACAGAGAGCCGAGATTACATGAGGCGTTGGCAAGCTTGGTAAAGCTCATGGCCCGCATCATGCCCAAGCCGCAGAGCAGTACAAATCCGACAATAAAGAAAGAGCCCACACCGGGGCCGAATATACCGTCGTAAAAACCCAGGATCGGCGCAACGCTAAACGAAAAAAACAGAACACTGATTCTCTTGCGTCGATCTTCATTGGCCAGCTTTGGAGAGAGCGCAAAATAGATGGCTACCAGAATCAGCATGATAGGCACGCACACTTCCAGATAGCGCTTATCAATAGTGCTGACCAACAAGGCGCCACTGGCGCCGCCAACAAATCCGCAGATAACCAGGAAACGGCCTTCGCGCCACTCGATTATTCCTTTGCGAGCAAAGGTTACCGTTGCTGAAACTGTTGCCGAAGCGGCCTGGAACTTGTTCGTGGCAATTGCACTGATCGGATCTACACCTGCCAGGAACAATGCAGGCAAGGTGATCAAACCGCCACCACCGGCAATCGCATCAAAAAAACCGGCGAAAAAAGCGACGAGCGCCAACATGCCAATTACATCCCAAGACATTGCATTCTCTCTTTATGGTTATTGGCCGGTAATCACATGACTGGTCGTTCAACAGCTGGTGATATAAAAAAATCAGCCCTGCAGCACTAGCGGGTCTTCGGAAACAACGATGGGGCAAGAAAATTTTGAAAGTCCGAAAATACGAACCAAGACCCGTCTGTTGTCTTTGATGACATCGCGACAGTGCAGAGCCCGGATGTTATTGATGACCATGGACGATTCCTGGTTCAGCGTGTACTCGACCGGAGTTGCTTCACCCACACCTTGGCAAAGGGCAGTGTAAGCCGCTTTCACAAAGGTCGAGGCGTTGTCATTGACCGAAAAACGATACGTGTTAAAGCGGGCTGCGAACCCTGCCTTGTCGTCGAACTCCAGAATCGAAACGTTGCGGCCATCTTCCCCTTTGCCACTGACAAAGGAGTCACTACGAGTGAACTGGAAGTTATCCGTGGTCAGTGCGAGGCAGTTGGTGACGCCAATTTTTTCGAGTATGGGGGGTAGTGGAATGACTCGCGTAGGCTCCAGGCTCGGGTTCCACAAGGCGGATAGTATGAGCGACGATGGAGAGGGCGAGTGCCCGTCTTTCGCGTTCACGGCGCACCAGTAAGGCGCCTCTGTATGCGGGCCAAGCGCGAGGCCGGAATGGGAACTCAGTTCCTTGATGTCCGGCTCGGCAGGGATTCTTGTCAGCCCGCCGCCCTTGAAGTTGGCCACCAGTCGAACCAGTCTTCCTTCATTGTCCATGTCGTAGGCAAAGGCACTGTTACCCACCAGTTTCAACAAAATCTGATTACGGGCGGCCAGGCAAAGGACGTCGTTTTGGTTTTCCAGGGATGTCTGGTCTGGTAGTGCATCTGGAGGGATGGCGTCTGAGATTTTTTGCAGCCCTTCAAAGATCAACACGCAAACAAGGCCTTCGGAATAGGCATCCAGCAGTTCGCATTGGTCTTTCGAAAACAGGAACGTTAATTCGGTGGCTGCCAGAGAGGCTTTGGACCTGGCTCCTGGTGCTTGAGGCCCGCCGATGGCGGTCAGCTCTTTGGCCAACTTGTGCAGCAATGCTGACTGGTGGATATCAAAGCTGAAAGTCCTGATTTCTTGTTCAGTAAAAAACTCAGCAGTTTCGACGTCTGGTGAATCACCTCAGTCATTGTCTATATCCCTGTTGTGTATCTGCTCCCGGTTATGCGGCAGCTCCTCCCCCGATTCTGCTCAATTTCATTTTCAGCGTATGTCATCCATTTCCGTTAGAGCATACGGAGTGTTCCGACAGACCCGAGAGACTGCCAGGAAGGACCGATAACCAATGTCTGAAGCTTTCGGGACTTAGCCCCGGCAACCATTACGGGTACTGGCTGGCGTGGTAACAGGAGGTGGGAATTGTTGTTTCGAGGGTGACGGGATCGGTGCTTCATCAAATCCAAGGCATAAAAAAACCCTGAATCTTGCGATTCAGGGTTTTCGGTATTTGGTGCCCAGAGACGGAATCGAACCGCCGACACGGGGATTTTCAATCCCCTGCTCTACCGACTGAGCTATCTGGGCAACGGGGCGCATTAAACGGGTTTTTCAGGGGGTCGTCAAGCAAGTTTTCAAAAAAATTTTAATTATTACCGTCGCTTACGTTCCGACCCCCGATAAATCGGGGTTATTCCGACGGCGGCACGTAGCCTTCGGCCTTGGCGTAATCCTCGCCGGAGAAGTACTTGTCCATCTCGCCCTGAAGATATTTGCGATCTTCGGCGTTCATCATGTTCAGGCGTTTTTCGTTGATCAGCAGGGTCTGGTGCTTCTGCCAGTCGGCCCAGGCCTTTTGCGAGACGTGGTCAAAAATGTCCTGGCCTTTGGCGCCCGGGAAGGGAGCGCGCTCCAGGCCTGGCAATTCTTCTTTGTACTTGCGGCACATGATGGTGCGGGTCATGACGACTCTCCTGCGTTCAATACGGCGGCCGCGCGTTCGAGCAAGGTTTTGACCGGGGCGGCAAGGCCCAGGCGCGGCGGGGTGGCGAGGTTATACCAGAGCCAGTCAGCCTCGGCCACGTGATGGCCGCTCTCCTGGACCTGAACCAGCCAGGGTTCGATGGATAACTGAAAATGGCTGAAGGTGTGCACCAGGCTTGGCAATGCCTGTTGTGTGCCCAGTTCCAGCGAGTGCTGCGATGCCAGGTGCGGCAGGTCATCGAGGTCGTCGAGTTCCGGCAGGCTCCACAAACCGCCCCACAGGCCCGTGGACGGGCGACGGTAAAGCAGGATCGCGCCTTCGGCGTTGGCGAGCATCGGCATCAGCGTGCGCTTCTGCGGGATGGCTTTGCGCGGCTTGGGGATCGGGTAGCGGGTTTCCAGGCCGAGCATGTGCGCCTCGCAGCCCTTTTCCAGCGGGCACAGCAGGCAACTCGGTTTGCTGCGGGTGCAGAGCGTCGCCCCCAGGTCCATCATCGCTTGGGTGTAGGCGTTGACGCGGGTCTGCGGCGTAAAGCGCTCAGCGTTGGCCCAGAGCTGTTTGGCGACCTTTGGCTCGCCGGGGTAGCCCTCTTGCGCGGTAAAGCGCGCCAGCACCCGTTTGACGTTGCCATCGAGGATCGGCGCGCGCAGGCCCATGCTGATGCTGGCAATGGCGCCGGCGGTGGACAGGCCGATCCCCGGCAGATCAGTGAGTTTTTCCACGTCCCGGGGAAATTCGCCGCCGTACTGCTCGACGACGATCTTCGCGGTCTTCTGCAAATTGCGCGCACGGGTGTAGTAACCAAGGCCCGTCCACAGGTGCAGCACTTCGTCTTCCGGCGCGCACGCCAGCGCCTGGACCGTCGGCAACGAGGCCATGAAGCGGTCGAAGTAATTCAGCACGGTGCTGACCTGGGTCTGCTGCAACATGATTTCCGAGACCCACACCCGATACGGGTTGATGTCCTGCTGCCAGGGCAAATCGTGACGGCCGTGGCGGTCGAACCAGTCCAGCACCGCCGTTGAAAACTGCTCGGCTCTCATCGCTTGAACATTTCCTTGAGCGCGTCTTTCAGTTTCGGGTCGACTTTGTCGCCCCATTTCTCCTCGATTTTTTCGCTGATCCTGTCGCCAGCCTGTTTGGCCGCGACCTGGCCCATGCGGTCGTTATCCAAACGGCAAGCCTTGGCGCCCAGCTCCAGCGGGCCGCGGCAGCGCAGCGGCCACTCGATGCCGACAAACTTGTCGCCCACCTGGCAAGCAGGGTCCGGCATGGCGCTGGTATCGCCTTCGACGATGATGCCGACGCGGTAGTCCATGCCCAGCACTCGCAGATCGATGTCACCGTCACCGTTGACGGTCATGCCTGGGATGCGCACTTTCAGGTCCGGGTTGCTGGCTACGCCGTTACGCAAGGTCAGGTTGCCCTTGAGCTCCTGGAACGGTGTGTCCTTGCCCCGGGGCTCGCCGCTGAGGGTTTTGCGGTTGAGCGTGGCGATGCCTTTGCACAGCTGTTGCTCAAGGTTGGCGTTGAGCAGCACGCCATTGTTGATGATGAAACTGGCATTGCCGTTGAGGGTATCGATCAACGCTTTCTGGCTGTTGCCGCTACCGGTCAGGCTGCTGTTGAGCGTGACCAGGCCTTTGACGGGCGGGTTCTTGCCCTGGCTTTCGAGGATTTTTTCCGCCGGTACCCGGCTGATCTTCGTCTGCAGGTTCAGCGCCGGCACTGGCTGGCGCACATCGAGCGTGCCGGTGGTTTCGAAGTTGCCCTCGTACAGGTCGCCGCGCAGGTTGGCCAGTGTCAGCAGGCCACCCTGGCCGGTGGCCTTGAGCGCAGCGTTATGAATCGGCAATTTTTGCAGGGTCAACTGTCCGAAGGTCAGGTCGGCGTCCACATCGAGCTTGCTCAAGCGTTCCACGGGCAACAGGCGGTCGCTGCTCCAGGCGTCCTTGGTCGGCGCGGGTGGCAACGGAGTGCTGCCGGCGCCGGCCATGGCATCGGCTTCGGTGCTGGCGACTTCGGCCTGGCGCACTTGTGTCGCGCTATTGGCCTCGGCGGATTTCGGCGGCAGGTAGCGGTCGACGTTGAAGGTGTCGGCCTTGAGTGCTGCGCGCAGCGATTGCTTGGCGAAATCTTCGACGGCAATGCGACCGCTGAAGGTGCTGTCGTCGACTTTCAGGTTGATGTTGTCGAGCGCCAGGCTGGTGGGTGTTGCTGCCAGACGGCTGACCAGTTCGACCTTGCTCAGGCTGCCTTCGGCCATGGCGGGGAGTTTCTGGCCGATGCTATCGACGAATTTCGCCAGGTCGAACTGGGCGATCGAGATGCCGCCACTGACTTGTGGGGTCTTGTCGAGGTCGTTGACCTTCAGTTCACCCAGTGCCCGCAGCTGGTTGGCGGAGATCTTGATGCCGGTCCACTCAGCGACATTGGCGGCCTTGTCCAGCACCAGCTGGCCCTGGGCGGAGAACGTCATGGTCTTGCCTTGCAGCGGGTCGCCGGTCACTTCACCGGACAATTTCATGTCTTCGAGCTGATAGCGCTGCAGCGCGCGTGCGATACGCACCTCACCATTGAGCTCGGTTCGAACCCGCAATGCCGGCTGGTTGGCGGACAGGAAAGCCGTGAGCTTGAGCGGAATGTTGACGGAGTCGTGAACCGCACCGGTGCTCAACTGAATACTTTCGGCGCTGAAGCTCTTGCCGGTTCGTTCGTCGGTGTATTCAACCCGTGCGTTGTTCACGGTCAGGCTGTCGATGTCCAGGCGGATCGGCTGAGGCGGTTTTTCCGCCGCGACGCTGGCTTCGGGCGCCGGTTCGCCAGCGGCTGGCGGGGTGCTGATCGCGCCGGTGTTGGCCGGTGCCGGCAGCTTGCCGACGTCTTCCCAATTGCCGTGGCCGTCCTTGTCACGGTTCAGGCGCAGGTTCAGGCCCTCGACACGTACGTCGCTCATCTGCACTTCACGGCGCAGCAGCGGCAGTACGCGTACTGACAGGCCTAGCATCTGCAAGTCGGCAAACGGTTCGGTCGGTTTGACCATGGTCGCGACACTGGCGTCGTGCAGTTCCAGGCCCAGCCACGGGAACAGGCTCCAGCCGATATCGCCATTGAGCGTCAGCTCGATGTGGGCCTTGTCGCGGGCAATCTGGCGGATCTCGTCTTTGTAGTCGTTGGGATCGAAGAGGTGGGTCAGGGCAAAGCCCAGCGCCACAATGATCAGCAACAGCCCGAGAAGTACCAGACCCAGGATTTTGCCGAACGCTTTCATGGGCGAGTCCTTGTAATTAGTCGAATTCAAAATTTAGCCGAGGAGTATAGCGCCCCCGAACAGACGACCGGTCAGTGATCACGCCGGCAGCACATCCAGTGGCAGTTTCAGCTTGGCGGCCAGCGCCTGAGCCTCCAGATGCCCGGCAGGCGCCAGCAGGCGCAGGGGCATGCCCGATTGCGCGGCCATTTTCTGGGCTTCGGCAACCAGTCGCTCGGCAACACCACGGCGACGGGTAATTTTTCGAACACATATTTGGGACAAGTGCCAGGCGTCTTGGTGCCTTTGCAACCGGGCCGCGCCCAGCAGGCGATCGTTGAAGCGTCCGGCGATCAGTGTGCCGTCGCGCAAACAGTCTTCGATCAACTGCGCGGCCCCGGAAAAAGGGGCGAACAGCCAGTCCGGGGCGTCGCAGTAGATCTTCTGCAGATCCTGTCGATCCTGGGCAGTGGCTTGGTTCAGCGGCTCGACAATGATCGGCATGGTGATTCCTGTGAGGTCATGAAGCGATAGAGATCAGATGACGTACAAAAGGTGATGTCAGTTTGGTTTTTCTGTCACTTGCAAATGGTAACCTTTGCCCGTTCGTCCGTCCTTCTGCGACCTGTTGTCGCACAACAAGGTGCTCTACAAAAAACGGTCATGCCTGCGTGCATAAAGGCCGGGAGTGAGCTGTGGCTGGCGAACCATACAAATAATTGGGGGATACACAATGACCACGAGCATCACGGCGGACGGCTTCAGCGCCGACCAGCCTGCGTTCCTGTCCAAGGAGCGGATCATCGCCAAGCCCGGTTTCAACCGTTGGCTGGTGCCACCGGCCGCGTTGGCCATCCACTTGTGCATCGGCATGGCCTACGGTTTTTCGGTGTTCTGGTTGCCGCTGTCCAAGGCGCTGGGCATCTCCTCTCCAGTGGCCTGCGCACCGGACATGAGCTTTATCGCACAAGTTTTTTCGTCCCAGTGTGACTGGCCGATCTCGATGCTCGGCTGGATCTACACCCTGTTCTTCATCTTCCTGGGTTGCTCGGCCGCCATCTGGGGTGGCTGGCTGGAGCATGCCGGACCGCGCAAGGCCGGTGTCGTATCGGCACTGTGCTGGTGTGGCGGCCTGCTGATCTCGGCGCTGGGGGTGTATACCCACCAGATCTGGCTGATGTGGATCGGCTCCGGGGTCATTGGCGGTATCGGCCTGGGCCTGGGCTACATTTCGCCGGTGTCGACCCTGATCAAATGGTTCCCGGACAAGCGCGGAATGGCGACCGGCATGGCGATCATGGGCTTCGGCGGTGGCGCAATGGTCGGCGCCCCGCTGGCGGCGGCACTGATGGGGCATTTCGCCTCGCCAACCAGCGTCGGCGTCTGGCAGAGCTTCCTGGTGATGGCCGCGATCTACTTCGTGTTCATGATCGGTGGCGCACTGTCCTACCGCGTTCCGCCAACCGGCTGGAAGCCGGAAGGCTGGACGGCCCCGGCGAAAAAAGCCTCGAACGCGATGATCACTCATCGTCATGTTCACGTGAATGTGGCCTGGAAGACGCCGCAGTTCCGTCTGGTGTGGCTGGTGCTGTGCCTGAACGTATCGGCTGGTATCGGCATCCTCGGCATGGCGTCGCCACTGTTGCAGGAAGTGTTCGCTGGCAAGTTGCTGGGCAATGACCTGGCGTTCGGCCAACTCGACGCTTCGCAACTGGCTTCGATCGCCGCCATCGCTGCCGGCTTCACCGGTTTGCTCAGCCTGTTCAACATCGGCGGGCGCTTCTTCTGGGCTTCGTTCTCGGATTACCTGGGCCGCAAAAACACTTACTTCGTGTTCTTCGCCCTGGGCTTTGCCCTGTACGGACTGATTCCGAACCTGGGTCATCTGGGCAGCATCGCGCTGTTCGTGGCGGCGTTCTGCATCATCCTGTCGATGTATGGCGGTGGCTTCGCGACTGTTCCGGCGTATCTGGCGGACCTGTTCGGTACGCAAATGGTCGGTGCGATTCACGGTCGTCTGCTGACGGCGTGGGCTGCTGCCGGTGTGCTCGGTCCGGTGCTGGTGAACTATCTGCGTGAATATCAACTGAGCATCGGCGTCGAGCGTGCGGCGGCTTACGACATCACCCTGTACATCCTCGCCGGCCTGCTGGTGCTGGGTTTCCTGTGCAACCTGCTGGTGCGTCCGGTGGCGGACAAGTACTTCATGACCGACGCCGAACTGGCCGCCGAACAGGCGCTGGGCCATGACAAAGGCGCCGACAGCAGCACCGTGCTGGAGTGGAAAGCCGCGCCGGGCACCAAACCGCTGGCGGTTGCGGCGTGGCTGGTGGTGGGCATTCCGCTGGCGTGGGGTGTCTGGGTGACCTTGCAGAAGACGGCGGTGCTGTTTCACTAACACCAGTTTCAACCCGAAACCTGTGGGAGCGAGCTTGCTCGCGATAGCGGTCTGACAGTCAGCAAAAATGTTGAATGTGATGGCCCTATCGCGAGCAAGCTCGCTCCCACATTTTTTTGTGGTGTGCCAAATGGCTTGTATGGACATGTACATCGCCGGCACCCCCGAATTCATTCCGTCAGCGATATCACCTCTCGTGTTTCTGTTTCGGCCCCGCACGCCTATAATGGCTGCCTTTTTCGCCCAATGATTTTGCGGAGCTGGTGATGGCCGAACGTAAGGCGTCTGTCGAGCGCGACACTCTGGAAACCCAGATCAAAGCCTCGATCAACCTCGATGGCACCGGAAAGGCCCGATTCGATATCGGTGTTCCTTTTCTTGAGCACATGCTGGACCAGATCGCCCGTCACGGGCTGATCGACCTGGATATTGTCAGCAAGGGCGACCTGCATATCGATGACCACCACACGGTGGAAGACGTCGGTATCACCCTCGGCCAGGCGTTTGCCAAAGCCATCGGCGACAAAAAAGGCATCCGTCGCTACGGCCACGCCTACGTGCCGCTCGATGAAGCGCTGTCGCGGGTTGTGATCGACTTCTCCGGCCGTCCAGGCCTGCAGATGCATGTTCCGTACACCCGCGCCACCGTCGGCGGCTTCGACGTTGACCTGTTCCAGGAATTCTTCCAGGGCTTCGTCAACCATGCATTGGTCAGCCTGCACATCGACAACCTGCGTGGCACCAACACCCACCACCAGATCGAAACCGTGTTCAAGGCTTTCGGCCGCGCTCTGCGCATGGCCGTCGAGCTCGATGACCGCATGGCCGGGCAAATGCCATCGACCAAGGGCGTCCTGTAATGCAGACAGTCGCGGTTATCGATTACGGCATGGGCAACCTGCACTCGGTGGCCAAGGCCCTCGAGCACGTCGGTGCCGGCAAGGTGCTGATCACCAGTGATGCCAACGTGATTCGCGAAGCCGACCGGGTGGTTTTCCCCGGCGTCGGCGCGATTCGCGATTGCATGGCGGAGATCCGTCGCCTCGGCTTCGATTCGCTGGTGCGTGAAGTCAGCCAGGACCGGCCGTTCCTTGGCATCTGCGTGGGCATGCAAGCCTTGCTCGACACCAGCGAAGAGAACGATGGTGTCGACTGCATCGGCCTGTTCCCGGGCGCGGTCAAGTTCTTCGGCAAAGACCTGCATGAAGACGGCGAACACCTGAAAGTCCCGCACATGGGCTGGAACGAAGTGAAGCAGAAGGTCAGTCACCCGCTGTGGCACGACATTCCGGACCTGGCGCGGTTCTACTTCGTGCACAGCTACTACATCGCTGCCGCCAACGCGCGGCAGGTGGTGGGTGGCGGTCACTACGGTGTCGATTTCGCCGCGGCGCTGGCCGAAGGTTCGCGTTTCGCCGTGCAGTTCCACCCGGAGAAAAGCCATACCCATGGCCTGCAGTTGCTGCAGAACTTCGCTGCGTGGGACGGTCGCTGGTAAATGGCCGTCAAGAAGAAGCCGCCGATTCTGACCCTCACTCCCGAACAGGAGAGCGAGGCCAATCGCAAGATCAAGCGTTTCATGGAAGACCGCTTTGAGCTCGACCTCGGTTCGTTCGAGGCGGCGGAGATTCTTGAGCTGTTTACCCGTGAAATTGCTCCGCACTATTACAACAGGGCGATTTTCGATGTGCAGGCGCACCTCAAAGAGAGGTTCGAAAGCATCGAAAGCGACCTGTGGGCGCTCGAGAAAAACTGATTTCCGAGCCAAGCTGAACATTCGAATTTGAAGGTTTGCCAGATGCTGATTATTCCCGCTATCGATCTTAAAGACGGTGCCTGTGTTCGTCTGCGCCAGGGCCGCATGGAAGATTCCACAGTGTTCTCCGATGACCCGGTGAGCATGGCAGCCAAGTGGGTGGAGGGCGGTTGCCGTCGTCTGCATCTGGTCGACCTGAACGGCGCCTTCGAAGGCCAGCCGGTCAACGGCGAAGTGGTCACCGCCATCGCCAAGCGTTATCCGAACCTGCCGATCCAGATCGGCGGCGGTATCCGTTCCCTGGAAACCATCGAGCACTACGTGAAAGCGGGCGTTAGCTACGTGATCATTGGCACCAAGGCCGTGAAAGATCCGGCCTTTGTTGCAGAAGCCTGCCGCGCGTTCCCGGGCAAAATCATCGTGGGTCTGGATGCCAAAGACGGTTTTGTCGCCACTGATGGCTGGGCTGAAATCAGCACCATCCAGGTGATCGACCTGGCCAAGCAGTTCGAAGCCGACGGCGTTTCTTCGATCGTTTATACCGACATCGCCAAAGACGGCATGATGCAGGGCTGCAACGTACCGTTCACCGCGGCACTGGCTGCTGCAACAAAGATCCCGGTGATCGCTTCCGGCGGCATCCACAACCTGGGTGACATCAAGACCCTGCTCGACGCCAAGGCGCCAGGCATCATCGGTGCGATCACAGGCCGCGCGATCTACGAAGGCACCCTCGATGTCGCTGAAGCGCAAGCTTTCTGCGATTCATACAAAGGCTGAGGACTGATCATGGCGCTGGCCAAACGCATCATCCCTTGCCTGGACGTGGACAACGGCCGGGTGGTCAAAGGTGTGAAATTCGAAAACATCCGCGACGCCGGTGACCCGGTGGAAATTGCTCGTCGCTACGACGAGCAGGGCGCCGACGAGATTACCTTTCTCGACATCACCGCCAGCGTCGATGGCCGCGACACCACGCTGCACACCGTCGAGCGCATGGCCAGCCAGGTGTTCATCCCGCTGACCGTGGGCGGCGGCGTGCGCACCGTGCAGGATATCCGCAACCTGCTCAATGCCGGCGCGGACAAGGTCTCGATAAACACCGCCGCAGTGTTCAACCCGGAATTTGTCGGCGAAGCCGCGCAGCATTTCGGTTCGCAATGCATCGTGGTGGCTATCGACGCGAAGAAGGTTTCCGGACCGGGCGAAACCCCGCGCTGGGAAATCTTCACCCATGGCGGTCGCAAACCAACCGGTCTCGACGCCGTTGAGTGGGCGAAGAAAATGGAAGGCCTGGGCGCCGGCGAAATCCTGCTGACCAGCATGGATCAGGACGGCATGAAAAACGGCTTTGACCTGGGCGTCACCCGCGCCATCAGTGATGCACTGGGCATTCCGGTGATCGCCTCCGGCGGTGTCGGTAACCTGCAACACCTGGCCGACGGCATTATCGAAGGCCACGCCAGCGCGGTACTGGCGGCGAGTATTTTCCACTTCGGCGAATACACCGTGCAGGAAGCCAAGGCCTATATGGCCCATCGCGGAATCGTGATGCGTTAAACAAACCGGTACAGGCCAGTGGACACCATGGCGTACCCAAGGCACTCTTGGGTACGCCATGGATTTCGGTAGCCAGACATGCTTAAACGCTTTCTTCTCGTCCTTGCCAGCGCTTCTCTGTTGTTGATCAATGGAGCAAACGCTAAAGACAGTCCCGATACCGACTTGGTGTTGCTGACGGAAAACTTCCCGCCGTACAACATGGCGAAGAACGGCAAGAACTTCGCTCAGGACGAGAACATCGATGGCATCGCCACCGATATCGTCCGCGAGATATTCAAGCGCGCCGACATTACCTACAGCCTGACGCTGCGTTTCCCTTGGGAGCGAATCTACAAACTCACCCTGGAAAAACCCGGTTACGGCGTATTCGTCATGGCGCGCCTGCCCGATCGCGAAAAACTCTTCAAATGGGTCGGCCCGATTGGCCCGGACGACTGGATCATGCTGGCCAAGGCTGACAGTAAGATCACCCTCGAAACCTTGAATGACGCGCGCAAATACAAGATCGGCGCCTACAAGGGCGACGCCATTGCCGAGACGCTGGCCAAGCAGGGACTCAATCCGATTGTTGTACTGCGCGACCAGGACAACGCGAAAAAACTGGTCAACGGGCAGATCGACCTGTGGGCCACTGGTGACCCGGCCGGGCGCTATCTGGCGCGCCAGGAAGGGGTTAACGGGTTGAAAACCGTATTGCGTTTCAACAGTGCCGAACTGTACCTGGCACTGAACAAGGACGTGCCGGACGAGACGGTTGCCAAGCTCCAGGCGGCGCTGGATCAGATGCGCAAGGAAGGTCGGGTGGACGAGATAATGGCGCAGTATCTGTAGGATTCAATACCAACCTGTTAGCCATGCCCGGACCACTGTGGGAGCGAGCTTGCTCGCGATGATGGTCTGCCAGTCGATAGAGATGTTGAATTTGATGGCGCCATCGCGAGCAAGCTCGCTCCCACGGTAGTTTTGTGGTGCCGCAGACTCAGCGGTACACCCCATCCTTGCCGTGCGCCGCCGTCGCCCGGTTTCCGCGCACGCTGATCATCTGCCGGATATCAATCCACTCGATCCCCTGAGCCTTGAGCTTGGGTAGTTCGCGTTCCAGTACCGCCAGCGTCTGTGGATACGGATGCCCGATCATCACCGCCGAACCCTGCTTGCGCGCGAGGCTGATCGCGGTTTGCAACTGGGTCAAAATCGCTGCTTCAGTACGCTCATCGTCGAGAAATACATCCCGTGAAACGCTCGCCAAACCGATCTTCTGCGCTTGGGCAGCGGCTACGGTCTGGGCGCTGGTGCGGCTGTCGACGAAGAACTTGTGCCGTCGCTGCAAGGCCGCCATCAGCCAGGCCATGGCCGTTGGTTGTGCGGTCATGCGGCTGCCCATGTGGTTGTTGATGCCGCTGGTGTACGGGACCATTTTGAACGCGGCGTTCAGGCGTTTTTCCAGCTCATCGACGGGCAGTTCGGGATGCCAGGCGAACGGTCCGGTGGCCGGATCCATGGGCATGTGCAGAATGACGATCTTGCCGGCGCGATGGGCTTCGCGGGCGAACTCGGTGGCGTGGGGTGTATCGGGCATGATCGCCGCAGTCACCGGGCCGGGCAGGGCCAGCACGCGGCGATCCCGGGGCAGGTTCTGCCCCAGGTCATCGATGATCAGGCTCAGGTAGGCTTTGTGGGGCGTCGATCCGGCGGGTTCTGCATGAACAACACCCGCCAGACAACACAGCAGACCGATCAGCAACCGCAGAAACATCTCAACGGCCGGACGTGATGCTCAGCCCTTTGAGCAGGCTCAGGGCCTGGGCCAGTTGGTAATCATCGTCCTGCGGCATCGGCTTGGCTTTGCCGCTGGAACCGGTCGGTTTGTCGACACCGCCGTTGCCGTTGCCCAGGTGACCCTGCAAGTCCGCTTCCTTGAAGTAATCGCTGTCCTGCTCGCTGGTGATCTTGGCCTTGCGCACTTCGATGTCCGGGACGATGCCCTGGGCCTGGATGGAGCGGCCGTTCGGCGTGTAGTACAACGCTGTGGTGATCTTCAGTGCGCGTTCATTGTTCAGCGGCAGCACGGTTTGCACCGAGCCCTTGCCGAAACTGGTGGTGCCCATCAGCACGGCGCGTTTCTGGTCCTGCAGGGCGCCGGCGACAATTTCCGAAGCCGAGGCGCTGCCGCCGTTGATCAACACGACCATTGGCACGGCTTCGCTTTCGTCCTTGCCGGTGGCAGAGAAACGCAGCTCGGAGTTGGCGATACGGCCCTTGGTGTAAACGATCAGACCCTTGGTGATGAAGTGGTCGACCACTTCCACCGCCGCCTGCAACACCCCGCCCGGGTTGTTGCGCAGGTCGAGAATGATGCCCTTGAGCTTCTTGCCGTTGTCTTTGCGCAGCTTGGCCAGGGCTTTGGAAACCTCTTCACCGGTCTTGACCTGGAACTGGGTGATGCGGATGTAGCCGTAGCCCGATTCCAGCAACTGGCTCTTCACGCTCTTGACCTGGATGACGGCGCGGGTCAGGGTCACGTCGAACGGCGTGCCGCCATCGCGCACCAGAGTCAGGGTGATTTTCTGGCCGATCTTGCCGCGCATCTTGTCCACGGCTTCGGTCATGCTCTGGCCGCGAGTCGGCTGGCCGTCGATCTTGACGATGAAGTCGCCGGCCTGAATGCCGGCCTTGGAGGCCGGAGTGTCGTCAATCGGCGACACCACCTTGATGAAGCCGTCTTCGGCGCCGACTTCAATGCCCAGGCCACCGAATTCACCGCTGGTGCTTTCCTGCAGCTCGGCGAAATCTTCAGGGCCCAGGTAGGCGGAATGCGGATCGAGGTTGCTGAGCATGCCCTTGATGGCGTTTTCCAGCAGGGTCTTGTCGTCCACCGGTTCGACATAAGCGGCCTTGATCCGGTCCATCACCTCGGCAAAGGTGCGCAACTCATCCAGCGGCAGCGGCGCCTTGGTGGTCGCGGCAGTGCCCGCAGGCGCAACCACCGGCGCTGGTTGAGCGGCAAACGCCAGAGGCGCGCCGATCACCAGGGCGATCGTCAGGGCCAGCGAGGTAAGGCGGGACAAATGCAGCATGTCGAACGAACTCCTAATGTAGGTGACTCTACGCCTATCCTTGCGCGTGGCACCATTGCGCAGGGTCACTCGGGTGACCCTGCTGACGAATTGCGAAATACAGCGCTGGTGTGTCCTGCCCGCCACTGCTACCGACAGTGGAAATAGGCTCACCGGCTTTTACAACGTCACCGGCAGACTTGAGCAGCGTCTGGTTGTGACCGTACAGACTCAAATAACCATTGCCGTGGTCGAGGATCACCAGCAGCCCGGCGCCGCGCAACCAGTCGGCGAACACCACGCGACCACCGTGTACGGCACGCACCGCACTGCCGGCAGACGCGCCGATCATCACGCCATCCCACTTGGTCCGGGCATCGTCGCCTCGGCTTTCACCGTAGCGCGCCAGCAGTCGACCATCGACAGGCCAGGGAAGTTTGCCGCGGGTTGACGCAAACGGACCGCCAAAGGTTTCGCCGGAACTGGAAACCAGTGCGCCAGGTGTCGATCTGACCGGTTTGCGTGGGGCATCGTCGCTGGCATCTGCCTGCGCCTGGGCCTCACGTAAACGCTTTTTTTCGGCTTCCTGCTGGGCAATCAGCGCTTTTTGTCGCGCTTCTTCTGCCTCACGGGCCTGGCGTGCCAGAGTTTCTTCAATGGTTTTAAGGACTTTAGACAGGTCTGCCTGATCCTGCTCGCGCGCCGCCAGCTTCTGATCGCGGGCCTTTACGTCGTCATTGAGCTTGGCCAGGACTTGCTGACGCTCCTTGCGGACTTTCTCGAGCTCATCACGCTGGGTGTCGAGGCTGCTTTGCTGCACCAGCAGTTGCGCCTGCTGCATGGCGATGTCTTTCTCGACATTGGACAGTTGGCGCAGGGTTTCGTTGAAACTCTTCAACTGCTCCAGGCGAGCCTGGCTCAGGTAGTCGTAATAGGTGAGGGTACGGGCAAATCTTTCAGGATTCTGCTGGTTGAGCAGCAGCTTGAGGTATTCCTGGCGACCGTTCTGGTAGGCCGCCCGGGCCTGAATGGCGATCAGTCGTTGCTGTTCAATGCGCGCGCTCTGGAGTTTTTTTTTCTCTGCATCGAGTCGCTGCAGCTCGGCTTCGCTTTTCTTCAGCTCTTTTTGCAGGGCTTCGACCTGCTTCTCGAGCTTGCCCATTTCGGTTTCGGTGCCCTTGAGCTCTTTCTGCACACCGGACTTTTCTTCCTGCAGCTTGCCCAGCAGCTTCTTCAGCTCGGCAATGTCCTGACGCGTGGCGTCCAACTGTTGTTGGGTATCTGCGCGCTCGTCAGCAAAGGCCGGTTGGAGCAGGCATGTCAGAGCTAGGGCTATCAGGACGCGAAGCATAGGGGCAGGCGGCACCAGGGAAAGGGACGGCCTAGTATGCCCGCCATGGGCAGCAAAAAAAATGCCCATTTCTGACTGTGTGATGACTGGAGCGAGCGACAGACTGAATTCCATTTCGAAAACTCCATAAACCATTGTGGGAGCGAGCTTGCTCGCGATGGCGTCCGATCATTCAACATAGATGTTGGCTGTCAGATTGCTATCGCGAGCAAGCTCGCTCCCACAGGGTTTTTCAGTGTTCGGGATATCCCGGTTACACCAGAATCGAAGTCCCGGTCATTTCCTTGGGTTGCTCAAGGCCCAGCAACTTCAGCATGGTCGGCGCCACGTCCGCCAGCACGCCGCCTTCGCGCACCTTCAGGTCGCGCTTGCCGACATAGATGAACGGTACCGGCTCGGTGGTGTGCGCAGTGTGCGCCTGGCCGGTGGTTTCATCGGACATTTGCTCGACGTTGCCATGGTCAGCGGTGATCAAGGCTTCGCCGCCGACTTTTTCCAAGGCATCGACGATGCGACCCACGCACAGGTCCAGGCATTCAACGGCCTTGACCGCCGCTTCGAACACGCCGCTGTGGCCAACCATGTCGCCGTTGGCGTAGTTGACCACGATCACGTCGTAACGCTGGTTTTCGATGGCGTCGACGATGCGGTCGGTGACTTCCGGTGCGCTCATTTCCGGCTGCAAGTCATAGGTGGCGACTTTTGGCGACGGAATCAGGATGCGTTCTTCGCCCGGGAACGGTTCTTCGCGGCCGCCGGAGAAGAAGAAGGTCACGTGGGCATATTTTTCGGTTTCGGCGATGCGCAGTTGGGTCTTGCCGTTTTTCGCCAGGTAATCGCCCAGTACGTTTTCCAGGCTGCCGGCCGCGAAAGCCGACGGCGCAGGAATGCTGGCGGCGTATTGGGTCAGCATGACGAAACCGGCCAGTTTCGGCTGGCGGGCACGCTCGAACTCACTGAAGTCGTCTTCGACGAACACGCGGGTCAGCTCGCGGGCACGGTCGGCGCGGAAGTTCATGAACACCACGGCATCACCGTCTTCGACTTTTACCGGCTCACCGATGGAGGTGGCCTTGACGAATTCGTCGCTCTCGCCACGCTCGTATGCCGCCTGCAGGCCTTCCTGAGCGGTGGCGGCGTTGAATTCGCCCTGGCCATCGACAATCAGGTTGTAGGCCTGGGACACGCGGTCCCAACGGTTGTCGCGGTCCATGGCGTAGTAGCGGCCGATGATGCTGGCGATCCGGCCTTTGCCCAAAGCCTGGAAGGTTGCGTCGAGCAGTTCGATCGACGACTGCGCGCTTTTCGGCGGAGTATCGCGGCCATCGAGGAAAGCGTGCAGGTAGATGTTTTGAGCGCCGCGCTTGAAGGCCAGTTCGGCCATGGCAACCAGGTGATCCTGGTGGCTGTGTACGCCGCCATCGGACAGCAGGCCCATGAAGTGCACGGCTTTGCCGGCGGCGACCGCTTTGTCCACGGCAGCGCAGATGGTCGGATTCTCGAAGAACTCGCCGTCGCGGATCGATTTGGTGACGCGAGTGAAGTCCTGATACACCACGCGGCCTGCACCCAGGTTCATGTGGCCGACTTCGGAGTTGCCCATCTGGCCGTCCGGCAGGCCGACGTCCATGCCGCTGCCCGAGATCAGGCCGTTCGGCACGGTGGCCCACAGGCGGTCCAGTACGGGCTTCTTCGCGGCGAAGATAGCGTTGGATTCAGGGCTGTCACTGTGACCGAAGCCGTCGAGAATCATCAGGACCAAAGGTTTAGGCGTGGTAGTCATGGAATCCACTCGTGGCTGAGATAAAAAGGAGCAATGGAAAAGGGAGTGGCAGTTTAAAGCGAAGTTCCGGCCGCGTCACCGCCGGACGGGGTTTGGCCCACCATAGTGGCTGTGTATACTGGCCGACATTTTAACGCCCTGGAACCTCCTTCGATGGTTGCTAACCTGATTCAATTTGCCACTAACCACTACATTCTCGTCGGTATCTTCGTCGTACTGCTGGCGTTGCTGATTGCCTATCAAATGCAGGGTGGCGGCCGTAGCCTGAGCACCGGCGAACTGACCGGGCTGGTCAACAAGGACGCAGGTGTAGTGATCGACATTCGCCCGACCAAGGATTTCGCCGCCGGTCACATTGTCGGCGCGCTGAACATCCCTCAGGACAAACTGACCGCTCGTGTAGGTGAGCTGGAAAAGCACAAGGCCAAGACCATCATCCTGGTCGACGCCATGGGCCAGACCGCCGGCACCCACGCCCGCGAATTGATGAAATCCGGCTTCACCGCCGCCAAGCTGTCCGGCGGTATCTCCAGCTGGAAAGCCGACAATCTGCCGCTGGTGAAGTGATATGAGTAGCGTCGTCGTCTATTCCAGCGATTACTGCCCTTACTGCTCGCGAGCCAAGTATCTGCTCGAGAACAAAGGTGTGGCCTTCGAAGAGATCAAGGTCGATGGCAAGCCGCAGGTGCGCGCTGCGATGGCCCAGAAGGCCGGGCGTACGTCCGTGCCGCAAATCTGGATCGGCAGCACCCACGTGGGCGGTTGTGATGATCTGTTCGCCCTGGAGCGTGCCGGCAAGCTCGACGCGCTGCTCAGGGCCTGACGGCAATACCCCAAACAAGCAAACCTAAAAGAACCCTGGATCAAGAAGGATCTGCGATGACTGACCAACAGAACACTGCTGCGAACGAAGAAGAAACTGCACCGCAATTCTCCTTGCAGCGCATTTATGTGCGTGACCTGTCCTTCGAAGCTCCGAAAAGCCCGGCGATCTTCCGCCAGCAGTGGGAGCCGAGCGTCGCTCTGGATCTGAACACCCGTCAGAAGACGCTGGAAGCCGACTTCCACGAAGTCGTGCTGACCCTGTCGGTTACCGTGAAAAACGGTGACGAAGTGGCGTTCATCGCTGAAGTGCAACAGGCCGGGATCTTCCTGATCAAGAACCTGGATGACGCTTCGATGAGCCACACTCTGGGTGCGTTCTGCCCGAACATCCTGTTCCCGTACGCTCGCGAAACCCTGGATAGCCTGGTGACCCGCGGTTCGTTCCCGGCACTGATGCTGGCTCCGGTGAACTTCGATGCGCTGTACGCGCAAGAGCTGCAACGCATGCAGGCTGCTGGCGAGACTCCGACCGTTCAGTAAAAGCGTTTCAATACTGTGGGAGCGAGCTTGCTCGCGATGAGGTCACCAGCTTCAACATCAATGTTGACTGATGCACCGCCATCGCGAGCAAGCTCGCTCCCACATTTTTTTGGGGGTTACTTGAAGTCGTTCTGACGCCAGGCTTCGTAAACGGCCACCGCCACGGTATTGGACAGATTCAGGCTGCGGCAGCCCTCGCGCATCGGCAGGCGCAGGCGTTGCTCGCCGGGCAGGGCATCCAGCACTTCGGCGGGCAAGCCACGGCTTTCCGGGCCGAACAGGAATGCGTCGCCCGGGGCGAAGCTGGCATCGTGGAACGGCCGCGAACCCTTGGTGGTGAAGGCGAACAGTCGTGGATGGCCGAGGCTCTCCAGGCAGCTGGCAAGGTCCGCGTGGCGTTGCAGGGTGGCATACTCGTGGTAATCGAGGCCGGCCCGGCGCAGGCGCTTGTCGTCCATCTCGAAGCCCAGCGGTTCGATCAAATGCAGGTGGCAGCCACTGTTGGCGCACAGCCTGATAACGTTGCCGGTATTCGGCGGAATTTCTGGTTGGAAAAGGATGACGTGAAACATGCACGGCTCCGAAGGCAAAGATGACGCGCATTCTACGCCGCAAGCAGGCGTGCGTTCGAAACTATTCCTGCGGGTAATGGGCTCGCTGGCGATTGTCGGGGTGATGGTCGGGATGATGATCGGTCGCCTGACCACGCCGGACCCCAGTCAGTTGCAGCAGGTGGAAGTGACGAACGACGGGCTGGTGGTGTGGTTCAACAATGAACCCAAGACCCACGGCGAAATTGTGGACGGCAGTGTCGCGCTGCTGTTTGGCGCCGAGGGCAAGGCGCAGAAAGGTCAGCTCAAGCTCGGCGGCAAGGACGTGAACTGGCGGGTACGTTTGAGCGATGGGGGGTTGTTGCTGACACTGGTAGCGGCCCGGCCCCTGCGGGGCGAATGGGTCGGTAGCGAGGTTGATGACCGCTGGCGGCTGGAGATCCATCTCCGGGAGCAATAAAAGAGGGAATCCCCGGCCTGCCTGTACCAAGGTTCCCGAAACGGGAGGCTCGTCGCGAGTGCGGTGTGAGCCTGGTGTAAAGAAGGAACCCCTGACCTGCCTGTATCAAGGGCCCCAAAACGGCTGGGCTCGTCGCGGGTGCGGTGTGAGCCCGATGTAAAGAGGGGAATCCCCGGCCTGCCTGTACCAAGGTCCCCGAAACCGGGTAGGTGAACTGATTCACTTGAAAGGGTTATTGCAGGGGGCGTGCCAGGTTTTAACAATGCGAAACAGAAAATATTTAAAAACGCCGAAAGCCCCGTATTACGGGGCTTTCGTGTTTTTTCGATAGGGGTTCGATTGTGAATGCAGGCAGGGTTTCGGATCGGTTACTGTGCGCGATAGCGGTTCACGGTGCCTTCTGGCGGTGCACTGGGCTTTAAATGTGGGAGCGGGCTTGCTCGCGAAGGCGGTGTATCAGTCAAAATTGAAGTCGACTGACACATCGCATTCGCGAGCAAGCCCGCTCCCACAGGATCGTGTGCTCAGTGATTACTTAGACCTCATCCCCCTCATCTTCATCCCCGCCATCAACCTTCATCCCCAATTCCTTGATCTTGCGAGTCAGGGTGTTGCGTCCCCAACCCAGCAAGACGGCGGCATCGCGGCGGCGACCAGCGGTATGCTTGAGGGCGGTCTCGATCATGATCCGCTCGAAGGCCGGTACGGCGCTGTCGAGCAGGCTTGACTGACCACGGGCCAGCGCCTGGTCGGCCCACTGGCGCAGGGCCTGTTCCCAGTTGGTCACGGGCGCCGAGTCCTGAGGCAGGCTCAGCAGCTCCGGCGGCAGGTCGCCGATGTGCACTTCGCGACCCGAAGCCATCACCGTGATCCAGCGGCAGGTGTTCTCCAGCTGACGCACGTTGCCGGGCCACGGCAAGTTCTTCAGGTATTCCTCGGTTTCGCTTTTCAGCAGCTTCGGCTCGACTGCCAGTTCCTGGGCAGCGCGGCCGAGGAAGTGCTTGGCCAGGGTCGGGATATCTTCGCGGCGATCCGACAGGCGCGGGATATGGATGCGGATCACGTTGAGGCGATGGAACAAGTCCTCACGGAATTTCCCGGCATGCACCAGGGTTTCCAGATTCTGGTGAGTCGCGGCGATGATGCGCACATCGACCTTCACCGGCACGTGACCGCCGACGCGGTAGAACTCGCCGTCGGCCAGTACCCGTAGCAAGCGGGTCTGGGTGTCAGCGGGCATGTCACCGATTTCGTCGAGGAACAGCGTACCGCCGTCGGCTTGCTCGAAACGCCCGCGACGCAGGTTGGCCGCGCCCGTGAACGCGCCTTTCTCGTGGCCGAACAGTTCGGATTCCATCAGGTCTTTGGGGATCGCCGCCATGTTCAGCGCAATGAACGGCGAAGCGGCGCGCGGGCTGTGGCGATGCAGCGCGTGGGCCACCAGTTCTTTACCGGTACCCGATTCACCATTGATCAGCACGGTGATGTTGGAGTGGCTCAAGCGTCCGATGGCGCGAAACACTTCCTGCATCGCCGGCGCTTCGCCGATGATTTCCGGGGTGCGGGTCAGGGTCGGGGCAACTTCCAGGCCTTGTTGTTCCTGAGCGTGCTGGTTGGCGCGCTTGACCAGGGAAACCGCCTCGTCGACATCGAACGGCTTGGGCAGGTACTCGAAGGCGCCGCCCTGATAGGACGCGACAGCGCTGTCCAGATCGGAGTGCGCGGTCATGATGATCACTGGCAGCCGTGGGTGCTGTTCGCGAATCCGCGCCAGAAGCTCCAGACCGCTGGCGCCGGGCATGCGGATGTCGGAAATGATCACGTCCGGCTGCTGGCGCGCCAGACGGCTCATCACGCCATCGGCGCTGTCGAAGCTTTGCGTGGTCATGCCTTCCTGTTGCAAGGCTTTTTCCAGGACCCAACGGATAGAACGGTCGTCATCGACGATCCACACGGTTTCACTACGGCTCATGTCGATGTGGCTCCTTGTTCCAGTGGCAGAAAGATCGAGAAGGTGGTGTGGCCGGGGTGGCTGTCACATTCGATCAGGCCCTGGTGCTGGCTGATGATGTTCTGGGTAATGGCCAGGCCCAACCCGGTACCGTCCGGGCGGCCGCTGACCATGGGGAAGAAAATGGTTTCCTGAAGTTCTGCCGGGATGCCCGGACCGTTGTCGATGATTTCGATCTTGGTCACCAGACGATGGCGCACGTGGCCGATGGTGAACTGGCGCATGGCGCGGGTGCGCAGGCTGATACGCCCCAGGCGCAGTTCGTTCTGGCTGCTGATGGCCTGCATCGCATTGCGCACGATGTTCAGCACGGCCTGAATCATTTGTTCGCGATCGATCAGGACGTCGGGGATGCTTGGATCGTAGTCGCGCACCAAGGTGATGCAACCCTGGCTTTCAGCCTCCACCAGATGGCAGACACGCTCAAGCACTTCATGGACATTGCACATGGCCAGCGACGGCAGTTTGTTGGAGCCGAGCATGCGATCCACCAGGTTACGCAGGCGGTCGGCTTCTTCGATGATGACGTTGGTGTAGTCGCGCAGGCTTTCTTCCGGCAGTTCCCGGGCCAGCAATTGTGCCGCGCCGCGAATCCCGCCCAAGGGGTTCTTGATTTCATGGGCAAGGCCGCGCACCAGCATCTTGCTGGTTTCCTGTTTCGACAGTTGTGCTTCTTCTTTGGTGATCCGCAGCAGGCGGTCACGGGGGTGGACTTCGAGCAGCAGCATCGTGTCGCCGTTGCTCAGAATCGGTGTTACCGCGTAGTCGACGGTCAGGGTCTGGCCGGTGAGGGCGGTGAGCATGGCTTCGCGCTTGGTGAACGGGTGCGCCTGCTCGACGGCCTGGCGCAACGAGTTCAGCGCTTCGGTCGATTCGGTAAACAACTCACTGATGAACTGCCCATGGCTGCGCTGACCGCTGATGGCCAGCAGCATTTCCGCCGCCGGGTTCATGTACTCGAGGCGCAGTTCGGCGTCGAGCAGGATGGTGGCGGTGGTGAGGTTATCGAGTAGCAAACGGTGGAGTGCGTCGCTAATGGTCATCGGGACCTCTTTTAGGGCAGAGCGTGCGTAAAAAAATGCTGATACGGGCAAAATGCAAAAACCAAACCAAGGCTCCGAAAAGAAGCGTTCAGCGCCTGAAACAGGCGTTTGACGCTCGTTTACGTGGCGTTCTGCCAGCTATCGCGGGTACTTTCGAACCAAAATGGGTTGGAGTGTGAGTACGGTGCAAACAATTGCACCAATATAGTGCGCAAGCCTGAACGAGGTTAAAAGAGTCTCAAGAAAGGATTTTTTTCTTCGCCTGGTCTGTCACTGAGCGGGCATTCCGGCCGCTGGCCGTAGTCTTCGAGAGTGCAGGGTTTGATCCTGCGCTTCTGGGCGAGAGACGTGCGCTGCATGTGGAAAGGTTGGTTGGCGGTGCGTTCGACGATGCGCCCCTGTTCGTCGAGGATTTCCACGGACAGGGTATGGCTGCCGCGATCGATGTTGCTAAGCGGGAACACCGGGCTCAGGCCAGGTTCGGCGGTGGGCTGGCCGTCGAGCAGCAACCGGTAGTGGTGACCGGGTTGCAGGGCCGGTTCGTTGGTGGTGCTGACAATGACTTCGCCGGTGTTGCTGCGGATGGTTGCGTCGGGTTCCGGGATCAGGATACGCAGCACCTCATAGTGGAACAGCGCCTGTACTTCAGGACTGCTCTCGGCGATCAACAGTGCTGCGCTGGTGGGGTTGGCCGCTATTCGATTGCTCTTTGTCAGCGGTACACGCCGGGCGTCGCCGGGTTTTGGCTGGTCGGTGAAAACCCGGTTGCCCTGAGCATCGACATACATGAAGACCTCTGCCGAGGCGGGCTGGGCGATCAGGCAGGCGATCAGTAGCCAGGCCTTCAAGGTATGTGCACCCGCTGTACGGTGAATGTCAGCGCAGGGCTCTGCTGCACAACGTTTTCGCCATCGATCACTTGCACGGCGAGGCGGTGTTCGCCGCGATCGATGTTCACCAGTTGCAGGATCGGCACATTGCCTGGCTGGCCGTAGGGCTGACCGTCCAGCAGCAGACGTAACAGGTGGGTGGCTTGCAGGCGCGGTTTGATCAGTACGTTAATCGTGAAGGTGCCATTGTTGGCACGTAACGCTTCTGTGGTGGGCAGGCCGGTGAGTTCCAGTTTTTCGTAGGCTCGGTGGGTCGGCTCGGTGTTATTGCCTGCCAGAGGTTGTGCAGGATCGACGGGCGGTTGACGCTCGATGCTGTTGATCGGTGGCAAATCAACCGCCCGGGCGTCAACGCCATCGGGCGGTTGATTGCTGTAGGCGGTATTGCCGGCGGCATCGGTGTATTTGTAGATTTGGGCCATCACAGGAGAAATGAAGGACAGCAGTAGAAGTAATAAAAGTGGCCGCATTCGGACTCCCTGTGTGAAGCAAAGACTACTCCGCCAATGGAATACCTTCGCTGCCAGCATAGAACACAACAAGTTCTACCGGTTCATCGCCGGTGACTCCGCGATGAGTGATATTGACCATTTCGGCCAGTGCTTCGCCTTGTTTGACGCGACTGGTCTGGCCGCTGTTCCTGTCCTCGATCGTTAGCTCGCCTGAGAGGATGTAGCCCGCGTTGGGAATGGGATGGGTGTGCCAGGGGAGTTTGGTATTTGCAGGTATTGTGAGTTTGAGCACTGTCAGCTCGGGCACGGCATCCGGGTAGCGAATGTAAGGTGTGCCATCCCACGACTTGCTGCTTTGAAGCAGGATTTCCCGTTCGATGTCTGTCGATGGGGAAATTGTGGTGCAGCCTAGAAGGGCGAGGGCGGTGAGAGCGGCCAGTAGCGTCTTGAGTGGGAAAGTTTTCATCATTCCATCCGTTGATTGCAGGTAGAGAACAGCCTACGAGTCATTCAGATGGGTTGATGCCGGACGATGCTGTGTGTGCCCGAAGAGATGTCTAACTTTATTGTCGGAAGTTGCCTACAAAAAAGGCCTCCCGAAGGAGGCCTCTTTTTGTCACGCCGCGTGCCGCGGCGCTACCGGATCAGCAGCTGTAGTACAGCTCGTATTCCAGTGGGTGTACGAAGGTACGTACCTTGATTTCTTCTTCGCTTTTCAGGGCGATGTAAGCGTCGATGAAGTCGTCGCTGAAAACGCCGCCTTTGGTCAGGAACGCACGACCTTTGTCCAGCTCTTCCAGGGCTTCTTTCAGGCTGCCGCAAACTTGTGGGATCTCTTTGGCCTCTTCAGGCGGCAGGTCGTACAGGTTTTTGTCAGCGGCGTCGCCAGGGTGGATCTTGTTCTGGATGCCGTCCAGGCCAGCCATCAACAGTGCGGCGAAGCACAGGTACGGGTTGGCAGCCGGATCCGGGAAGCGTGCTTCGATACGGCGGGCTTTCGGGCTCGACACGTAAGGAATACGGATCGAAGCGGAACGGTTGCGAGCCGAGTAGGCCAGCATCACTGGAGCTTCGAAGCCTGGAACCAGACGCTTGTAGGAGTTGGTCGCCGGGTTGGTGAAGCCGTTCAGGGCCTTACCGTGCTTGATGATGCCGCCGATGAAGTACAGGGCGGTGTCGGACAGGCCGGCATAGCCTTCGCCAGCGAAGGTGTTCTTGCCATCTTTCCAGATGGACATGTGTACGTGCATACCCGAGCCATTGTCGCCGTACAGAGGCTTAGGCATGAAGGTCGCGGTGCGGCCGTAGGCATCGGCAACGTTGTGCACGACGTACTTCAGGGTTTGGGTTTCGTCGGCTTTCTTCACCAGGGTGTTGAACTTGACGCCGATTTCGTTCTGGCCGGCAGTCGCCACTTCGTGGTGGTGAACTTCGACGGTCAGGCCCATTTCTTCCAGTGCGTTGCACATGGAGGTACGGATTTCGTGGTCGTGGTCGAACGGCGGAACCGGGAAATAGCCGCCTTTGACGCCTGGACGGTGGCCTTTGTTGCCGCCTTCGATGTCCTGGTCGGACATCCACGAACCTTGTTCAGAGTAGATCTTGAACATGGAACCGGAAATGTCGGACTTGAACTTCACCTGGTCAAAGATGAAGAACTCTGGCTCCGGACCGGCGTATACGGTGTCACCGATAGCGGTGGCTTTCAGGTGCTCTTCGGCGCGCTTGGCGATCGCACGTGGGTCGCGGTCGTAGCCTTGCATGCTCGAAGGCTCGATGATGTCGCAGACCAGGATCAGGGTCGGTTCTTCGGTGAACGGATCCAGAACAGCGGTGGAGTCGTCCGGCATCAGGATCATGTCGGAGGCTTCGATGCCTTTCCAGCCGGCGATGGAGGAGCCGTCGAACATTTTGCCGACTTCGAAGAAGTCGTCATCCAGCGCATCGCGAGCCGGCATGGTCACGTGGTGCTGAGTGCCTTTGGTGTCCGTGAAGCGCAGATCAATCCACTTGACGTCATGATCTTTGATGAGTTGAACCGACTTCGACATAGTGTCCTCCGGGTGTATTAGGGCTGGTAGTGGATGCCCTTAAATGTTTGTGATGCCGGCGCGAATACTCTGCCAAGGCAACCTGCCTCACAAGGGAGCAAATTGCATGCCAGTGCCCCAGCATGGATTTTTTGCCCCAAAATCACGCTTGAGAGGGCGTTTTGCCCTTTAAAGCAGAAAAGCTCGCCCTGTAATGTGGCGCCATATCCAATAAGTGACCTGTTTTGGTGCATGCAAAACCTTCTGCACATTAACTGGTTAAACCTTGAGCAATTTCCGCTATAATCCGCGCCCCCCTTTTTCGGCAGGCCATGCGCGCGCTGTTTCCATGAAATTAATCGTAAAAGTCTTCCCCGAGATCACCATCAAGAGTCGACCTGTCCGGACGAAATTTATCCGCCAGTTGGCCAAAAACATCCGCGCCGTGCTCCGTGATCTGGACCCGGCCGTGGTGGTGAACGGCGTGTGGGACAATCTCGAGCTGGAAACCCGTGTTACCGACCCGAAAGCCTTGAAAGAGATGGGTGAGCGCCTGACCTGCATGCCGGGCATCGCGCACTTTCTGCAGATCGACGAGTACCCGCTGGGCGACTTCGACGACATCACCGAAAAGTGCAGGCAGCACTACGGCGATGCGCTGGCCGGGAAAATTTTCTCGGTGCGCTGCAAGCGTGCGGGCAAGCACACGTTCAGCTCGATGGACGTCGAAAAATACGTCGGCAGCAAGCTGCGTCGCGAGTGCGGCGCCGCCGGGATCGACCTGAAAGCGCCGGAAATCGAAGTCCGGATCGAAGTTCGCGACCAACGGTTGTTCGTGATCCACAGCCAGCACAACGGCATCGGCGGATATCCGCTGGGCGCGCTGGAGCAGACCCTGGTGCTGATGTCCGGTGGCTTCGACTCCACCGTGGCGGCCTACCAGATCATGCGCCGCGGCCTGATGGCGCATTTCTGCTTCTTCAATCTGGGCGGACGTGCCCACGAACTGGGCGTCATGGAAGTCGCGCATTTCATCTGGAAGAAGTACGGCAGCTCCCAGCGCGTGCTATTTGTCAGTGTGCCGTTCGAAGAAGTGCTGGGCGAAATTCTCGGCAAAGTCGATAACAGTCATATGGGCGTAGTATTGAAGCGTATGATGTTGCGCGCTTCCTCCCAAATTGCCGATCGACTGCACATCGACGCACTGGTCACCGGTGAGGCGATCTCCCAGGTGTCGAGCCAGACGCTGCCGAACCTGTCAGTGATCGACTGCGTGACCGAAAAGCTGGTACTGCGCCCGCTGATCGCCAGTCACAAGCAGGACATTATCGACACGGCAATCGAAATCGGCACCGCCGATTTCGCCCGGCACATGCCGGAATACTGCGGCGTTATCTCGGTCAATCCGAAGACCGCGGCCAAGCGCTATCGCGTCGAGCATGAAGAGAAAGAATTCGATATGGCGGTACTCGAGCGTGCGCTCGAAAACGCCAAGCTGGTGCCGATCGATCGCGTGATCGATGAACTGGGCCAGGACTTGCAGATTGAAGAAGTCAGCGAAGCGCTGGCCGGTCAGATCGTCATCGACATCCGTCACCCGGATGCCGCTGAAGACGACCCGCTGGATCTCGCTGGCATCGAGGTACAAACGATGCCGTTTTATGCAGTGAACGCTCGTTTCAAGGAACTGGACCCTACTCGCCAGTACCTGCTGTATTGCGACAAAGGCGTGATGAGTCGCCTGCATGCCCACCATTTGCTCAGTGAGGGGCATGCCAATGTGCGCGTTTATCGACCGAGCTAAGTGCCCGGGGCTGTTTGCCTGTGGCCTGCGTCACCGGCCCCCCGATGCCACCGTCAAGCTGTAACGGCTTTCACGGACGCTACTGTTAATCGCTGCCAAGACTTGTCAGCACACCGAATCCTCTGATCGAGATACACAAGTGATCGAAAATCTACGCAACATCGCCATCATTGCCCACGTTGACCATGGTAAGACCACCCTGGTAGACAAACTCCTGCGTCAATCCGGCACCCTGGAGCGCAACGAGCTCAACGACGAGCGCGTGATGGACTCCAACGACCAGGAGAAAGAGCGCGGTATTACCATTCTGGCGAAAAACACCGCCATCAACTGGAACGGCTACCACATCAACATCGTGGACACCCCGGGCCACGCCGACTTCGGCGGCGAAGTTGAACGCGTAATGTCGATGGTCGACTCCGTTCTGCTGCTGGTTGACGCTCAAGACGGCCCTATGCCGCAAACCCGTTTCGTGACCAAGAAGGCTTTCGAAGCCGGCCTGCGTCCGATCGTGTGCATCAACAAGGTTGACCGTCCAGGCGCGCGTCCGGACTGGGTTCTGGACCAGATCTTCGACCTGTTCGACAACCTGGGTGCCACCGAAGAACAGCTGGACTTCAAAGTCGTCTACGCCTCGGCCCTGAATGGTATTGCCGGTCTGGACCACACCGAAATGGCTGAAGACATGACCCCGCTGTACCAGTCGATCGTCGACAACGTACCGGCGCCGGCTGTTGACCGTGAAGGTCCGTTCCAGATGCAGATCTCCGCACTGGACTACAACAGCTTCCTGGGTGTTATCGGTGTTGGCCGTATCGCTCGTGGTCGCGTCAAGCCGAACACCCCGGTTGTGGCTATCGGTGCCGACGGCAAGAAGCGTAACGGTCGTATCCTGAAGCTGATGGGTCACCACGGTCTGCACCGCATCGACGTTGAAGAAGCTGCAGCAGGCGATATCGTGTGCATCAGCGGTATGGACTCGCTGTTCATCTCCGACACCCTGTGCCACCCGGACACGGTCGAAGCGATGAAGCCGCTGACCGTCGACGAGCCAACCGTTTCCATGACCTTCCAGGTAAACGACTCGCCATTCTGCGGTAAAGAAGGCAAGTTCGTGACTTCCCGTAACATCAAGGAACGTCTGGACAAAGAGCTGCTGTACAACGTTGCACTGCGCGTTGAAGAAGGCGACTCGGCTGACAAGTTCAAGGTTTCCGGCCGTGGCGAACTGCACCTCTCGGTACTGATCGAAACCATGCGTCGCGAAGGCTTCGAAATGGCTGTAGGCCGTCCGGAAGTGATCATCCGTCTGGTTGACGGCGTGAAGCACGAACCGTTCGAAAACGTCACCATCGACTTGCCGGAAGAATCCCAGGGCAAGGTGATGGAAGAGATGGGCCTGCGTAAGGGCGACCTGACCAACATGGTGCCGGATGGCAAGGGCCGTGTACGTCTGGAATACAACATCCCTGCTCGCGGTCTGATCGGTTTCCGTAACCAGTTCCTGACCCTGACCAACGGTGCTGGCATCCTGACCTCGATCTTCGACCGTTACGACGTGATGAAGTCCGGCGACATGTCCGGCCGTCAGAACGGCGTTCTGGTTTCGGTTGAAACCGGCAAGGCACTGACCTACTCCCTGGAAACCCTGCAGGCGCGTGGCAAGCTGTTCGTAGAACACGGTCAGGAAATCTACAACGGTCAGATCGTTGGTCTGAACAGCCGTGACAACGACCTGGGCGTTAACCCTACCAAGGGCAAGAAGCTCGACAACATGCGTGCTTCGGGTAAAGACGAAACCATCGCTCTGGTTCCACCTGTTCGCTTCACCCTGGAACAGGCTCTGGAATTCATCCAGGACGACGAGCTGTGTGAAGTAACTCCTAAGTCCATCCGTCTTCGCAAGAAGATCCTGGACGAAAGCGAGCGTACCCGCGCTGCCAAGAAAGCCAAGGCATAAGATTTAGCCCCGGCTGAACGAAAACGCCCCCGGTCGAGAGACCGGGGGCGTTTTTGTTTGTCTGCGGTTTGTGCGGTGTTTGTGCCGGCCTCATCGCGAGCAAGCTCGCTCCCACAGGGGGTCTGTGGTGTTCACACAATTTGTGGTTCACCTCGAACACTGTGGGAGCGAGCTTGCTCGCGATGGCGGCCGATCAGCCGCCGCAAATTTCAGGAAGTATCAGAACCGCTCGATACTCCGCGAACTCCGCTCGCGCTCCACTTCCTTGGGCTTGTACGCGCAATACCCCGGCCGCGGGCCGATTTTCGGGTGATTGCGGCAAGTATCCGGGCGCTTATCATAAATAGTGCACAGACGGCTCTTACGATCCAGGTACAGGCAATCGTTGTTGCTCATGCGCTGGAGGGTAAAGATCCCTGACTTCTGATTGAAGCGTTCGACCAAGCCTTCCTTTTGCAGGCGCTTGGCGATGTTCTTCGGCGGATCACCCAGCTCGAACTCATCGACCACGCCGATGCGGATCAGATCCTTGATCTTGACCTCGACGGGCAGGGTGCAGCAGCTGGACATGCACGAGCCGCACATCGGGGCAGAGTACTTGGCCCAGGTATCGAGGCGGTCGATCTCTGCGGCAGCGATCAGGTTCGGCTTCATCATCGTTTGTTACCAGCGTGTGCATCAGGGCGCGCGATCATACCGGGACTGGTGGATTTTTGAACAACCTTTCGCCAGATTTTTTCACGGCCGACCAATAAACCGCTAATCCGGCACGGCCCCTGCATTGAATCAGGTACACGACAATGTATTGCCGACCCGATTCGCCCTTACAGGAAAAACTGCCGAACCAGAGCCTCTACCGCCTGTCAGACCGTCTAGGCTCAGACAACTCCAAGCTCGCTCGAGGTCCTATCGATGACTCAAGAACCACTTGTTCGCGAAGCAGAGGTGGCCGCATTCCGCGACGCCGTCTTGACCAAACTCACTTATGCAGTGGGTAAAGACCCGGATCACGCCTTCGACCACGACTGGTTCGAAGCCATTGCCCTGGCCGCGCGGGATCACATGGTCGAGCACTGGATGGATCACACGCGGCAGATCTACCGCAAAGGTCAGAAGCGCGTCTATTACCTCTCCCTGGAATTTCTCATCGGTCGGCTGTTGTTCGACAGCCTGAGCAATCTCGGCCTGCTCGACGTGGCCCGCGAAGCCCTGACCGAACTCGGCGTCGACCTTGAGCGCATCCGCATGCTGGAGCCCGATGCGGCCCTGGGCAACGGCGGCCTCGGGCGTCTGGCGGCGTGTTTCCTGGAAAGCATGTCGACCCTCGGCATCGCCGGTCATGGCTACGGCATCCGCTATGAGCACGGGTTGTTCCGTCAGGCGATTGTCGATGGCTGGCAGCAGGAGCAGACCGAACACTGGCTGGATTTCGGCAACCCGTGGGAGTTCGAGCGGCCGGAAGTGGCTTACACCATCGGTTTCGGCGGCAGTGTCGAGACCCTGACCGACGACACCGGCAAATCCCGACAAGTCTGGTCCCCGGCGGAAACCGTGCGGGCGATTGCCTACGACACGCCGGTGGTCGGCTGGCGCGGGGCGAGCGTCAACACGCTGCGCCTGTGGCGTGCCCGCGCCATGGAAGATCTGCATCTGGAGCGTTTCAACGCCGGCGACCACCTGGGCGCCGTGGCCGAAGTGGCCAGGGCCGAAAGCATCTCCCGGGTGCTGTACCCGGCGGACAGCACCGAGGCCGGCCAGGAGTTGCGCCTGCGCCAGGAGTACTTCTTCGTCGCCGCCTCGTTGCAGGATCTGCTGCGCCGCCATCGCAACATGCACACCTCGGTGCTGACCCTGGGTGATCACGCCTCTATCCAGCTCAACGACACTCACCCCTCGATTGCCGTGGCTGAACTGATGCGGCAACTGGTCGACGTTTATGACGTGGCGTGGGATGCCGCGTGGCAGGTCACCGTCGATACGCTGTCCTACACCAACCACACATTGCTGCCCGAAGCGCTGGAAACCTGGCCGGTCGGCTTGATGGAACGCATGTTGCCGCGGCACATGCAGATCATTTACCTGATCAACGCCCACCACATCGACTCCCTGCGGGCCAAAGGCATTCACGACTTCGACGTACTGCGCGCGGTGTCGCTGATCGAGGAAGACAACGGTCGCCGGGTGCGCATGGGCAACCTGGCGTTTCTCGGGTCCCACAGCATCAACGGCGTGTCCGGGCTACATACGCAGCTGATGCGTCAAACGGTGTTCTCCGAACTGCACAAGCTCTACCCGGAGCGGATCAACAACAAAACCAACGGCATCACCTTCCGCCGCTGGTTGTATCAGGCCAACCCCGAGCTGACCTCGATGCTGGTCGATGCCCTTGGCCCCGAGGTGCTGGACAACCCGGAAGAGCGTTTGCTCGCCCTTGAACCGTTCGCCGAGAAAAGTGCATTCCGCAAGGCGTTTGCCGAGCAACGCCTGCACAGCAAGAAAGCCCTGGCGTACCTGATTCATGAGCGACTGGGCGTGGCGGTCAACCCGGCGGCGATGTTCGACGTGCAGGTCAAGCGAATCCACGAGTACAAACGCCAGTTGCTCAACCTGATGCACACCGTGGCGTTGTACCAGGCGATTCGCGCGGAGCCTGAAATCGACTGGGTGCCACGGGTGAAAATCTTCGCCGGCAAGGCGGCCGCGAGTTATCACCAGGCCAAGCTGATCATCAAGCTGACCAACGACATCGCCCGGGTGGTGAACAACGACCCGACCGTGCGCGGCTTGCTCAAAGTGGTGTTCCTGCCCAACTACAACGTCAGCCTGGCGGAGAGCATCATTCCGGCGGCGGATTTGTCCGAGCAGATCTCCACCGCCGGGTTCGAAGCCTCTGGCACCAGCAACATGAAATTCGGCCTGAACGGCGCGCTGACTATCGGTACCCTGGACGGGGCCAACGTGGAAATGAGCGAGCGCATCGGCACCGAGCACATGTTTATCTTTGGTCTCAGCGCGCAGCAGGTGGAGGCACGCAAACAGAATCATGAGTTCAGCGCGGTGCCGGATATCGCCGCGTCCCATCGTCTGAACGATGTGCTGCAAGCGATTCGTGGTGGGGTGTTCTCGCCGGACGATCCGTCCCGTTACACCGGATTGATCGATTCGCTGGTGGACTACGATCGCTTCCTGGTCTGCGCCGACTTCGATTCCTACTGGCACGCCCAGATGCGCGTCGAAGCCCATTGGCACGATTCGAAGGAGTGGTGGCGCTCGGCGGTGTTGAACACGGCGCGGATGGGCTGGTTCTCGTCGGACCGGACCATTCGCGAGTACGCCACGGAAATCTGGAAGGCACTGGAGTAGTTTTCAGCCAGAACTGCGAGCAAGGCCCGGTTGTTGACGGGCTGGGTCGATATACTAGGCGCTGGATTACCGGGCGGTAGGGTTGATCAGATTCTGAACACACCACAATCCCTTGCGGGAGCGAGCTTGCTCGCGATTGCGCACTGACATTCAACATTAATGCTGAATGTTATGGCCTCATCGCGAGCAAGCTCGCTCCTACAGGGGGTTGTGGTGTTTTCGCACTAGACTGATCAGACACTGTACCGCTTGGACTTGCCTCATGATGGGGCCGCTTAGGGATATCGACCATGCAATGGATGTTCATGCTGATAGGGCTGGTGCTCGGCTGGATACTCGACGAGTCATTCAGCGATGCGCTGCTGGGCGCGTTATTCGGATTGGGTATCGGCCAGGCCCTTCGCATGGCTCGCATGGACTCGCAGGCAGTCGAGCAGCAGCGTTTGCTGGAACAGGCGCAGGTAGCGCTGCAGGCGGTCGAGCAACGGCTGGCGCTGCTCGAAGCATCGGGCGTCAAGGCGCCGGAAACCCGCGAGCCACTTGTCTCACCTGAAACCATCCTCGATGAAGCACCTGCCGCAGCCCCGGAGTTGGTCTGGGAGCTGCCGCCCGAACTCGAGCCGATCGCCGCAGCGGCCACCGAAACCAACCGTTCGCAGCCCGCCGATGCCTGGAAGCCCGAGCCGATCGCTCGCCAGGCACAACCACCTGTCCCTCCGCGTGGCCCGAACCTTATCGATCGCGCCATCAGCCGTGCCCGAGCCTGGTTGTTCGGCGGCAATACCGTGTTGCGGGTCGGCGTGGTGCTGTTGTTCCTCGGCCTGGCCTTTTTGCTGCGCTATGCCACCGAAGGCGTGGTGGTGCCGGTTGAGTTGCGGTACGCAGGCGTTGCGGCGGCAGCCTTGGGGTTGCTCGGGCTGGGCTGGTGGTTGCGGGCGCGCAACAGCAGTTATGCGTTGATCCTGCAAGGGGCCGGGATCGCCGTGTTGTACCTGACGGTGTTTGCCGCGATGCGCCTGCATCCGCTGCTCGATCCCACAGCGGGGTTTGGCCTGCTGGTGGCGGTGACAGTCTGTTCGGCGATTCTCGCCATTACCCAGGACTCCCTGGGGTTGGCCGCCGCTGCCGCACTGGGCGGATTCGCCGCGCCGCTGCTGGCCTCCACCGGCGCCGGCAGCCACGTCGCGCTGTTCAGCTACTTTGCCCTGCTCAACGCCGGCATCTTCGCCATCGCCTGGTTCAAGGCCTGGCGGCTGTTGAATGTCATCGGGTTCAGCGGCACCTTCGGCATCGGTTTCGCCTGGGGCCTGCGTTCCTACTCGCCGGAGCAGTTGTGGAGCACCGAGCCGTTTCTGATTTTGTTTTTCCTGATGTACCTGGCCATTGGTCTGCTGTTCGCCCGGCGCAGGCTGCTGGAAATGAGCGATGCACCGGCAGAGAGCAGTCGCGAATCGCTGCTGCAATGGTCGGCGCGCAAGGGCGACTACGTCGACGGCACGCTGCTGTTCGGTCCGCCTCTGGTGGGTTTCGGCTTGCAGTTCGCACTGGTGCAGCATCTGGAGTTCGCTGCGGCGTTCAGTGCCTTGGCGCTGGGCATGATTTACATGGGACTTGCCCGTTGGCTGATGGCCGGGCGCACGCTGTTGCTGGGGGAAACCTGCCTGGCCTTGGGCGTGATCTTCACCAGCCTGGCGATTCCGCTGGGGCTCGATGCACGCTGGACGACAGCGGCGTGGGCGGTGGAGGGCGCGGGGATCTTCTGGCTCGGCCTTCGCCAGCAAAGGCCCCTGGCCCGGGCGTTTGCCTTGCTCCTGCAACTGGGCTCGGCGCTGGTGTTTCTCAGCGAGCTGCACAACAGCGAGAGCAGCCTGCTCGGTGGTGTACCGCTAGGCGCACTGTTACTGGGCGTTGCGTTGTTGTTCAGCTTCTACCAGTTGCGTAAAGCCTTGCCGGAGCAGATCAGGCCTTGGGAGCTAAAAGGTCTGCCAGTCCTGGCGTGCCTCGGGCTGGCGTTTCTCTATTTGCTGGCGCCGTTGTTTTTCTTCAGCCACGGCACGGTGATCAGTTGGGCCTTGGCCGGGGCGTTGACGTTGTTGGTTGGCTTGCGCCTGCCATCGCGCACATTCGTGTTCACCGCGCTCGCTGTGCAACTGTTGGGTGGTGCACTGTTCCTGGCGACGGGGCCGCTGTTCAGTGTAGGGCTGAGTCCCCTGGCTCATGCCGGATTCTGGGCGCCGCTGGTGTTGGGGCTGGCAGCGATGGTCGGGGCCTGGCGTTTGCAGATGGGTCATTCGCCCGAAGCATTCGAAGGGCTGAGCCTGTTGCGATTGTCCCAGGCGTTGCTGGTGTGGGGCGCGGGCTGGTGGGCGTTGGCCTGGGTCATCGAAGTGCTGCATTTTGCGTCGCTGCCGATGCAGGCGACTTTGTTGTTAAGCATCGCAGCTGTGAGTGTTGCGCTATGGACGGTGTTGGCGCTGCGCCTGAAATGGCCGTCACTGGGGGTGCTCGGTACGGTGTTGATTCCCGCGGCGGCGCTGGTGCTGCTGGCGGCCTGGCACTCGCGTTACCACCCGGCGGCCGACGTCGGCTGGCTGGCGTGGGCCGCCGTGTTCGTGGTGCATTTCATGTCCCTGCGACGCCTGGCGCCCATGCTGCCAGCACGCGTGACGAGTGTCGCCCATGTGCTCGGCTGTTGGCTGTTGATGGGGGTGCTGGCGCTGGAGCTGCGTTATGGCTTGCTGGTGTTGTCCGAGCAATACAACGCTTGGCGCTGGTTGGGTTGGGCGATTCTGCCAAGTCTGTATCTGGTTCTGATGGCGGTGCCTCGCGCGTGGCCGTGGCCGGTGGCGGCCTACTCAAGGGAATACCGTGTATACGCCGCCGCGCCGCTGGCGTTGCTGATGCTCGGCTGGTTCTGGCTGGCGAATGTCGCCAGTGACGGCAACGCCGAGCCACTGCCCTACGTGCCATTGATCAACCCGCTGGAGCTGGGCCTGTTGTTCGCGCTGTCCGGCGTCTATGTCTGGTCCCGCAGCGCCATGACACAACTGGCGCTGCACAAGGATTACGCCGCCATCGCCACGCAAGGGGTCGCAGGTGCCTCACTGTTCGTGTTCTTTACGGCATTGGTAATGCGTACGGCGCACCATTGGAGCGGGGTGCCGTTCGAGCTGGATCTGTTGTTGGCGTCGATGCGGGTGCAAGCCGGGTTGTCCATCGTCTGGACCTTGATGGCCCTGAGCCTGATGATCGGTGGCCATTTGCGTCGCCACCGCGAAGTCTGGTTGATCGGCGCCGCCTTGATAGGTGTGGTCGTGGCTAAGCTGTTCTTTGTCGAATTGAGTAATCGCGGCGGGCTGGCGCGGATCGTGTCGTTTATCGGTGTCGGCGTGTTGCTGCTGGTGGTGGGCTATTTCGCCCCGCTGCCGCCCAAGCGTGCCGAAGCTGTGCCGGATGTCGAGAAACCGGTCCCGGAATCCGAAGGAGTGTCGTCTTGAGTCAGAAGCTGAACCTGGGTTGGTTGGGTGCTGTTGCCATGGGCGTGGTGTTGTCGGCGGTTGCCCAGGAAAAACCGGCGGACTTCACCACCCAAGTGCCTTTGTCGGTGACGGGCGAAGGGCCCTGGTATCGCCTTGAACTGCCCCTGAACGTACAACTGAATGCACGGCAGGCCGACCTGAGCGATGTACGTGTGTTCAATGCGGCGGGCGAAGTTCAGGCTTATGCCCTGGCCCGGGAATCGGCGCGGAGCAATGAAGCGCGCACCTTGACCGAGGTGAAATGGTTTCCGTTGTACAACTCGGTGGACGCCACTGAAACCGCGCCGAGCGTGCGGGTGCAATCGAGCACCAACGGCACATTGGTCGAGGTGCAGCCCTCCAGTCAGCTGGAGGCGGGTGAGGAAGAGCTGCGTGGCTGGTTGCTCGACGCTTCGGCTATCAAGGCGCCGTTGCAGCAGCTGGTTCTGGACTGGAGCAGCGAGCGCGACGGCTTCCAGCGTTTCACCATCGAAGCCAGCAACGATTTGCAGCATTGGCAGTCCTGGGGCGAAGGGCAGGTGGCGCGCCTGACCTTTTCCGACGAGCGGGTCGAACAGCATGAAGTCAACCTGCCGGGCCAGTCGGCACGCTACCTGCGGTTACTGTGGATCACGCCGCATTCGGCACCGACACTGACTTCGGCGCAACTACAGAGCGCCAGTACCCGCAGCCTGCCGCTGCCGTTGGTCTGGTCCCAAGGGTTGACCGGCAGCAGCGTGAAGGCGGGTGAATACACCTGGCAGTTGCCGATGGGGCTGAATGTCGAGCGGGTGCAGATCGAGTTGAGCCAGCCCAACAGCCTGGCGCCAGTGAGCCTGGCCGGCCGTCGCGACAGCAGTCTGCCATGGCAGTCGTTGGGCAGCGGTTTGCTCTATCGCCTGGCCCAGAACGGTCAGGATGTGGTGCAAAACGAATTGCAGTTGTCCGGGCAGATCGTCCAGCAATTGAAGCTGACCGTGGACGAACGCGGTGGCGGCCTGGGTGATCGGGCGCCGACGCTGAAGTATGCCGTGCGTGCCACACAACTGGTGTTCCTGGCGCGCGGGCCTGGGCCTTACACGCTGGTCGTGGGGAATTCGACGGCGAAGGCGGCGAACTTGCCGCTGTCGACGCTGATTCCGGATTACAGCCCGGCGAAGCTCGCGACCTTGGGCAGGGCCATTGTGGATGTCGGGGCGGTGGTTTCGAATGCATCGACAGAGAAAACGCTGGCGACGACGGACATCCCCTGGAAGAAGTTCGGCTTGTGGGCGGTGTTGTTGCTCAGTGTCCTGTTCCTGGCGGCGATGGCGTTCAGCTTGCTGCGCAAACCCTCTGTCAAACCCTGAAGAAGGCTGGCGCTTCGCTCCATTCGCGAGCAAGCCCGCTCCCACACTGGATCTGCTTTGTGGCACAAATGGTGTGTGCACAGCTGGTCCAATGTGGGAGCGGGCTTGCTCGCGAATACGGACTGCCGATCACCAAAGATATCGAAATCTGCTATCCATTGGAGCTCCACGCGCGGCCCATTTCCTACTACGCTCATCCCCGCACATGAACTCTCTTTGGCCGATCACGTCTGATAGGAGGAAATGCGCCCCGACTCGCGTTAAACTGCGCGGGTTTTTAGCCCCCCCATTCCACCGGAGCCTTCCATGTCCCGCGTTACCTTGAGTCGCTATTTGATTGAGCAGACCCGCAGCAACAACACTCCTGCCGATCTGCGCTTCCTGATCGAAGTGGTGGCGCGTGCCTGCAAGGAGATCAACCACGCCGTGTCCAAAGGCGCCCTGGGTGGCGTTCTGGGCAGCATGGGCACTGAAAACGTCCAGGGCGAAGTGCAGAAAAAGCTCGACGTGATCTCCAACGAGATCCTGCTCGAAGCCAACGAATGGGGCGGTCACCTGGCCGGCATGGCGTCCGAAGAAATGGACAATGCCTACCAGATCCCGGGCAAATACCCGAAAGGCGCGTACCTGCTGGTATTCGACCCGCTGGACGGTTCGTCGAACATCGACATCAACGCCCCGGTCGGCACCATCTTCTCGGTACTGCGTTGCCCGAACGAATACTTGAGCCAGAACGAGCCCTTGAATGAAAAGGCTTTCCTGCAGCCAGGCACCCAGCAAGTGGCCGCCGGTTACGCGATCTACGGCCCGCAGACCATGCTGATCCTGACCCTGGGCGACGGCGTGAAAGGTTTCACCCTGGACCGTGAGATGGGCAGTTTCGTACTGACCCACGAAAACATCACCATTCCTGAGGCCACCCAGGAATTCGCCATCAACGCTTCCAACCAGCGTCACTGGGAAGCACCGGTACAGCGCTACGTCAGCGAATTGCTGGCCGGCGATGAAGGCCCGCTGAAAAAGAACTACAACATGCGCTGGGTTGCCGCGATGGTGGCTGACGTGCACCGCATCCTGACCCGTGGCGGTCTGTTCATGTACCCACGCGACAGCCGCGAGCCGTCGAAGCCGGGCAAACTGCGCCTGATGTACGAAGCCAACCCGATGTCGTTCCTGGTGGAACAGGCAGGCGGCGCGTCCACCGACGGCCACCAGCGCATCCTCGACATCCAGCCGGAAGGCCTGCACCAGCGTGTTGCGGTGTTCCTCGGTTCGAAGGAAGAAGTTGCCCGCGTCACGGCTTACCACAAGGAATAAACCATGACCGCGCCCTGGCAGCCGTTGCTTGATTGGTGGTTCGGAAATTTCGGGTCAGCGAAGGAAGTGGCGGCGCAGAAGGGCAAGTTGTGGTTTGGCAAGCGCGACAGCCAGGACCTCGAAGCGCGTGAGCGTTTCGGGGGCCAGGCCGAGCAGGCACTGGCCGGCGGTTTGACCGAGTGGATGCAATGTCCCGAAGGTTGGCTGGCCCTGGTGCTGTTGCTCGATCAAATCCCGCGAATGATCTTTCGCGATACTCCCAATGCATTCTCCGGCGATTCCCGCGCACAGAAATTGGTAGCCCAAGGTATTGCGGCGGATTTCGATCGCCAGTTGCAGCCGATTCAGCGGGTGTTCATCTATCTGGTGTTCGAGCACAGCGAAAACCTCGCGGTGCAGAACGAAGGTGTCTCGCGCTATATCGAACTGGTGGCGCAGCAGCCTGAAGGTGACCGAACGCTGTTTGCCGATTACCTGGATTACGCCGAGCGGCATCAGAGGGTAATTGCGCAGTTTGGGCGGTTTCCCCATCGCAATGCGGTGTTGGGGCGGGAGTCTACGGCTGAGGAGTTGGCGTTTCTCTCAAAGCCGGGCTCCAGGTTCTAGTTTTTTGTTGCTGATGCCGCCATCGCGAGCAAGCTCGCTCCCACAGTAGATCTCCAGTGCGACAAAGATCCCTGTGGGAGCGAGCTTGCTCGCGATGAGGCCGGTGAGGTTGCCTCAGATCCTGAAACTACCCACCAGCTGCTTCAACCGCGCCGCCTGCTGCTCAAGATCGGCACACGCACGCAAGGTCGACTGCAGGTTCTCCACGCCTTCCTGGTTCAGCGTGTTGATTTCGGTGATGTCGACGTTGATCGACTCCACCACGGCGGTCTGTTCCTCGGTCGCGGTGGCCACCGACTGGTTCATGCCATCGATCTCTCCGATGCGCTGGGTCACGCTGCCCAGACGTTCGCCCGCCTGGTTGGCGATGCCGACGCTGCTTTCGCTCTGGCGCTGGCTGTCGGTCATGATGCCCACCGCTGCCCGGGCACCGACTTGCAGCTCTTCGATCATCGTCTGCACTTGCTGCGCCGAGTCCTGGGTGCGGTGAGCGAGGTTGCGCACCTCATCGGCCACCACGGCAAAACCACGGCCGGCCTCGCCAGCGCGGGCCGCTTCAATGGCGGCGTTGAGTGCCAGCAAGTTGGTCTGCTGGGAGATGCTGGTGATCACTTCCAGGATTTGCCCGATGTTGACCGTGTTGCTGTTGAGGGTCTCGATGTTGCCGCACGAGTCGCTGATCTTGGCCGACAGTTGCTGCATCGCCGCGATGGTTTTATCCACCACCTGTTGACCGTCTTCGGCCAGGCTGCGGGCATCGCTGGAATGTTGCGAGGCGAGGGCGGCGTTCTGGGCGATTTCCTGGGCGGCGGCACCGAGCTGGTTGATGGCCGCTGCCACACTGCTGGTGCGCGAGGCTTGTTGGTCGGAGTTGAACATCGACGAGTTCGAGGCGGCGACTACCCGCAGCGCCACTTCGTTGACCTGGCCGGTGGCCGAGGATACTTCGATGATCGAGGTATGGATGCGCTCGACGAAACGGTTGAACGACAGCCCCAGCGCGCCGAATTCGTCGTGGCCGTGAATGGTCAGGCGCTTGGTCAAGTCACCTTCGCCTTCGGCGATGTCATGCATGGCGCGACCCATGGTCAGCAACGGTTGCATCAACAGGCTGATCAGCATGCCCAGCAGGGCGATGATGATCACCACCGCAATTACCATGGCGATGATCGCCGAGGTGCGGAATTCACTGAGCATCGAGAACGCGGTTTCCTGGTCGAGCACCAGCGCTACGTACCAGTCCGCCGATGGCACGCCGTTGACGTGGGTGAAAGAGATGAACTGACGCTTGCCGTCGATCTCGACTTCCTTCATGCCCGGGCTGACTTTCGGCGCACCGTTGGGGTAGGCCTCGGTCAGGTTCTTGAGCACCAGCTTGCTGTCCGGGTGAATCAGGATCTTGCCGTCGGCACCGACGATGAACGCATGGCCGTGACCGCCGAAGTTCAGCGAGTTGATGATCGCGCTGACGCTGGACAGGTCGATGTCGGCGCCGGCGACACCGATCATCTGGCCCAGGTGCTGCACCGGGGTGGCGACTGTGATCACCAGCTTGCCGGAGGAGGCGGCGATGTAGGGTTCGGTGACAATGGTCTGTTGCGCACTATTGGCCGCCTTGTACCAGCCACGGGCGCGCGGATCGTAGTCCGCCGCGCGGTTGCCCGCCGGGACCGAGAACATCACGCCGTCGGCGCCACCGAAGTAACTCAGCTGGAAGTTGCCGGTGTAGGCGGGCAGGTCGATGATTCGTTTCAGGCCAGCGGGAGCTTTGCCGTCGGCGTTGATCTGTTGGGCCATCGACTGCAGCAATTGCATGCGGCTTTCCAGCCAGGTCTGGATGTTGCTGGTGGTCAGGCTGCCGAGTTCCTGCATCGAGGCTTCGGTACTGTTGCGCAAGGTTTCGCGTTGGCGATAGTCGTTGAACAGGATGAAACAAGCGAATGCGACGGCCACCACGAGGGCGGCAGCCAGCAATATCTTGTGGCTGAACTTCATGTTTCTGGTCATGGGTGAGCTACCGCAGAGGGGCTGTTCTACAAAATGGGGGAGCAAATGCCACTGACGTGGCTTTGCGTTGCATTTATGTCGACTGAACGGCGCCAAAGATTAGGCGAATTCTCTGAAAAACGACGAAATGCCCGGTAAACAGGCAAAGTGGCTGATTTTCGGCAAAAGGTAGACGAGTGGCCCGATAAATAGCCTGCCGGGCAGGGAACCTGACAGGGGTTTTCTCTTCTAAGCTTCAGCTTGGCAGCCATGCCAATCCCCTACGCCCCCGGAGTTTCACCATGTCGTTGCGTTCCATCGCCCTGCTTTCATTCTGCGTATTGCTCGCTGCCTGCAGCAAGGTCAATCAGGAAAACTACTCGAAGCTCTCCGCCGGCATGGCCAAGGCCGATGTGGAGACCCTGTTGGGCAAACCCGCCGATTGTTCAGGCGCGCTCGGCATGTCCAGCTGCACCTGGGGCGACAAGAACAGCTTTATCAGCGTGCAGTTCGCCGGTGACAAAGTGCTGATGTTTTCCGGCCAAGGCCTGAAGTAAACCGGGGCGATCGCCCACGGGAGAAAAATAATGAAGCGGTTATTGATCATCCTTTTTGCCGGCCTGGTGTTGGCCGGCTGTGCCACGTCTGGCCAGGACCCATTGGCCCCCAAGACGGTCAATAGCGTCAACCTCAAGCGCTACCAGGGCACCTGGTACGAGCTGGCTCGTATGCCGATGTACTTCCAGCGCGACTGCGCGCAGTCCGAAGCCCATTACACGCTCAAGCCCGACGGCAACCTCGCAGTGCTGAACCGCTGCCTGACGGCGCAGTGGCAATGGGAAGAGGTCAAGGGCACGGCTTATCCACAGGTGCCCGGCAAGAGCGACAAGCTGTGGGTCGAGTTCGATACCTGGTTTTCCAGGCTGATTCCGGGTTCGGCGAAGGGCGAATACTGGGTGCTGTACGTCAGCGATGACTACAAGACCGCCATCGTCGGTGACCCGAGCCGCAAGTATCTGTGGCTGTTGTCGCGCACGCCGACCGTGAATGGTGTGGTGCGTGAGGAGTTGCTGAGCAAGGCACGTCAGCAGGGGTACGACACCACGCGGCTGATCTGGCGGGCCTCGGAAAAGCAGATGGCCGAGACGTCCAACTGATTACAGATAACACTGTGGGAGCGAGCCTGCTCGCGATAGCGGACTGTCAGACAACATCAATGTTGAATCTGATGGCCCTATCGCGAGCAAGCTCACTCCCACAGTTGTTTTGTGTCAGCCCAGGAGTTCGCGCAGGACTTGAGTGAAGGCGCGATTGCTTTCTTCCTCATCAGCATGCCGTCCATCCCGCACAACCCACTGGCCGTTCACCAACACGTCCCGCACCTGACGATCGCCACCGGCAAACAGCCAGCGATTAAGAATCCCGTCGCCATTGGCTGTCGCCAGATACGGATCGTTGCCGTCCAGCACCAGCCAATCCGCGCGCTTGCCGACTTCCAGGGCGCCAATCGGCTGACCCAGCGCCTGGGCACCACCATCCAGCGCGGCATCAAACAGCGTGCGGCCGACCATTGGCTGATCTGCGCCGTACAAACGATTACGCCGCTGATCACGCAGACGCTGGCCGTATTCCAGCCAGCGCAATTCTTCCACCACGCTCAATGACACGTGACTGTCGGAACCGATACCCATGCGGCCGCCCTGGGCGAGGAAATCCACCGCCGGGAAAATCCCGTCGCCAAGGTTGGCTTCGGTGGTCAGGCACAGGCCGGCGATGGCGCGGCTCCTGGCCATCGACGTGACTTCTTCCGGGTTGGCGTGGGTCGCGTGGACCAGGCACCAGCGCTGGTCGACTTCGACGTTTTCGTACAGCCATTGCAGCGGACGACGACCGCTCCAGGTCAGGCAGTCGTCGACTTCTTTCTGCTGCTCGGCAATGTGGATGTGCACCGGGCATTGTTTGTCGCTGGCGGCCAGCACTTCGCTGATCTGTTGCGGCGTGACCGCTCGCAGCGAGTGGAAACACAGGCCCAGGGCCTGCGCCGGCTGCTGCGCCAGGAGCGGTTGCAGGCGCGATTGCAGCTTGAGGTAATTTTCGGTGCTGTTGATGAAGCGACGCTGACCTTCGTTCGGAGTCTGGCCGCCGAAACCGGAGTGGCTGTAGAGCACCGGCAGCAGGGTCAGACCGATACCCGCGGAACCTGCAGCCTGGCTGATACGCAGGGCCAGCTCGGCCGGGTCCGCGTAAGGCTGGCCACTGATGTCATGGTGTACGTAATGAAATTCCGCCACCGATGTGTAACCGGCTTTGAGCATTTCGATGTACAGCTGACGGGCGATGACGCCGAGTTGTTCCGGGCTGATTTTTCCGACGAGGCGATACATCAGGTCGCGCCAGGTCCAGAAACTGTCGTTCGGATTTCCCGCCACTTCCGCCAGCCCGGCCATGGCCCGCTGGAAGGCGTGGGAGTGTAAATTCGGCATACCCGGCAGCAGCGGACCGCTTAGCCGTTCGGCGCCATCTGCGTTGGAATCGGCCTGGATATGGGTCAAAACGCCGTCGGCGCTGACCTCAAGACGTACATTGTTGGCCCATCCACTAGGCAGCAGCGCGCGTTCGGCAAAGAAGGCGGACATGGTTCAGCACCCCATCGTGTGTTATTTGTATATACATATACAGACGTTTGCCTGCCCGGTAAACTCCGGCAAGCTAGCAATCTCTTTTCAACGAACAAGGATTAACCGTGCCGACTCCGCCTCCAGTCTCTCCGTTGGCCGCGAACATGGGCGACAGTCCGGCGCCCTTGTACGCCCGCGTCAAACAAATGATCACCCAGCAAATCGACAGTGGAAACTGGCCGCCGCACTACCGCGTGCCGTCGGAAAGCGAGCTGGTCAGCCAGTTGGGCTTCAGCCGCATGACCATCAACCGCGCCCTGCGCGAGATGACCGCCGATGGCCTGCTGGTGCGCATGCAAGGCGTCGGCACGTTCGTCGCCGAGCCGAAAAGCCAGTCTGCCTTGTTCGAAGTGCACAACATCGCCGATGAAATCGCCTCTCGCGGTCATCGCCACACCTGCAAGGTCATCACCCTTGAAGAAGAGGCCGCCGGCTCCGAGCGCGCCCTGGCCCTGGACATGCGCGAAGGGCAGAAGGTGTTCCACTCGCTGATCGTGCATTTCGAAAACGATATTCCGGTGCAAATCGAAGACCGTTTCGTCAATGCGCTGGTGGCGCCGGACTACCTCAAGCAGGACTTCACCCTGCAAACGCCCTACGCCTACCTGAACCAGGTCGCGCCGCTGACCGAAGGCGAGCACGTGGTCGAGGCGATCCTGGCCGAGTCGTCCGAATGCAAATTGCTGCAGATTGAAAAAGGCGAGCCGTGCCTGCTGATCCGTCGCCGCACCTGGTCCGGCCGTCAGCCGGTTACCGCCGCTCGCTTGATCCACCCCGGTTCCCGTCATCGTCTGGAAGGTCGGTTCCATAAATGAATCAGTTAAAGGTTTTACGCGCCAAAGATTACCCGCGCATGCCGTGGAAAAACGGCGGTGGCAGCACCGAAGAAATCACCCGCGATGCCGGCACCGGTCTGGATGGCTTTGGCTGGCGCCTGTCGATTGCCGACATTGGCGAGTCGGGCGGGTTTTCCACCTTCGCCGGTTACGAGCGAGTGATCACTGTTTTGCAGGGCGACGGCATGAGCCTGACGGTGGATGGCCAGGATACTCGGCCACTGTTACCGCTGGACCCATTTGCCTTCAGCGGTGAAAGCAAGGTTTCCTGCACATTGCTCGGCGGTGCGATTCGCGATTTCAACCTCATTTACGCACCGCTGCGTTACGCCGCGCGGTTGCAGTGGTTGTCGGGCGAGCAGCGGTTTTTCAGTGAGGCGGGGACTGTGCTGGTCTTCAGTATCAGCGATGCGCTTGAAGTGAAGGTCGGTACCAGCGCTTCGCAACTGGGTCGCCATGATTGCCTGCAACTGGTCGGTAACACCGGATTGCTGGAAGTCTCCAGCAATGGCGCCTGCTGCGTGATCGAACTCGTCGCACGCTGATACACCATCCCTGTAGGAGCGAGCTCGCTCGCGGATAACCCAAATTCGCCGCTGGGCATCTGGTTCTACGCGTTATCCTTCACGACCATCGCGAGCAAGCTCGGCTCCTGCAGGGGCCATGTTTGCACGCGATGTTGTGCTACCCCTCAGACCGTTTCCGTCCGCGCACCAACTTGTTACCGAATGCCCCAGCGTGGCGCAAAACCACGCTCAAGTAACAATCCGCTTATCCTCCAAAAAATCCCCTCGAAAAATTTCATCTACGCCAAAACCCTTGTTCCAAGGGCTCTCCAGCTGTTTCCGAACTTTTCTTGAATGCTCATCCAACAAGTTGGCCGCTTGATTGCATATGCTTGTATGTACAAGTAAAGACGTATGCGTATGAGTCACGAAGACTCAACCATCGTCCACTGATTCGCCGGTGTGCACTGATGCCCATTGGCTTGCTCGCCCACTGCCTGGGTTGGTTTGGATTGATTGCTGAGGAGTTCTTTTCGTGACCGAGAATAAACGTACCAAGTTTCGCGACGTCGAAATCCGTGCCGCACGCGGTAACAAGCTGACCGCCAAGAGCTGGCTGACTGAAGCGCCGCTGCGCATGCTGATGAACAACCTCGACCCGGAAGTCGCCGAGAACCCTAAAGAACTGGTGGTTTACGGTGGTATCGGTCGCGCTGCACGTAACTGGGAATGCTACGACAAGATCGTCGAAAGCCTGACCAACCTGAACGACGACGAGACCCTGCTGGTGCAATCCGGCAAGCCGGTCGGCGTGTTCAAGACCCACAGCAACGCCCCGCGCGTGCTGATCGCCAACTCCAACCTGGTTCCTCACTGGGCGAGCTGGGAACACTTTAACGAACTGGACGCCAAAGGCCTGGCCATGTACGGCCAGATGACCGCCGGCAGCTGGATCTACATCGGCAGCCAGGGCATCGTCCAGGGCACCTACGAAACCTTCGTTGAAGCTGGTCGCCAGCACTACAACGACAACCTGACCGGCAAGTGGGTACTGACCGCTGGCCTGGGCGGCATGGGTGGTGCTCAGCCTCTGGCTGCAACCCTGGCTGGCGCTTGCTCGCTGAACATCGAATGCCAGCAGGTCAGCATCGATTTCCGTCTGAAAAGCCGCTACGTCGACGAGCAAGCCAAAGACCTCGACGACGCACTGGCCCGCATCGCCAAATACACCGCCGAAGGCAAAGCGATTTCCATCGCGCTGCTGGGCAACGCGGCTGAAATCCTGCCTGAACTGGTCAAGCGCGGCGTGCGCCCGGACATGGTCACCGACCAGACCAGCGCCCACGACCCGCTCAATGGCTACCTGCCAGCCGGCTGGACCTGGGACGAATACCGCGCTCGCGCCAAGACCGAACCTGCTGCCGTGATCAAAGCCGCCAAGCAATCGATGGCCGTGCACGTTAAAGCGATGCTCGACTTCCAGAAGCAAGGCATCCCGACCTTCGACTACGGCAACAACATCCGTCAGATGGCGCAAGAAGAAGGCGTGGAAAACGCATTCGACTTCCCGGGCTTCGTACCGGCCTACATCCGTCCGCTGTTCTGCCGTGGCATCGGCCCGTTCCGTTGGGCTGCACTGTCGGGCAACGCTGAAGACATCTACAAGACCGACGCCAAGGTCAAGGAACTGATCCCGGACGACGCCCACCTGCACAACTGGCTGGACATGGCCCGCGAGCGTATCAGCTTCCAGGGTCTACCGGCACGTATCTGCTGGGTTGGCCTGGGCCTGCGCGCCAAGCTGGGCCTGGCGTTCAACGAAATGGTCCGTAGCGGCGAGTTGTCCGCGCCAATCGTGATCGGCCGCGACCACCTGGACTCCGGTTCGGTATCGAGCCCGAACCGCGAAACCGAATCGATGCAGGACGGTTCCGACGCCGTTTCCGACTGGCCACTGCTCAACGCTCTGCTCAACACCGCGAGCGGCGCGACCTGGGTGTCCCTGCACCACGGCGGCGGCGTCGGCATGGGCTTCTCCCAGCATTCGGGCATGGTGATTGTCTGCGACGGTACTGACGAAGCGGCCGAGCGTATCGCTCGCGTGCTGCACAACGACCCGGCCACTGGCGTCATGCGTCACGCCGATGCCGGTTACCAGATCGCCATCGACTGCGCCAAGGAACAAGGGCTGAACCTGCCGATGATTACCGGCAAATAACGCTGTACGGCTTTATGTGGGAGCGAGCTTGCTCGCGATGAGGGCGACACATTCAACCTCTTCGTTGACTGAAAAACCGCTATCGCGAGCAAGCTCGCTCCCACAGAAGCCAACACCGACAACCGATATACCTATAACAATCCACAGAGGTTGAATCATGGCTGTTAACAGCGAACGTGCAGGCAACAAACCGTTGATCGAGAAGCGTTCGATCGACTACATCCCGGAAGCGGAAAGACACGGTCGTCTGTTTAGCCAGTTCACCCTGTGGATGGGTGCCAACCTGCAAATCACCGCGATTGTCACCGGCGCATTGGCCGTGGTGCTTGGCGGTGATGTGTTCTGGTCGTTGATCGGTCTGTTGATCGGCCAACTGCTCGGCGGTGGCGTAATGGCGCTGCATGCCGCGCAAGGCCCCAAGCTTGGCCTGCCGCAGATGATTTCCAGCCGGGTACAGTTCGGCGTGTACGGCGCGGCCATCCCGATCGTGCTGGTGTGCCTGATGTACCTGGGCTTCACCGCAACGGGAACCGTGTTATCCGGCCAGGCGCTGGGCCAGTTGTTTGGCGTCAGCGACAGCGTCGGTATCCTCATTTTTGCCAGTGTCATCGTGCTGGTCACGGTGCTCGGTTATCGGGTGATCCATTGGATCGGCCGAGTTGCCAGCGTCATCGGTGTGATTGCCTTCGTTTATCTGTTCTGGCGCCTGATGAGCCAGACCGACGTCGGCGCTCTCCTGCAAATCCGTCACTTCAGCTGGAGCAGCTTCCTGCTGGCGGTGTCGCTTGCGGCGTCCTGGCAGATCGCGTTCGGCCCTTACGTGGCTGACTACTCACGCTACCTGCCGAGCAATATTTCCTCGGTGAAAACCTTTTTCGCCGCAGGTGCGGGTTCGGTCATTGGCGCGCAGGTGGCGATGGTCCTCGGCGTGTTTGCTGCCGCTTCGGCCAACGGGCAATTCGCCGGTCACGAAGTGGCCTACATCGTTGGTCTGGGTGGTACCGGTGCCACCGCTGCGCTGCTGTACTTCAGCATCGCGTTCGGCAAGGTCACCATCTCCACGCTGAACTCCTACGGCAGCTTCATGTGCATTGCGACCATCATCAGCGGTTTCCGTGGTGACCTGAAGGTAACGCACTTGCAGCGCCTGGTCTTCGTGCTGGTCATAGTCGGTGCTGCGACCCTGATGGCGTTGCTCGGTCAGCACTCGTTCCTCGGTGCGTTCAAGTCTTTCATCCTGTTCTTGCTAGCGTTCTTTACCCCCTGGAGCGCGATCAATCTGGTGGACTACTACTGCATCACCCGCGAGCGCTATGACGTACCGGCTCTGGCCGATCCGAATGGTCGCTACGGTCGTTGGAACCTCCTCGGTATCAGCGTCTATGTGTTCGGTGTGCTGGTGCAGCTGCCGTTCATCTCCACTAAGTTCTATACCGGTCCGCTGGTGGCGGCCCTGGGTGATGTGGATATTTCCTGGGTCATCGGCCTGGTGCTTCCCGCCGCCCTGTATTACCTGTGTGCAAAAAAATGGCACGGCACAGTGCCTGATCGTTTGATCCTGCCGGTCGAGCAGGGCGCGATCACCGAACAAAAGCTGAATGTCGGTCGCGCTGCGGCGCAGGCCTGATTGGACGTGGACAGGGCTGGATGCCTCTTGACTGCCGTAAGCCAATTCATGATTAGGAGCGTCATAACAATGAAATCGAACAAGACCCTGCTGACCGCATTGCTATCCATGGGCCTGCTGGCCAGCGCTGGCGCCACTCAGGCGGCGGGTTGGTGCGAGTCGGGCAAACCGGTGAAGTTCGCCGGTTTGAACTGGGAAAGCGCCATGCTGCTGACCGACGTGATGCAAGTCGTGTTGGAGAAAGGCTACGACTGCAAGACCGACAGCCTGCCGGGCAACTCCATCACCATGGAAAACGCCCTGAGCAGCAACGACATTCAAGTGTTTGCCGAAGAGTGGGTCGGCCGCAGCGAAGTCTGGAACAAGGCCGAGAAGGCCGGCAAAGTCGTCGGTGTCGGCGCCCCGGTTGTTGGCGCGATCGAAGGCTGGTACGTGCCGCGCTACGTGATCGAAGGCGACGCCAAGCGTAAGCTGGAAGCCAAGGCTCCGGACCTGAAAAACATTGCTGACCTGGGCAAATACTCGGCGGTGTTCAAGGACGCCGAAGAGCCTTCCAAGGGCCGTTTCTACAACTGCCCGGCCGGCTGGACCTGTGAGCTGGACAACAGCGAAATGCTGAAAAGCTACGGCCTGGAAAGCACCTACACCAACTTCCGCCCAGGCACCGGCCCGGCGCTGGATGCCGCTGTGCTGTCGAGCTACAAGCGTGGCGAGCCGATCCTGTTCTACTACTGGTCGCCAACGCCTTTGATGGGCCAGATCGACGCGGTGAAACTCGAAGAGAAACCAGGCGTGAACAAGACAGTGACCATCAAGGTCGGCTTGTCCAAGACGTTCCACGACGAAGCGCCTGAACTGGTGGCCGTGCTGGAAAAGGTCAACGTGCCAATCGACCTGCTGAACCAGAACCTTGGGCGCATGACCAAAGAGCGGATCGAATCACCAAAACTGGCCAAGATCTTCCTGAAGGAACATCCTGAAGTCTGGCACGCATGGGTGAGCGAAGACGCAGCCAAGAAAATCGACGCGGCCTTGTAGGTTGGGCTTCTCCGGCTGTCGGCAACGGCAGTCGGACGCTTGATCGCAACCCCTTGATTGAGAGTCTCTTATGTTTCCCGAAAGCTTTACCTTTTCCATCGCCGACTGGGTCAACGGTTGGGTCGATTCGCTGGTTACCAACTACGGCGACGTTTTCCGCAGCATCTCCGACACCCTGCTGTGGGCCATCGTCAATCTTGAAGGCCTGCTGCGTGCTGCACCCTGGTGGCTGATGCTGGCGATCGTGGCCGGTGTGGCCTGGCACGCGACCCGCAAGGTCGTGACCACTGCCGTCATCGTTGGTTTGCTGTTCCTGGTGGGTGCGGTCGGCCTCTGGGACAAGCTGATGCAGACCCTGGCGCTGATGATGGTGGCGACGATCATTTCGGTGTTGATCGGCATTCCGCTGGGCATTCTCTCGGCGCGCAGCAACCGCCTGCGTTCGGTGCTGATGCCGTTGCTGGACATCATGCAGACCATGCCGAGCTTCGTGTACCTGATCCCGGTTCTGATGCTGTTTGGCCTGGGCAAGGTCCCAGCGATTTTCGCCACGGTGATCTACGCCGCACCACCGCTGATCCGTTTGACCGATCTGGGCATTCGCCAGGTCGACGGCGAAGTGATGGAAGCGATCAACGCCTTCGGTGCCAACCGCTGGCAGCAACTGTTCGGCGTGCAACTGCCACTGGCCCTGCCGAGCATCATGGCCGGGATCAACCAGACCACCATGATGGCCCTGTCGATGGTGGTGATCGCCTCGATGATCGGTGCCCGTGGCCTGGGTGAAGACGTGCTGGTAGGGATTCAGACCCTCAACGTCGGGCGTGGCCTTGAAGCCGGTCTGGCGATCGTGATTCTGGCTGTGGTGATCGACCGCATTACACAGGCGTACGGTCGCGCACGGCATGAGGTGAGCAAATGAACAACGCAACCGTGAGCAAGATCGAAGTCAAGAACGTCTTCAAGATTTTCGGCAACCGTTCCAAGGATGCGCTGGCCATGATCGGCCAGGGCAAGACCAAGGACCAGGTCCTGGCCGAAACCGGCTGCGTGGTCGGCGTGAACGACCTGTCGCTGAGCATCGGCAGCGGCGAGATCTTCGTGATCATGGGCCTGTCGGGCTCAGGCAAGTCGACCCTGGTGCGCCACTTCAACCGCCTGATCGACCCGACCAGCGGCGCGATCCTGGTGGACGGCGTGGACATCCTGCAATACGACATGGAAGCCCTGCGCGAATTTCGTCGGCGCAAGATCAGCATGGTGTTCCAGAGCTTTGGCCTGTTGCCGCACAAGAGCGTGCTGGACAACGTCGCCTACGGCCTGAAAATCCGTGGCGAAAGCAAAGCCATGTGCGCTGAGCGTGCGCTGCACTGGATCAACACCGTGGGCCTCAAGGGCTACGAAAACAAATACCCGCACCAGCTATCCGGCGGCATGCGTCAGCGTGTGGGCCTGGCCCGCGCCCTGGCGGCGGACACTGACATCATCCTGATGGACGAAGCGTTCAGCGCCCTCGACCCGCTGATCCGCGCGGAGATGCAGGACCAGTTGCTGGAACTGCAAAAGACCCTGCACAAGACCATCGTCTTCATCACCCACGACCTCGACGAGGCTGTGCGCATTGGCAACCGCATCGCGATTCTCAAGGACGGCCGCCTGATCCAGGTCGGCACGCCAAGAGAGATCCTGCATTCGCCGGCGGATGAGTATGTCGACCGTTTTGTGCAGCGTCGGGCGGCGGTGGTTTAAAAGGTTTGTGCCGGCTGTGCTGGCCCCATCGCGAGCAAGCTCGCTCCCACAGTGGATCCCCGGTGTTCACAAAACCTGTGGGAGCGAGCTTGCTCGCGATGAGGCCGGTAAAGATGCATCTATATTCAGGTTTGTACGCAGAGGTTGAAGATGTCCCAGGCTGAAAAAATCGTTATCACCGAGTCGCAGGTCAGTTGGCAGGATGTGGTCGCCGTTGCTCGTCATGGCGCACAGCTTGAACTGTCGGCACCGATCTGGGCGCGCATCGAAAACGCACAGGCCATCGTCCAGCGCATCGTCACCAGCGGCGAACGTGCCTACGGCATCAACACCGGCCTGGGCGCGCTGTGCAACGTCTCGCTGCAGGACGAACAACTCAGCCAGTTGTCGCGCAACACCTTGCTCAGCCACGCTTGCGGCGTGGGTGCACCGCTGACCGACGAGCAGACCCGCTCGATCATGTGCGCGGCCATCGTCAACTACAGCCACGGCAAATCCGGCCTGCACCGTCAGGTCGTCGAAGCGCTGCTGGCGTTGCTCAACCGGGGCATCACCCCGCAGGTGCCGTCCCAGGGTTCGGTGGGTTATCTGACTCACATGGCGCACATCGGCATCGCGCTGCTGGGCGTGGGCAATGTCAGCTATCGCGGGCAGATCGTTTCCGCGCAGCAAGCGCTGGCCGAAGAAGGTCTGCAACCAGTCAAGCTCGGTGCCAAGGACGGTTTGTGCCTGGTCAACGGTACGCCGTGCATGAGCGGCCTGAGCTGCCTGGCGATTGCCGATGCCACGCGCCTGCTGGAATGGGCCGACGTGATCGGCGCCATGAGCTTCGAAGCCCAGCGCGGGCAGATCGATGCGTTCGACGCGGAGATCATCGCGCTCAAGCCGCACCCGGGCATGCAACAGGTCGGGATCAACCTTCGGGCCTTGCTCGACGGCAGCGAAGTGATCGCCCAGAGCAAAGGCATTCGCACCCAGGATGCCCTGAGCATTCGCTCGATCCCGCAGGTGCACGGTGCTGCGCGCGATCAACTGGTGCACGCGATCAAACAGATCGAAACCGAGCTCAACGGCGCCACCGACAACCCGCTGGTGCTGGGCACCGCGGACAATTACCGCGTGGTGTCCCAGGCCAACCCTCATGGCCAGTCCGTGGCAATGGCGGCGGACCTGCTGGCGATCGCCATGGCGGAAATCGGCTCCATCGCCGAGCGTCGTCTGGACCGTTTGATCAACCCGCACGTCAGCGGCCTGCCGGCTTTCCTGGTGGCCAACCCGGGCGTGAACTCCGGGATGATGATCGTGCAATACGTGGCCGCTTCGCTGTGCGCGGAGAACCGTCAACTGGCGCAACCGGCAGTCCTCGACAATTACGTCACTTCCGGTCTTCAGGAAGATCACCTGAGCCTGGGCACCAACGCCGCGCTGAAGCTGCATCGCGCGCTGGAAAACTGCACGCAGATCCTCGCCATCGAGTATTTGCTGGCGGCCCAGGCGTTTGAATTCTTGAAGGAACAACGCTTTGGTGCGGGCACCGATACCGCTTGGCGTCTGCTGCGTGAGCGAGTTCCTGCCTACGACCAGGACCGCTGGCTTGCACCAGACATTGCCGCCGCTGCCAGTGTTCTGAAAGACCCTGTTTTGCTGCAAAAAACGTTACCGAATTTGAATTGATTTCCCTATAAAACCAGCGTGCCAAGGCGCCACCCCCTCAAAAAGGGGGAAGCGACGGACAACGGACATCTCCGGAGCGTCTGGTTAGTTAATAGCTAACTCTCAAAAGGAGCACAAAAATGACTGCGCTAAATCTGATTCCCGGCCAACTGACCCTCGCCCAACTGCGTGACGTCTATCAGCAGCCGGTGAAACTGACCCTCGACAACAGCGCCTCGGCCCAGATCGAAGCCAGCGTTGCCTGCGTGGAACAGATCCTCGCCGAGAACCGCACCGCCTACGGTATCAACACCGGTTTCGGTCTGCTGGCCTCGACCCGCATTGCCAGCGAAGACCTGGAAAACCTGCAGCGCTCGCTGGTGCTGTCCCACGCCGCCGGTGTCGGCCAGCCGATCAGCGATGAGCTGGTGCGTCTGATCATGGTGCTCAAGGTCAACAGCCTGAGCCGTGGTTTCTCTGGCATCCGTCGTGTGGTGATCGACGCGCTGATCGCCCTGATCAATGCCGAGGTTTACCCGCACATTCCATTGAAAGGCTCGGTCGGTGCTTCCGGTGACCTGGCGCCTCTGGCCCACATGTCGCTGGTGCTGCTGGGTGAAGGCAAGGCTCGCTACAAGGGCGAGTGGATGGAAGCCACCGAAGCACTGAAAGTTGCTGGTCTGACCCCGCTGACCCTCGCCGCGAAAGAAGGCCTGGCGCTGCTCAACGGCACTCAGGTGTCCACCGCATTTGCCCTGCGTGGCCTGTTCGAAGGTGAAGACCTGTTTGCTGGTGCCCTGGCACTGGGCGGCCTGACCGTTGAAGCGGTCCTGGGCTCGCGTTCGCCGTTCGACGCCCGTATCCATGCTGCCCGTGGCCAGAAAGGCCAGATCGACGCCGCCGCCGCTTATCGCGAACTGCTGGGCGAGCGCAGCGAAGTCTCCGACTCCCATGAAAACTGCGAGAAGGTACAAGACCCGTACTCCCTGCGTTGCCAGCCACAAGTCATGGGTGCCTGCCTGACCCAGTTCCGTCAAGCGGCCGAAGTATTGGCGATCGAATCCAACGCCGTTTCCGACAACCCGTTGGTTTTCGCCGCTGAAGGTGACGTGATCTCCGGTGGCAACTTCCACGCCGAGCCGGTGGCCATGGCCGCTGACAACATGGCATTGGCCATCGCTGAAATCGGTTCCCTGAGCGAGCGCCGTATCTCGCTGATGATGGACAAGCACATGTCGCAACTGCCGCCGTTCCTGGTGGCCAACGGCGGTGTGAACTCCGGCTTCATGATCGCCCAGGTGACCGCAGCGGCATTGGCCAGCGAGAACAAGGCGTTGTCCCATCCGCATTCGGTGGACAGCCTGCCGACTTCCGCCAACCAGGAAGACCACGTATCGATGGCTCCGGCGGCTGGCAAGCGCCTGTGGGAAATGGCCGAGAACACCCGTGGGATTCTCGCGGTGGAATGGCTGGCGGCAGCCCAGGGCCTGGACCTGCGCAATGGTCTGAAGACTTCGCCAAAACTGGAAAAAGCCCGTGCCATTCTGCGTAACGAAGTGCCGTTCTATGAGAAGGACCGCTTCTTTGCACCGGATATCAACGCTGCGAGCGAGTTGCTGGCTTCCCGTTGCCTGAACGAGCTGGTGTCGGCGAAGTTGCTGCCTAGCCTGTAATTGCCCCTTCGCGAGCAGGCTCGCTCCCACAGGTGCATGCCACCCAATGTGGGAGCGAACTCGCTCGCGATTCGATTTTGCGTCGGATAACAATAATTAGGGACGAGAAATGCAACAGCCAGAAAAAGGTTTGAAACGCGGGCTCTCTGCCCGACATATTCGCTTCATGGCGCTGGGGTCGGCAATCGGCACCGGGCTGTTTTATGGATCTGCCTCGGCCATTCAAATGGCCGGTCCTGCGGTACTGCTCGCTTACCTGATCGGTGGCGCGGCGGTGTTCATGGTCATGCGCGCCCTCGGTGAGATGGCGGTGCACAACCCGGTGGCCGGCTCTTTCGGCCAGTACGCCAGCACCTACCTGGGGCCGATGGCGGGCTTCATCCTCGGTTGGACCTACGCATTCGAAATGGTCATCGTCGGCATGGCCGATGTCACTGCATTCGGTATCTACATGGGCTTCTGGTTTCCGGAGGTTTCCCGCTGGATCTGGGTGCTGGGTGTCGTTTCCATCGTTGGCGGCCTGAACCTGTGCAACGTCAAAGTCTTCGGTGAAATGGAGTTCTGGTTGTCGCTGCTCAAGGTCGCGGCCATCGTCGCGATGATCCTGGGTGGTTTCGGCATCATGCTGTTCGGCATCAGCTCGGCCCCCGGTCAAGCGACCGACATCAGCAACCTCTGGAGCCACGGCGGCTTCATGCCCAATGGCATGGGCGGTCTGATCGCTTCGTTCGCGGTGGTGATGTTTGCGTTTGGCGGTATTGAGATCATCGGCGTAACGGCAGGTGAAGCCAAAGACCCGCAGCACGTGCTGCCCCGGGCGATCAATGCTGTACCGTTGCGGATCCTGCTGTTCTATGTGCTGACGATGCTGGTGCTGATGTCGATCTTTCCATGGCAGCAGATCGGCAGCCAGGGCAGCCCGTTCGTGCAGATTTTCGACAAGCTGGGGATCAGCTCGGCGGCCACCATCCTCAACATCGTGGTGATCACGGCGGCGATTTCGGCGATCAACAGTGACATCTTCGGCGCTGGCCGCATGATGTTCGGTCTGGCCCAGCAAGGGCATGCACCCAAAGGCTTCGCCCGCCTGTCGCGCAATGGCGTGCCATGGATGACGGTGGTGGTGATGAGTGCTGCGCTGTTGCTGGGTGTGTTGCTGAACTACCTGATCCCGGAAAACGTGTTCCTGTTGATCGCTTCCGTCGCGACCTTTGCCACGGTGTGGGTCTGGCTGATGATTCTGGTGACCCAAGTGGCCATGCGCCGGTCCATGAGCGCCGAGCAGGTTGCACAACTGAAGTTCCCGGTACCGCTCTGGCCTTATGCGCCGGCGGCGGCGATTGCCTTCATGCTGTTCATTTTCGGCGTGCTGGGCTATTTCCCGGACACCCAGGCAGCGCTGATCGTCGGCGTGGTCTGGATCGTGTTGCTGGTGCTGGCTTACCTGACGTGGGTGAAACCGGCGGCGGGCCAGGCAGCCCTGGTGACGCAGGATCCTACTTTTTCTCATCGATAACCTAATGGAGGCCAAGGATGAAAACTCTCTGGCAACACTGTCACGTCGCAACCATGGCACAAGGCGTCTACTCGATCATCGAGGATGCGGCCATCGTGACGTCAGGAGCGCACATTGAGTGGATCGGCCCGCGCGGTGAGTTGCCGGTGGGCGAGTACCCGGCCGTCAGTGATTTGAACGGGGCCTGGGTCACGCCGGGCCTGATCGACTGCCACACTCACACGGTGTTCGGCGGTAACCGCAGCGGTGAATTCGAACAGCGCCTGCAAGGCGTCAGCTACGCGGAAATCGCCGCCAGTGGCGGCGGTATCGCCAGCACCGTGCGCGCCACCCGCGCAGCCAGCGAAGATGAACTGTTCGCCAGTGCCGCCAAGCGCCTGAAAAGCCTGATGCGTGATGGCGTTACCAGCATCGAAATCAAGTCCGGTTACGGCCTGGACCTGGCCAACGAGCGCAAGATGCTGCGTGTGGCCCGTCGCCTCGGCGCCGAACTGCCGGTCAGCGTGCGCAGCACCTGCCTGGCGGCTCACGCCTTGCCGCCGGAGTACAAGGATCGCGCTGACGACTATATCGATCACATCTGCGCCGACATGCTCCCGGCCCTGGCTGCCGAAGGGCTGGTCGACGCCGTGGATGCGTTTTGCGAGTACCTGGCGTTCTCCCCGGCGCAGGTCGAGCGGGTGTTCATTACCGCCCAGGCACTGGGCCTGCCAGTGAAGCTGCACGCCGAGCAGTTATCGTCGCTGCATGGCTCGAGCCTGGCGGCGCGTTACCACGCGTTGTCCGCCGATCACCTGGAGTTCATGACCGAGGACGACGCCATCGCCATGGCCAAGTCCGGTACGGTCGCGGTGCTGTTGCCCGGCGCCTTTTACTTCCTGCGTGAAACCCAATTGCCGCCGATGGAAGCCCTGCGCAAGCACGGCGTGAAAATCGCCATCGCCAGCGACCTCAACCCGGGCACCTCGCCGGCGCTGTCGTTGCGCCTGATGCTGAACATGGCTTGCACCTGCTTCCGCATGACCCCGGAAGAAGCCCTGGCCGGCGCGACGATTCATGCCGCCACCGCGCTGGGCATGGCCGATACTCATGGTTCGCTGGAGGTCGGCAAGGTCGCGGATTTTGTCGCTTGGCAAATCGACCGTCCGGCCGACCTGTGTTACTGGCTGGGCGGCGACCTGGAAAAACGCGTCGTGCGCCACGGCGTCGAATCAAGTCTGTAGGAGATCTGTTGTGGATAAGGTTCTGAACTTCAAACAAGGCCGCGTACCGCTGCTGATCAGCATGCCCCACGCTGGTGTGCGCCTGACGCCTGCGGTCGAAGCCGGGTTGATCCCTGACGCGAAAAGCCTGCCGGACACCGACTGGCACATCCCGCAGCTATACGACTTCGCCGCGGAACTGGGTGCAAGCACCCTGGCGGCCGAGTACTCGCGGTTCGTCATCGACCTTAACCGACCGTCCGACGACAAGCCTTTGTACGTGGGCGCGACCACCGGCCTGTACCCGGCGACGCTGTTCGACGGCATTCCGTTGTTCCGCGAAGGGCTGGAGCCTTCGAAAGAAGAGCGCGCGACTTATCTGGAGCAGATCTGGACGCCGTACCACAGCACCTTGCAGCAGGAACTGGCGCGGCTGAAGGCCGAGTTCGGCTATGCGCTGCTGTTCGATGCGCACTCGATCCGCTCGATCATCCCGCACCTGTTCGACGGCAAGTTGCCGGACTTCAACCTCGGCACCTTCAACGGCGCCAGTTGCGATCCACAGCTTGCGACCCGACTGGAAGCGATCTGCGCGCTTCACGACAACTACACCCACGTACTCAACGGGCGCTTCAAGGGCGGGCACATCACCCGCCATTACGGTAATCCGGCCGAGAACATCCACGCGGTGCAACTGGAGTTGGGGCAGTGCACCTACATGGAAGAGTTCGAGCCGTTCCGCTATCGCCCGGATCTGGCGGAACCGACGCGGTTGGTGCTCAAGGAGTTGCTGCAAGGCTTGCTGGCCTGGGGTGAAAAACACTACAAGCGCTAAAGCCTGACGCGTAACCCTGTGGGAGCGAGCTTGCTCGCTCCCACAGGTAAGTGTTCATTTTGAAAGCGCGACGTAACAGTCGCCACCGTGCAAAACACGGTCGCCACAGGTCGCTTTTACCGCTCGTCTGCTGCGTAATGTTCTGGCCACGGTGCACAAAGACACCGACCTCACAATAATCGCTGCCGCACGAGATGCTCTCTATGACAAGCACCAAAGGTTTGTTCGCCCGCTGTCTCTCAATCCTCTGCGGCACGGCTCTCCTGAGCACCGGCGCCCTGGCCGCTGACGACGCCTCCTGCAAAACCGTGCGCATGGGCGTGGTCAACTGGACCGATGTGATCGCCACCAGCGGCATGGCCGACGTGTTGCTCAATGGCCTCGGCTACGAAAGCAAACAGACCAGCGCCGTTCAGCAAATCATCTTCGCCGGGATCCGCGACAAGCGCCTGGACATTTTCCTTGGTTACTGGAAACCGGCGATGGACAAAAACATCGCGCCGTTCCTGGCCGCCAATCAAGTCAAAGTGATGGACAAGCCGAGCCTGGCCGATGCCCAGGCCACCCTTGCAGTCCCTGACTATGTAGAAGCGGCGGGCCTGAAGACCTTCTCCGACATCGCCAGATTCAAGGATCAGCTTGGCGGCAAGATCTACGGGATCGAGCCGGGCAGCGGCGCCAACACCACGATCAAGACCATGATCGAAACCAATCACTTCGGCCTGAAGGATTTCAAACTGATCGAGTCCGGTGAAGCCGGCATGCTCGCCGCCGTACAGCGCGCCGTGAATCGCAAGGAGTTCGTGGTGTTCGTCGGTTGGACTCCACACCCGATGAACATCAACATGAAGATCGCCTACCTGACCGGCAGCGAAGACGTGTACGGCCCGAATGAAGGTGCAGCGACCGTTTCCACCGTAACCGCGCCGGATTACGCCAAGCGCTGCCCGAACGTCAATCGACTGCTGGAAAACCTGACCTTCACCGCCGCCCAGGAAAGCCAGTTGATGGTGCCGATCATGGAGCGCCAATCGGCTCAGGATGTCGCGAAAAAATGGCTGCGCGAGCATCCGGAAGATCTCCAGCGCTGGCTGGCGGGTGTCAGCAGTTTTGATGGCAAGGATGGCGTGGCCACGGTTCAGGCCAGTCTGAAGAACTGACACCTTTCCAGATGTTTGCAAAACCTGTGGGAGCGAGCTTGCTCGCGATGGCGCCCTCACATTCAACATCTATGTTGCCTGTCAGTTCGCAATCGCGAGCAAGCTCGCTCCCACAGGTCATAAGTACGTCTTAAAAACCTGAACAGGCTTGCACCAGTCTTATGGCTCCTTATCCACTTTCCGAGCAGATGACGGCTTTCGTCGAGAAAACCGTCAGTTTCAACAGCACTGACGGCAGCCCCGACGGTCTGCGCCAGGCCTACAGCGAGATGTGCCGGGCATTCACGCCGCCGCGTCCCGCCGGGTTGTATGTGGTCGATTTCGAGTTGGCGGGGGTTGCCGTTCGTTCGTATCAGCCGCCGGTTTCACCTTCTGCTGGTGGCGTGCCGTGCATCGTCTATCTACATGGCGGTGGCTGGGTGGTGGGGGATCTGGATTCCCACGACTTCATTTGCGCGGAACTGGCCTCGACCCTCGGTGTGTTGGTGATCGCCGTCGATTATCGCCTGGCGCCGGAACATCCGTTTCCGGCGGCCTTCGACGATTGCCTCAAAGTCTGGCGGGCACTACGCAACGGGCCGTTTCAACTGGATTGTGCACGCACGCTGGTGGCGGGCGACAGCGCCGGTGGCAACCTCGCGGCAGCGTTGTGCCTGGCGCTGCGCGATGCCGGCGAGCCGGTGCCGTGCGCGCAGGTCCTGATCTATCCGGGGTTGGGCGGCGATCACCGGCTGCCGTCGCGCAGTGAGTGCATCGACGCGCCGTTACTCAGCAGCAGTGACGTCGATTGCTATCACGCGCTTTACCTGCAGGGCACCCGCCATCCGAACGCCTACGCCATGCCATTGCTTGCCACGGATTTCAGCAGACTGCCACCGGCATGGATCTCCGTGGCGCAATTGGACCCGTTGCGTGATGACGGCGTGCTGTATGCCGAGCGACTGAACGCTGCCGGTGTGACGGCGACGCTGTATTACGGCGAAGGGCTGGTACACGGTTGTTTGCGGGCGCGGGGGCAGGTAGCCGAGGTGGATGTGTTGTATGAAAGGTTGCTCGGATACCTGGCTGTAAAGCTCTGATCTACAGCAACCGTTTGTCGAGACTGTTATTTTTGACAGGTCATTAATTTTTTGATTCACGTTAAAACACTTCTGGAACGCAGGCGATCGTGCCTGCCCACAGGAGCAAGAAAATCATGGCACGTACAAACAAGGATACGAAGGATAGTGCGGCGGACTCTCGCGAACGTGCGGTGGCTACAAAACCGCCTGCCCCCGAAATGCTCTGGCCAAAAGAAGGTATCGAGCACGACGGAGGTTTTGTTCGTTGCGCAGGCACCTGCCTGGAAGGTGCCGTTGTCCAGATGTTGATCCTCCCTGATACCACATGGAAAGATGTGCCGGCGATCGGGACTAATTGGAGTCTTACGCTAGAAAAGATGGTGCCTGGAGTCCAGCGCCTCCACGTACGGCAAATCCTCGACGCTGCTATTTCAGATCCAACTCCAGTGCGCGAGATCATTGTGCGCGAGCCGTCCTCCAATGTACCCCCGCCGGTGGTAACCCTTCCGCTCGTCAACAGCCTTATGCCAATCAACCAAGAAGTGCGGTTCGAGGGAACCTGCGAACCAGGCGCGAGTGTGTCCATCCGCGATGTCGACGAAACCTTGATCGGGGAAGCCAGCGTCACCGGCACCACATGGTCTTTTGAACACATCTGGACTAGTAGTGAAGTTGTCTATATCAAAATCGTACAGTCAGTAAGTAACGTGTTGTCTGACCCGACGGAGCGCTGGATTGGCGTAGGACTGAGTAGCGACGGGATCGAAGTGAAAGTGACGGAGCCTGAGGCCGAAAATGTCAATGTTCCCTTTGGAGGTTATCTTGATTTGGAGGGTACCTGCACGCCCTGTTCGAATGCGGGGAGTGTTATCCGGGTGGAGCATCTTCCCATTGGAATATATACAGGTTATATAGTTGGCAATCGTTGGGCGGCCTCCCGCGTCGGTCCATTTACTTCTCGTCCTCCTGTATTCGAACGCTTGGATGTTTCTGTGCAAGATGGAGCCGAAAACGGGATTCCGTCGCGTCGCGACATCTGCATTGTCAGCACTGAGCCGGTCGGCATCAAGCCCCCTCCGCCATCGATCAGGGTGCCTGTATCAGGAGGCACATATCCCATCGGCGGCATGGCTATCGACGGTATTTGCGAAGTGGGAGCGACTGTCGAGCTTTTGGATGAAAGAGGTGTCAAGTTGAACGATGCATTAGTGGTGGATAACAAGTGGTACACATCGTTTACTTGGGGCCCAGGAGTTCATCGCATCAAAGCGTGGCAGAAGAAAGGCGACATTGTTTCCGAGCCAAGTGTACTCGTTGAGTTCACTGTGACGCCGTAGAATGGGTGATGTACTTGAGTTCATCATTCGATAGCGCCTGAACCAGGATTGCGGCTCAACGCTCCAAAAAACCGCTGTTTCAGTCGTGCGCTGAAATAGCGGTTTTCTTTATTGCATACGAATGCCTTCACAGGCTTCATTTTCGGGCGCGAGCCTGAGTGCGACAGGTATCCAGAGCCCTCAATCTCTCCAAGGACATGCTCATCGCCCCATTCGGGTTTATGATGCCCAACGGCAGAATAATAGAAGTCCCCCCAGGGATGACCTCGACCCCTTACGGAGTGCGCAATGCAGACTTTGTACCCGCAGATCAAACCCCACGCCCGGCACGATCTGGCCGTCGACGAGACCCACACGCTGTATGTCGACGAAAGCGGTTCACCGGAAGGTTTGCCGGTGGTGTTCATCCACGGCGGCCCCGGTGCAGGATGTGATGCCCAGAGTCGGTGCTACTTCGATCCAAATCTTTATCGCATCGTCACCTTCGACCAGCGCGGTTGTGGTCGCTCGACCCCCCACGCCAGCCTGGAAAACAACACCACCTGGGACCTGGTCGCCGACCTCGAGCGGATTCGCCAGCATCTGGGCATCGAAAAATGGGTGCTGTTTGGTGGCTCCTGGGGTTCGACCCTGGCGCTGGCCTACGCGCAAACCCATCCTGAGCGGGTACACGGCCTGATCCTGCGGGGGATCTTTCTCTGCCGTGCGCAGGAAATCGAATGGTTCTACCAGGCCGGCGCCAGCCGCCTGTTCCCCGATTACTGGCAGGACTACATCGCGCCGATCCCGCTGGACGAGCGCGACGACTTGCTCGCTGCGTTCCACAAACGCCTGGTCGGCAACGACCAGATCGCCCAAATGCACGCGGCCAAGGCCTGGTCGACCTGGGAGGGCCGCACCGCGACCCTGCGCCCTAACCCTCTGGTAGTCGACCGTTTCTCCGAGCCTCAACGTGCGTTGTCGATTGCCCGCATCGAATGCCACTACTTCAGCAACCACGCCTTCCTGGAGCAGAATCAGCTGATCCGCGACATGGGCAAGATCGCCCATTTGCCCGGCGTGATCATTCATGGTCGCTACGACGTGATCTGCCCGCTGGATAACGCCTGGGAATTGCATCAAGCCTGGCCGAACAGCGAACTGCAGGTCATCCGCGATGCCGGTCATGCCGCTTCCGAGCCGGGCATCACCGACGCGCTGGTACGCGCCGCCAATCAGATGGCCCGGCGTCTGCTCGACCTGCCGCCTGAAGAAGCATGAAGGGCCTGTTGCAGCGGGTGCGCGGCGCGCGGGTCGAGGTCGCGGGCGAGATCGTGGGTGCCGTCGATCAGGGATTGCTGGTCCTGGTAGCCGTCGAGCCCGACGATACGCGGGCCAGCGCTGACAAACTCCTTAATAAGCTGCTTAACTATCGGGTATTCAGTGACGCTGAGGGCAAGATGAATCTGTCCTTGGCGGATGTGGGCGGTGGGCTGCTGCTGGTCTCTCAGTTCACCCTGGCTGCCGATACAAAAAACGGGCTGCGTCCGAGTTTCTCGACCGCGGCCCCTCCGGCGTTGGGCGAGGAGCTGTTCGACTATCTATTAAGCAAAGCGAAACAGGTGCATGGCACTGTGGCATCAGGTAGATTCGGCGCGGATATGCAGGTGCACCTGGTCAATGATGGCCCGGTAACCTTCCTGTTACAGACCTGAAAGCGCTTGAAACAAGTTTTTACGTTCATTTCGACTGAAAACAGGGGTTTTTCGCGATAAATACTTTGTTACCCCTGATGCGTTGTAACGCGGCCTACTAGATAATCCCGCGCTACGGGGATCAGCGTTCGTTGGTCCATTTTGACTTAGGTAGAGACTTGTCCGGATCCGATTGGGGAATCATTTCGCCACAGCGGAGTCGGAACAATGCTCGCCAACTTGGCAAGAGTGGTTTGCAAGGGCGGTTTTTTCATACCGTACACCGTGCAGGCCCTTTAACTGGCCGTTGGTTTTTTGATCTGTTTTCGGCGAGGGTTGCTCGTGATTGTTAGTCCCTGTAACGCACCAAAATTGTCTGCCAAACGGTTACGCAGCGCCCTGGTAGCGGGCTCTGCACTGCTCTGCCTGCTCAGCGCCGGTCAGCTTTGGGCATTCAGTCTGGATGATGTATCGGTCAAGGCAAAAGAACTGGCCGCGCAGAAGTTCGAAGCGCCGCGCAGTAACCTGCCGAACGAGTTCCGCGACATGAAATTCGCGGACTATCAGAAAATTCGTTTTCTGACGGAAAAAGCCGAGTGGGCTGACCAGAAGACGCCGTTCAAGCTGTCCTTCTATCACCAGGGCATGCATTTCGATACGCCGGTGAAAATCAACGAAATCACCGCGAACACCGTCGAAGAGATCAAATACGATCCGAGTCGTTTCGACTTCGGCGATATGAAGTTCGATCCAAAGGCCACCGAACAACTGGGTTATGCCGGTTTCCGTGTGCTGTACCCGATCAACAAGGCCGACAAGCAAGACGAAATCATGACCATGCTTGGCGCGAGCTACTTCCGCGTCGTCGGCAAGGGTCATGTCTATGGTTTGTCCGCTCGCGGCATGGCGCTTGATACCGCATTGCCGTCCGGCGAAGAATTCCCGCGTTTCCGCGAGTTCTGGATTCAGCAGCCCAAGCCGGGCGACAAGCACCTGGTGATCTTCGCCCTGCTGGATTCCCCTCGTGCCACCGGTGCCTACCGCCTGACCCTGCGTCCGGGCAGCGACACCATCGTCGACGTCAAGGCGCAGATGTTCCTGCGTGACAAGGTCGGCAAACTGGGCATCGCCCCGTTGACCAGCATGTTCCTGTTCGGCGCCAACCAACCGTCAAAAGTACTGAACTACCGTCGCGAGCTGCACGATTCCAGCGGCCTGGCGATCCATGCCGGCAACGGCGAGTGGATCTGGCGTCCGCTGAACAATCCGAAGCACCTGGCCGTGAGCAACTTCAGCGTTGAAAACCCGCGTGGCTTCGGTCTGCTGCAACGTGGCCGCGACTTCAGCCACTACGAAGACCTCGACGACCGCTACGACAAGCGCCCAAGCGCCTGGATCGAGCCGAAGGGTGACTGGGGCAAGGGCACGGTCGACCTGGTCGAGATTCCGACCGCCGATGAAACCAACGACAACATCGTTGCTTTCTGGAATCCGGAAAAATTGCCGGAACCTGGCCAGCCGCTCGATGTCGCTTATCGTATGCACTGGACCATGGATGAAGCCTCGATTCACGCGCCGGACAGCGCCTGGGTCAAACAAACCCTGCGCTCCACTGGTGACGTCAAACAGTCCAACCTGATTCGTCAGCCGGACGGCAGCGTTGCCTACCTGGTGGACTTTGAAGGCCCGTCCCTGGCGGCTTTGCCGGCCGAAGCGGACGTTCGCAGCCAGGTCAGCGTCGGCGACAACGCCGAGCTGGTGGAAAACAGCGTTCGCTATAATCCTGAAACCAAAGGCTGGCGCCTGACCCTGCGGATGAAGATCAAGGATCCGAGCAAGTCCACCGAGATGCGTGCCGCGCTGGTGCAGAACATCGTACCGGCGGACCTGGCCAAGACTTCGATTCCGTCGTCGAACTCGTCGGTTGCCAAGGCCGACAAGGTTGCCGCCAAGCAACAAGAGAAAGCGGACAAGGAAGCCAGGCAAGCGGAGGCCAAGCAGGCCGAAGCGAAGCCTGTTGCAGATGCCAAGGACAAGGCCAATAAAGACGCCAAGCAGCCTGTCGCTGCCGACGCGGCCCCAGCCACACCGGAATCGGCCCCGACTGAAGAAGTCCTGACCGAGACCTGGAGCTATCAGTTGCCTGCCGATGAGTAACTCTCAAGTACGGCCAGAAACTCTTTCCGAGTATCTGGCGCATCTGCCGATGACCGACCAGCAGCGCGCGGAACTCGCGGGCTGCAGGTCTTTCAGTGAACTGCATGAGCGTCTGTCGTCCTCGACTTTCGACGCGCCAGCCGAGGCCGCCCAGGCTTCGGTCGGCAAGCGCTTGACCCTGAGCACTGCCGAAGAATTGCAGGACGCCGAAATGCTGGTGCTCGACGCCAGCGGTCGCGTCTGCCTTAAGGCGACCCCACCGATTCGTCGGACCAAGGTCGTGCCGGAGCCGTGGCGCACCAATATTCTGGTGCGCGGCTGGCGGCGTCTGACCGGTCGCACCAATCCGCCGAAGCCGCCGAAAGACGAGAACGTGCTGCCGGCCGCGCGCTGGCGCACCGTCGGTTCGATCCGCCGCTACATTCTGCTGGTACTGATGCTCGGTCAGACCATCGTCGCCGGCTGGTTCATGAAAGGCCTCATGCCTTACCAGGGCTGGTCATTCGTCGACCTCGACGAAGTATTGCACCAACCGTTACTGCAAACCGCCACCCAAGTGCTGCCATATGCATTGCAGACCAGCATCCTGATCCTGTTCGGGATCCTGTTCTGCTGGGTTTCGGCCGGTTTTTGGACCGCGCTGATGGGCTTTCTCGAGTTGCTAACCGGGCACGATAAATACCGCATCTCCGGTAAAAGTGCTGGTAACGAGCCGATTCCAAAGGATGCGCGCACCGCGCTGGTGATGCCGATCTGCAACGAAGACGTGCCTCGGGTATTCGCCGGCCTGCGGGCGACCTTCGAGTCGGTTGCAGCCACGGGTGACCTGGACCGCTTCGACTTCTTCGTCCTCAGCGACAGTAACGACGCCGATATCTGCGTCGCCGAGCAACAGGCCTGGCTGGATGTCTGCCGCGAAGCCGGGGGCTTCGGCAAGATTTTCTATCGCCGCCGTCGTCGTCGCGTAAAACGTAAAAGCGGCAACCTCGACGACTTCTGCCGTCGTTGGGGCGGTGACTACAAGTACATGGTCGTACTCGACGCCGACTCCGTGATGAGCGGTGAGTGCCTGACCAGCCTGGTACGCCTGATGGAAGCCACGCCGGACGCCGGCATCATCCAGACCGCGCCGCGTGCGTCGGGCATGGACACCCTTTATGCGCGCATGCAGCAGTTCGCCACCCGCGTGTACGGGCCGCTGTTCACCGCCGGCCTGCACTTCTGGCAGTTGGGCGAGTCGCACTACTGGGGCCACAACGCGATCATCCGCATGAAGCCGTTCATCGAGCACTGCGCCCTGGCGCCATTGCCCGGTAAAGGCGCATTCGCCGGTGCGATCCTGTCCCACGACTTCGTCGAAGCCGCGCTCATGCGTCGTGCCGGTTGGGGCGTGTGGATTGCCTACGATTTGCCGGGCAGCTATGAAGAACTGCCGCCGAACCTGCTGGACGAACTCAAGCGCGACCGTCGCTGGTGCCACGGCAACCTGATGAACTTCCGCCTTTTCCTGGTCAAGGGCATGCACCCGGTGCACCGCGCGGTGTTCCTGACCGGCGTGATGTCCTACCTGTCGGCGCCGTTGTGGTTCTTCTTCCTGGTGCTGTCGACCGCGCTGCTGGCGGTCAACACGCTGATGGAGCCGCAATACTTCCTCGAACCGCGTCAGCTTTATCCGCTATGGCCACAATGGCATCCGGACAAGGCGATCGCGCTGTTCTCGACCACCATCGTGCTGCTGTTCCTGCCGAAGCTGTTGAGCATCATCCTGATCTGGGCCAAGGGTGCGAAAGAGTTCGGCGGCAAGTTCAAGGTGACCCTGTCGATGCTCCTGGAGATGCTGTTCTCCATGCTGCTGGCGCCGGTACGGATGATCTTCCACACCCGTTTCGTCCTCGCCGCGTTCCTCGGCTGGGCCGCGACCTGGAACTCGCCACAACGTGACGACGACTCCACGCCGTGGAGCGAAGCGGTCAAGCGCCACGGTCCGCAAACCTTGCTGGGCTTCTTCTGGGCCATGCTGGTGATCTGGCTGAACCCGAGCTTCCTGTGGTGGCTGGTGCCGATCGTCGGTTCGTTGATGCTGTCGATCCCGGTGTCGGTGATCTCCAGCCGTGTCGGCCTGGGCCTGAAGTCCCGTGACGAGAACCTGTTCCTGATCCCTGAGGAATACAATCCGCCGCAGGCACTGCTGGCGACCGACCAGTACACCCACGAAAACCGCTGGCACGCGCTGAACGACGGCTTCGTCCGCTCGGTGGTCGACCCGCAGCAGAACGCCCTGGCGTGCTCGTTGGCGACTTCCCGTCACCGCGAGGCCGAGCCAATTGAATGGCTGCGGGTGGAGCGGGTACGCCACGCTATGAAGGTCGGACCGGAAGGCCTGACCAACAACGAGCGTGTGCAGTTGTTGAGCGACCCGGTGGCATTGGCCCGCTTGCATGAGCAGGTCTGGAATGAAGGTCATGCCGAGTGGCTGGGCGCATGGCGCAAGTCGGTCAAGGCCGATCCCCATGCACCGCTGCTGCCGCTCAAGCCGCTGAGCGTTCAGCCTCAGTTGGCATGATGAAAAAGCCCCGCTTCCGAAAGGAGGCGGGGATACTCCCAGAAGATCGCAGCCTTCGGCAGCTCCTACAGTCGTGAACCCTGTAGGAGCTGCCGAAGGCTGCGATCTTTTGCTTTTATGCCCGCCAAACCCTTGTGCAATCGAGCGAGTGCGTTAGCATCCGTCCCCGAATTGGTGCGCCCGGACCGTTTTGTGTCCGTATCTATCGGTTTTCACCGGAAAACTGTCGATTTCGCGCCGCAAACGCAATGGTTTTGCGGGCTTGAAGATGAAGAAGTATCTGTCGATGCTGCTGGTCGGCCAGACGCTGCTGATCCGCAAGGAGCTGGAAGGCACCATCAAGTCCTATAAAGACCTGAACACCGCCGATTACCGCATCACCTCCAAGCTCGGCACCACCGGCGAAATGGTCGCCAAAAAGCTGATCTCCAAAGCCAAGTACCACGGCTACGACAATGAGCAGGAAGCCGTGCTCGACGTGGTCAACGGCAAGGCCGATGCCTTTATCTACGACGCGCCTTACAACGTCGTGGCGCTGAACAAGGTGGGTAACGGCAAACTGGTGTTCCTCGACAAGCCGTTCACCTACGAGCCTCTGGCCTTCGGTCTGAAGAAGGGGGATTACGACAGCCTCAACTTCATCAACAACTTCCTGCACCAGATCCACGAAGACGGCACCTACGATCGCATCCATGACAAGTGGTTCAAGAGCACCGAGTGGCTCAAGGACATGGAGTAACCCGGTCAGTTAGACCGAGTCGCCTTCGATCGCGGGCAAGCCCGCTCCCACAGTGTTTTGCGGTGAGCACAAATCTTGTGCACAGCCCAGATACCTGTGGGAGCGGGCTTGCCCGCGATGACGGCCTGACAGGCAGCACAAATCCCGGAATTTGCAATGAAACATAAAAAAGCCCAATGGCCCTGGCACGTATTGACCGTGCTGGTGCTGATCGGCCTGGCCGGCGCGTTGTACTACGCCACCTCGCTGATGTCCTACGAATGGCGCTGGAACCGCGTACCGCAGTACTTCGCCTACCAGGCCGAAGACAGCCAGCGCGCCGCCGACCTCTCCACGGTCACCGAGTTGGTGCGCCAGGGCGACAAGGCCCAGGTGACCCTGCGCAACGACGCCGGCACCGAGCAAGTGCTGACAGTCGACGACAACAGCCTGCAAGTGGCCCGTGGCGACGAAGTGGCCGAAGGCGATGTGATCGGTGTTACCCGGCATTGGGCCGCAGGACCGCTGTTGTGGGGCCTGTGGACTACCCTGTGGCTGTCGCTGGTCTCGGGTGTGCTCGGGCTGTTGATCGGCCTGGCTACCGGCCTGTGCCGGCTGTCGAACAACCCGACCCTGCGCGACCTGTCGATCGTCTACATCGAACTGGTACGCGGTACGCCGCTGCTGGTGCAGATATTCATTTTCTACTTCTTTATTGGCACGGTGCTCAACCTGTCCCGCGAGTTTGCCGGGATTGCCGCGCTGTCGCTGTTCACCGGGGCCTACGTGGCCGAGATCATTCGTTCCGGCGTGCAGTCGATTGCCCGTGGGCAGAACGAAGCTGCGCGCTCCCTGGGCCTGAATGCCAGCCAGTCGATGCGCCACGTTGTCCTGCCGCAAGCCTTCAAGCGGGTGCTGCCGCCGTTGGCCGGGCAGTTCATCAGCCTGGTCAAGGACACTTCGCTGGTGTCGGTGATCGCCATTACCGAGTTGCTCAAGAGCGGTCGGGAAGTCATCACCACCTCGTTCTCGCCGTTCGAAATTCTGTTCTGCGTGGCAGGGCTGTACCTGTTGATCAACCTGCCGCTGTCGAAAATCGCCAGCCGGCTTGAGCGGAGGCTCGCGCAAAGTGATTGAAGTCCGCGATCTGATAAAAGTCTTCGACACCCGTGGCCAGATCGTCCGCGCGGTGGACAACGTCACCACGCAAGTGGCCAAGGGCGAGGTGTTGGTGGTCATCGGTCCGTCGGGCTCGGGCAAGTCGACCTTCCTGCGCTGCCTCAACGGCCTGGAAGAGTTCGACTCGGGCTCGGTGAGCATCGACGGCCTGCAACTGGCTGACCCGAAAACCGACATCAATGCCTACCGCCGTGAAGTCGGCATGGTGTTCCAGCATTTCAACCTGTTCCCGCACATGACCGTGCTGGAAAACCTGTGCCTGGCGCAGAAGGTGGTGCGCAAGAGCGCAAAGAAGGAGCGCGAGGCCAAGGCCATGGCGCTGCTGGAGAAGGTCGGCATTGCCCAGAAGGCCCACGAGTTCCCGTCGCGCCTGTCCGGCGGCCAGCAACAGCGGGTGGCGATTGCCCGGGCGCTGGCCATGGAGCCCAAGGTCATGCTGTTCGATGAACCGACCTCGGCGCTGGACCCGGAAATGGTCGGCGAAGTGCTGGACGTGATGAAGACCCTGGCGGTGGAAGGCATGACCATGGTCTGCGTCACCCACGAGATGGGTTTCGCCCGGGAAGTGGCGGACCGGGTGCTGTTCTTCGATCACGGCAAGTTGCTGGAAGATGCCTCACCAGCCGAGTTCTTCGATGCACCGAAGGATCCGCGGGCGCAGGCGATTTTGCGCCAGGTGTTGTAAGCAGGCTGAATTGGGGTGTCCCCGAGCAAAGGTTCGATTTGCTCGGGGAGCTGGTTTAAGACGTTGTGAATTCGGAGATCAGTGGCGGTGACTCACCACCAGCGTTGATTGCCGTTATTCTTATACCGTACCGAGTGTTTCGATACGCCCATATGTTCAGAGTTGATTCGACTGTTGTGAAATGAAAGGCGCCTCCGCCCGGGCTAGTCACTACAACTTTATATTCGCTGACAGCTGTCCCATTCGCAGGCGCATCCCAGGCGAGAATATGTCTCAATTGTACATAGTTATAACGGAAGTTACGGGGCGCGTCGGGTGGCGTATCATCAACAGGCTCAATTGTGATCGATTCAGTTATAGAGCAGGCGCCGTATATATTAATGGCCCACATTTCAACCGTGTAGCTTTCGTTTAGTGGCAGCTCTTGAAATACATAAGTAGTCTCAGCGCTTGCAACGAGAATAGGCGGCTCCTCGTTTAGCGAAATTGCATAATTTTTAAGATTCGTGCTGGTCGACGGAGTCCAGGAGAGGGAAGTGCCTGATTGAGTGCGAGAGGTGATAGTCAAGTTGGTCACTGGTTCTGGACGTATTCCGGAAAAATAAAAGTGGTAAGGAGTACCTCTGTCAAACTCTCCAGAATTTATCATGCGGCATCTATGTGATATGTATTCGCCTTCACTGACCTGGTAGCTAAAAGACGGCCCTTCTCCCGAAATTGGATAGTAAGGTTGACCCGTATCATCGGCTTCGTACGAGAGGTCAGGGAAAAAAATGGCGTGTTCAGTTACGTTCCACACGACCTTGATTTCATATTTCTCCGTTACCTCGTCGTACCCAACTATGTAGTGTGTCGGGTTTGATAAGACGGGGTTTGGGTAAAGTGTGCTGGTTGTGTATTCAGAATAAAATCCATTATTGTCTTTGGCGCGTATTTTAACTTCGTTCTGCTGGTGTAGGTTGATGTCGACATAAGTTACGGAAGCATAAGGGCTGTCTCTATATGGAATGATATCTTTGAGAGTCCCGTTTAGATATAGTTCGTAGCTTTGTATTCCCGCTGCGTCGATTGAGTGACCCCAGCTTATGATGCAGCTATAGCTCGCAAATCTGGTAACAAAAATTTGTCCCGGTATGGTTGGCGGTATAGTGTCTTGAACAAGATCAAATGCCGGAGAAAAGTCTGAGTGATTATCTAGGTTGTCGATGGCTTTAACTTTGAAGGTGTAATTCTTTAGGGCAAAATTTTGGTGCTCGTAAGTGGCGTGACTGGTTGTCGCGAAATGCGCGTCATTACGATAGATGTGATATTCACGCACGCCCAAGTCATCGATTGCCGGATTCCATTTGAACTGTAGAGTATTCTGAAATTGTCCGTCGACCACTGTCTCGTTTTTTGCAATGACATTAAAGTTGGAGGGGGCGCTCGGCTTCGTATTGTCCCTTGCTCTTCTCCTGTTCAGGGCGATGCAGTTGTCGGTAACGGAAATCTTTGTATCTGGCCTTTCAATGAAGTCGACCTGGAGTATTTTGGCATTTAGATGACCCTCTTTGAATGTTTCTATCCGAATAGAGTGATTTTTATTCAAGTACATGGGGCCGCCGACGCCGTAAACGGATGCGTCCAGTATCCAATAAGGAATTGTTGGTGGTGAAGCCATTGAGTCGATAACGAGTGATTCTATGTTTTCGGGCGTGGCATCATCTCTCCATTGGCGGTTAAAGGATTGCCATATCTGCTCTCTTTGGATCCATTCACTTTTCCAGTTGCCATTCGGGTTGTTATGGGGAAGGTGTAGAATAATGCTGCGCCCAGGGTGTTGACTGCGGATGGTGTAAATGTTGGAGTCACTGGCTGATGGTGGAATCAAAAGCCCCTTGATTGGCGTAAAGTACGGTAAGCAGCGTTGAAGGCTGTCATAAGCGTAATTTCTACCTCGGTCATATTTGTGAAAGTCAAGAATCACAATTTCGCCAGGGTTGGCGGTCACGAAGTTTTTTACATCACGCACTAAATGTTCCAGGCGTCTTCCTGCAGAAAGACCGTGTTTGAATTCGAATATTTCAATGAATTTATAGGTTGGAAACTTATTGCCGATGGTTTTTTTATAACTACTGTCGTAGAGGCGCAAGTCAAGATAGCGTGCCCCAGCGGCGAGTTGCTGCGGGAAGGTGTTATCCTGATTGGCAGCCCATTCTTTTCCAATAGCGATCATCCCGGCCCTGTCGGCGCCAGAGTTGTGTGAGCCAGGAATTGCCAATTGGTGCAGCTTGAGCAATGCGATCTCTGAAGCGATATCAGTCATCCAGCGGCTGTAGTTGGTGTAGGGGACGATGTCGTTAGGCGTTGGTGTTTCTGAGGTGTCAGAAGTGTCGATCAGGTCATTGCTCATGATTGTGCTCCTGAAAAATGGGCAGGAGCTAAATAGTGCGCTGTTTAAAAAATTTACATAACTATCAGAACTGATAGTAGTACGGACATAGCTAATGTATTGGTGTTAAAGCTTAAGTCATTAATTTCTTAATGCTTTTGTTCGGGCTGGAAGTCGCAGATCGGCCGGCATGTGAGATACCGACCTTTTTTCATCTACGGGGGGCTTCGTGCTCACCTCAAACCTTGAACCGCCCCACCAGCATCTGCAAATGCGTCCCCAACCGCGCCAGCTCAACGCTGGACGCTGCCGTCTCCTCACTCGCCGCCGACGTCTGATCCGACACGTCGCGCACATTCAGCACGCTGCGGTTGATCTCCTCCGCCACGGCGCTTTGCTGTTCGGCAGCCGCGGCGATCTGCTGGTTCATCGCCTGGATCGCCGACACCGTGCGGGTGATGCTTTCCAGTGAACCGCCGGCACGGCGGGTCAGTTCGACGCTGCTGTCGGTCAGGGTGCGGCTGTTGTCCATGATGGTCGCCACTTGCTGGGTGCCGTTTTGCAGGCCGACGATCAGCTCTTCGATCTCTTCGGTGGACTTCTGTGTGCGCTGGGCCAGGCTGCGGACTTCGTCTGCCACTACGGCAAAACCACGGCCGGCCTCACCGGCACGGGCGGCTTCAATCGCGGCGTTGAGGGCCAGCAGGTTGGTTTGCTGGGCCACGGACTTGATCACGTCGAGCACGCTGCCGATCTTGTCGCTTTCGCGCTTGAGTTCGCCCATGGCCTCGGTGGAGTGACCGACTTCCGCGGCCAGGCGTTCGATCTGGGCGATGGCTTCGCCGACGACTTTGTCGCCCTCCCGGGCCTGCTGGTCGGCGGCGACGGCGGCTTCGGAGGCTTCTTCAGCGTTGCGCGCCACTTCCTGCACGGTGGCGGCCATTTCGTTCATGGCGGTGGCGACCTGATCGGTTTCGACCTTCTGACTGTTGACCCCGGCGCTGGTTTGCTCGGTGACGGCAGACAGCTCTTCAGCGGCGCTGGCGATCTGCGTGACGCCATCGCTGATGCCGCCGATCAGTTCGCGCAGGCCTTGGGTCATGCTTTGCATGGCCCGTTGCAACTGGCCGAGTTCGTCGCGGCGCTGCGATGTCAGGTTGTGCGTCAGGTCGCCACTGGCGACGCGCTGGGCCACGACCAGGGTCTGGTTCAATGGAATGATGATCTGTCGGGTGATCGCCCAGGCGGCCAGCAGGCCGAAGGCGATGGCCAGCACGGTGGCGAGGGTCAGCATGTTCTTGGCATGGGCGGCGTCGGTGTCACGCACGACGGTTTGCGAGACGGTGAGTTTCTGGCTCATGTCCAACAGGATGTCGCCTTGGGTGGACATGCGTGCCAGGGCCTTGGCGCTGGCCACCTGGGAGTCGCGGAACTGGCTGACGGCGGCGCGATAGGCCCTCAGCGAGTCAGTTGCCTGTTGCAGGTTGGCGATGTGTTCTTCAGGCAGTTTGGTCGGCAGGCTCTCGAGGTTCTTCAGGGCGTTGTCGATCGCGTCGAGGGCTGGCTGTTCGGCTTCGCTCTTACCGCTGTAGGTGTAGCCGCGAACCTGGAAGCGCGCCTGCTGGATCAGTTTGCTCAGGTCGATCACGCTGTTGAACGCCGCTACGCTGTCACCTTGCAGCATGGATTTTTCCACTTCGGCGACGCGGGCCACGGCATTGTCGGCAGTGGCGCCGAGTTTGCTGCGGGCGTCTTCACGCTGGGCACCGGCCTGGGTCATGTCGTTGAAGGCGCGGCGGTATTCGGCGACAGCGGCCAGTTGTTGATCGACCATGGCCGTATCGGCCGGTTGCTCGATCAGGCCGCGGGCGGTCTGCAGGCCGCTATCGAGCTTGCCCAACAGATCGTTGACGGCGCCGGGACCTTGTTCGCCGCGACGCATCTCGTAATCCAGGCGTGCAATGCGCAGGTCCTTGGTCAGGTCGTTGAGGCTGGCGATGAACCCCAGTTTATCGCCGCGGCTGGTCACGCCGCTCAGGCCGCTCCAGCCGGTGAAGGTGATCAGCAGGGTCAGCAGCAGCACCAGACCGAAGCCGATCCCCAGCTTGCGTTTGACGCTGACGTTACCCAGATTCTCGGCTAGCCATTGATACATGCTGAAACTCCCCGGACCAAACAATGGTTTTATGGGGGCTTTATCGGCAGGAGGGCTGGATTCTGTAGGTGACTCCCGATGTACGGGCAAGTGATCATCTGTGGCAAATGTTGACCTGTGGGAGCGAGCTTGCTCGCGATGGCGTTGTGTCAGGCAACATGGATGTCGACTGTTAATCCGCTATCGCGAGCAAGCTCGCTCCCACAGGGACAGTGTCGGGGTTTAGAAAAGGCGTGCCAGCAACGCGGTCACGGCGGTTTCGACCCGCAGGATGCGCTCGCCCAGTTGCACCGGTTGCAGGCCGGATTTGCCCAGCAGGTCGATCTCGTAGGGAATCCAGCCACCCTCGGGGCCGATGGCCAGGGTCACCGGTTCGCTGAGTGCGCGAGGGCAGGGCGGGTAATTGCCCGGATGCCCCACCAGGCCGAGGGTGCCTTCGGTGATCGCGGGCAGACGGTCTTCGACGAAGGGCTTGAAGCGCTTCTCGATCACGACTTCCGGCAACACGCTGTCCCGCGCCTGTTCCAGACCGAGGATTAACTGCTCGCGAATCGCCTCTGGCTCCAGGAACGGGGTCTGCCAGAAGCTCTTCTCGACGCGATAGCTGTTGACCAGCACGACCCGTGGCACACCCATGGCCGCCACGGTCTGGAACACCCTGCGCAGCATCTTGGGCCGTGGCAGGGCCAATACCAGGGTCAATGGCAGCTTGGCCGGTGGTGGCTGGTCGAGGGTGACGCGCAATTCCGCTTCGTCGGCGTCCAGGCGCAGCACTTCGGCCGAACCCATCAAGCCACCGATTCGCCCGACGCGCATGCTGTCACCGACTTCACAGCGGTGGACTTCCTGCATGTGGGTCAACCGACGATCACGCAGGATCGCGCGGTCGGCCGCAATGAAATCGGCCTCTTCGAGGAGCAGCAGGTTCACGCTTGGGTCGCTGGCGGCTGGTCGTTGTGATCGTCAGCCGGTTGGTCTTCCGAATGGTCGCCGCGCTTGCTGATCAGGCTGCCGAACAGGATGCCGATCTCGAACAACAGCCACATCGGAACGGCCAGCAGGGTCTGCGAGAAGATGTCCGGTGGTGTCAGGATCATGCCGACCACGAAGCAGCCGATGATCACGTACGGACGGATTTTCTTCAGGTATTTGACATCGACCACGCCGATCCACACCAGCAGCACCACGGCCACCGGAATCTCGAACGCTACGCCAAAGGCGAAGAACAGCGTCATGACGAAATCGAGGTAGCTAGTGATGTCGGTCATCATTTCCACGCCGGCCGGGGTGGCAGCAGCGAAGAACTTGAAGATCAGCGGGAACACCAGGAAATAGGCGAAGGCCATGCCGGCGTAGAACAGAAAGATGCTGGAGACCAGCAAGGGCACGGCGATGCGCTTTTCATGCTTGTACAGGCCGGGGGCGATGAAACCCCAGATCTGGTGCAGGATCACCGGAATGGCCAGGAACAGCGAGACCATCATCGTCAGCTTCAGTGGCGTCAGGAACGGCGACGACACGTCAGTGGCAATCATCGTCGCGCCAGCGGGCAGGTACGCGCGCAGCGGCGTGGAGACGAAGGTGTAGATCTGCTGGGTAAAGGCAAACAGCCCGGCAAAGATGATGAAGATCGCCGCTACGCAGCGCAGCAGACGGGTACGCAACTCGGTGAGGTGCGAAACCAGCGGCATGTGCTGGTCGTTTTCAGGGAGATCGCTCATGGGGCTCGCGGCGGCAAAGTGGTGTCATTGGGCGCTGGCGTTGTCGGCGCGGCGGCTGGAGCAACGGGTTCAACCGGCATCGCTGCCACAACAGGCGCAGTTTCCGCCGTCGGAGCAGGTGTCGGGTCGACAGCCGCGGCAGGCGCAAGAATCGTCTGCGTACCCACATGTTCCACCGGCGTCGGCTCCTGCTGGGTCGGCGTGAAGATTTTCCGCGCCTCCTGCTCAAGCGACAGGATGTGCTCGTTGTGCAGTTGCCGACGAATCTCGTCGGCACCGATTTCACGTTCAACTTCCTGTTTGATTGCGTTGAAGCTGCGCTTCAGGCGCCCGACCCACAGGCCGGCGGTGCGCGCAGCGCCCGGCAAGCGCTCGGGACCCAGCACCAACAGGGCGACGAGGCCGACGAGCAGCAGTTCAGAGAAGCTGATACCAAACATTAGTCAGTGCTCACACGTCTTTGCGGATCGGCTCTTCGACTTTCTGTGCCTGCACGTCGATGGTGTGCGGCTGGTTCACGGATGCCTGTGGCTGAACCGGAGGAACCGGTTGGGCCGGGGTCGCGTTCGGGTCGGCCGGTTTTTCATCGTCGTTCATGGCTTTGCGGAAGCCCTTGATCGACTCGCCGACGTCAGTGCCGAGGTTTTTCAGTTTCTTGGTGCCGAACACCAGTACCACGACAACCAGGATGACGACCCAGTGTTTCCAGTCAAAAATGCCCATGCTGCTGCTCCTCTCTAATAGTTATTCAGGCGGACGGGCGCGAGGCTTTCTCGGCGTGTCCGGAGAGACCGAAACGACGGTCCAGTTCATCGAGTACAGCCTGTGGATGCTGCCCCAATTGGGCGAGCATGACCATGCTGTGGAACCACAGGTCGGCGGTTTCGTAGATCACATCGCTGCAGTCGCCGCTGACGGCGGCGTCCTTGGCGGCGATGATGGTTTCGACCGACTCTTCGCCGACTTTTTCCAGAATCTTGTTCAAGCCCTTGTGGTACAGGCTGGCGACATACGAGCTGTCGGCGGCGGCGCCTTTGCGCTCCTCCAGTACCTCGGCGAGGCGGGTGAGAGTGTCACTCATGTTTGTGCCCTGCGGAATAGATGGCGTGCGGATCTTTCAGGACCGGGTCGACGGTTGTCCAGTCGCCGTTCTCATAGACGCGGTAGAAGCAGCTCTGGCGGCCGGTATGACAGGCGATGTCGCCGATCTGCTCGACCATCAGGATGATGACGTCGGCGTCGCAGTCCAGGCGCATCTCGTGCAGGGTTTGCACATGGCCGGACTCTTCGCCCTTGCGCCACAGCTTGCCACGGGAACGTGACCAGTAAATGGCACGGTTCTCGGCAGCGGTCAGTTCCAGTGCTTCGCGGTTCATCCAGGCCATCATCAGGACGCGCCCGGTCTTGTGATCCTGGGCAATGGCCGGCACCAGGCCGTCAGCGTCCCACTTGATCTCGTCCAGCCAGTTTTTCATCTTCGACTCCGACAGCGGGCTCGACACTTCAATAGCCGAGCTCAGGCGTTCAAACAGTGTGCCAGTCGTTCACACAACTGGCTATCGGCGCACGACCAGATACAAACCGACCGCCATCATGATTCCCGCCGGCCAATAGGCCAACTGGTTCAGCGGTCCGCCAGCGGCAAGGACGGCGCCACCGGCCAGATGGGCCGTACCGAGCAGGCGCAGGAACCAGTCGTCACGGCGTCGACGCCACGGTGGCGGCGGGTCGTAGGCGTGGGGTTGGGACATGCGTTCGAGCAGGTCGCGGGCCATGTTGGCCAGGTGCGGGATCTGTTCGAATTGGCTGTGCACGTTGCCGAGCAGGGCTTTGGGGCTGACCCGCTCGCGCATCCAGCGTTCGAGGAATGGCTGAGCGGTGTTCCATAGATCGAGGTCCGGGTACAGCTGGCGGCCCAGGCCTTCGATGTTCAACAGGGTTTTTTGCAGCAGGACCAACTGCGGCTGCACTTCCATGTTGAAGCGGCGCGCAGTCTGGAACAGGCGCATCAGCACCTGACCGAAGGAAATATCTTTTAACGGTTTTTCGAAGATCGGCTCGCACACGGTACGGATCGCCGCTTCGAATTCGTTGAGCTTGGTTTCCGCCGGCACCCAGCCCGAATCGATGTGCAGCTGCGCTACGCGACGGTAATCGCGCTTGAAGAAGGCGAACAGGTTGCGCGCCAGGTAATCCTGGTCTTCCGGGGTCAGGCTGCCGACGATACCGCAGTCGATCGCAATGTACTGCGGGCTCCACGGATTCACGGTGCTGACGAAAATGTTGCCGGGATGCATGTCGGCGTGGAAGAAACTGTCGCGGAACACCTGGGTGAAGAAAATCTCCACGCCACGCTCGGCGAGCATTTTCATGTCCGTGCGCTGGTCGGCCAGAGTCGCCAGATCGGTAACCTGAATACCGTAGATGCGTTCCATCACCAGCACTTTCGGCCGGCACCAGTCCCAATAGACTTGCGGTACGTACAGCAGCGGCGAACCGTCGAAGTTGCGCTTCAACTGGCTGGCGTTGGCCGCCTCGCGCAGCAGGTCGAGTTCGTCGTAGATGGTTTTTTCATAATCGCTGACCACGTCCACCGGGTGCAGCAGGCGCGCATCGGCCGAGAGTTTTTCGGCGGCGCGGGCGAGGATGAACAGCCACGCCAGGTCCTGGGCAATCACCGGTTTGAGGCCCGGGCGGATCACCTTGACCACCACTTCTTCACCGGTTTTCAGTTGCGCGGCGTGCACCTGCGCCACTGAGGCCGAGGCCAGCGGTTCGACGTCGAAACGGCTGAAGACTTCGCTGATTTTCTTGCCCAGCTGTTCTTCGATCAGCTTGACCGACACCTGCGAGTCGAATGGCGGTACGCGGTCCTGCAGCTTCATCAGTTCGTCGGCGATGTCCTCGGGCAACAGGTCGCGGCGAGTGGACAGGATCTGCCCGAACTTGATGAAGATCGGCCCCAGGTCCTGCAACGCCAGTCGCAAACGCGCGCCACGGCTCAGGTCCAGGGTCTTGCGCGGGAACCAGCGCCACGGCAAGGCGTAACGCAGCGCCCGCAAGAACCAGGGCAGCGGCAGGGCGAACAGCAGGTCATCGAGGCGGTAGCGGATCACGACGCGCTGGATGCGCAACAGACGGCGGACGGCAAGCAGCTTCATGCGTTATCGCTTGGGTCGAGGGATCGGGAAAGGCGCTCGAAACGCGCCTCGAGACGTTCAAGATCGAGCTTGATCTGGTCCAGTTCACTGAATCGGGCTTCGGCTTCGCGCTGGCCGACGAGGGTGCGCGATTCTTCGGCCAGGTATTCGCCCAGGTTCTGGTTGAGGCTGGCGAACCCTTGCTGATACCAGCGGGCGCGGCTGCGCAGGTGACCGCCGACCAGTTGCGTGGCCACCGGACCCAGCCAGCGCGAGAGTTCGTACTCCCAATCCAGCTCCAGGTCCTGGAGGATCGCCGCCAGTTCCAGCAGCACGCCGCTGTCGCCGTCGAGTTCGACTTCAGGGGCGTGCAGGACCGAGGTCTTGTCCTTGCTCATCGCCAGTTTCAACAGGCTCGAGGCCGGTGCGCGCAAGGTGCAGTCGGCGCCGGTTTCCCACTGGGAGGCGAGCATCAGGCCTTCGTCGCTGGGCAGGATGAACAGTTGCAGCACCGGGCTGCGGCAATCGACGGCAATCACCTTGCCGGTCAAATGCGCCAGCCGCGGCAGCGCCGTGCTGTCGAGACGCAGCACCCGGTTCAGGCCGAGTTCAACGCTGGCGAGCAGGCCGGCGAGCAACATCAGGGCTTGATGCCGCGGTGCAGGGCAACGATGCCTGCGGTCATGTTGTGATAGGTCACGCGGTCGAAACCGGCCTCGACCATCATCGACTTCAGGGTTTCCTGGTTCGGGTGCATGCGGATCGATTCGGCCAGGTAGCGATAGCTTTCCGAGTCGTTGGTGATCAGCTTGCCCATCAGCGGCATGAAGGCGAACGAGTAAGCATCGTAGGCCTTGGACATCAGTGCGTTGGTCGGCTTGGAGAACTCCAGTACCAACAAGCGGCCGCCCGGCTTGAGCACGCGCAGCATCGAGCGCAGTGCATCTTCCTTGTGGGTCACGTTGCGCAGGCCGAAGGCGATGGTCACGCAGTCGAAATGGTTGTCCGGGAACGGCAGTTTTTCCGCATCGGCCTGGACGAATTCGACGTTGCCGGCCACACCGAGGTCCAGGAGGCGGTCACGACCGACCTTGAGCATGGATTCGTTGATGTCGGCCAACACGACCTGGCCGGTAGGGCCTACCAAGTGCGAGAATTTTTTGGTCAGGTCGCCAGTGCCGCCGGCGATGTCGAGCACGCGGTTACCGGCACGAACGCCCGACAGTTCGATCGCGAAACGCTTCCATAGACGGTGCATGCCGCCCGACAGAAGGTCGTTCATCAGGTCGTACTTGGCGGCTACCGAGTGGAAAACCTCAGCGACTTTTTCCGCTTTCTGGCTTTCCGGAACGTTTTTGAAGCCGAAGTGAGTGGTGGGTTCGGCATCGCTGCCTTTGCGCTGATCAGTCATATCGCTGTCACCAAAAGAGAATGCGCGACATTCTAATCCCCAAGGCATGCTTTGTCTTGGCAAGGCTGAAGGTAAGATGGGCAACCATCGGGACGTTTTGACGCAGCAGTGGTCAAGATGCCTCGGGAAAGCATCCATAAAGCAGGAGTCATTTGATGGCCCGTATTAGTGTTGAACGTGCCCATGGCCTGGGTAAGGAAGCGGCTCGCGAGAAGGCCGACAAGCTGGCGCAGAAACTTTCCGATCAGTATGGCCTGGAGCCGCAGTGGTCCGGCGACACCTTGAACCTCAAGCGCTCGGGTGTGAAGGGTGCGGTGCATGTCAGTGAAGATTCGATCAAGGTCGACGTGGAGCTGGGCCTGATGATGTCGGCCATGAGCGGCATGATCAAAGCGGAAATCGAAAAGGCCCTCGACAAAGCCCTGGCCTGATTTCCAGCTGTAATGAGATCCCCTGTGGGAGCGAGCTTGCTCGCGATGGCGCAGTGTCAGTCGACATTAATTTTGACTGATGAATCGCTATCGCGAGCAAGCTCGCTCCCACAGTTTTTTGCGTGGCGCTCTCAAAGGTTTATGTCATTTGTTAGGGTGCCGTTTCTAATTTTTCTCCCTACTTTGTGCCAGAGCCCGACACTTACCCGGGCAGTTCCTCAAACCTTCTGCGCGTGAGGTGCACCATGGCCAAAGTTATTTTGAAGAAAAAAATCGACCCGTCGACCGGCACGCTGGGCGACGTCAAATCCTATGCCCGCAAGATCTGGCTGGCAGGCCTGGGTGCCTACGCCAAGGTCGGCCAAGAGGGCAGCGAGTACTTTCAGGAGCTGATCAAGGCTGGTCAGGTTGTTGAAAAGAAAGGCAAAAAGGTAGTCGCTGAGAAGCTTGAAGCGGCCAATGCCGAGATCGATGAAGCCAAGAGTGAAGTCAGCACTTTCAAAGGCAAGGTCGAGGTTCAACTCGACAAGGTCGAGAAGGCGTTCGACACGCGTGTCGCAAGTACCTTGAATCGTATCGGTATTCCGTCTAAACATGACGTTGAGACACTCTCTGCTAAGCTCGATGAGCTGACGGCATTGCTCGAACGTGTCGCGCGTAAATCTTAAGGAGAACGGGATGGCTGTTAAAAAGAAAACCGAAAAAGAAGGCAGCTCGTGGATCGGGAAGGTTGAAGATTACTCCCGAAAAATCTGGCTGGCTGGTTTAGGCGTGTACTCGAAGATCGACACTGACGGCAGCAAACTCTTCGATGCATTGGTTAAGGACGGCGAGAAAGCCGAGAAGCTCACCAAGAGCGCTGTTGGCAAGACTGTCGACGCCGCCAAGGACTCCGCTTCTTCGGCCAAGTCGCGCATCAGCGGCGTGAAAGATCGCGCACTGGGCAAGTGGGATGAGCTGGAAGGTGCTTTCGACAAGCGTCTGAACAGCGCCATTTCGCGTCTGGGCGTACCGAGCCGCAACGAGGTCAAGGCACTGCACAGCAAGGTCGAAACCCTGACCAAGCAAATCGAAAAACTGACCGGTGCCAAGGTTGCGCCTGTTGCGGCGAAAACCGCGGCAGCCAAACCTGCTGCCAAAACCGCAGCCAAGCCACTGGCAAAAGCAGCGGCTAAACCTGCTGCCAAGCCTGCGGCTAAAACTGCAGCCGCCAAACCGGCCGCAGCCAAACCTGCAGCCAAGCCGGTGGCTGCAAAAGCCGCCGCTAAACCAGCGGCTAAACCGGCCGCCAAGCCTGCAGCGAAAACTGCAGCGGCCAAACCTGCTGCGGCGAAAAAACCAGCGGTGAAAAAGCCGGCAGTTCCAAAGGCCGTCGCGCCAAAACCAGCAGTGGCAGCTGCCAAACCGGCAACGCCGGCAGCTCCGGTCAGCGCTTCGAACTCCGCTACCGCACCGACCCCTGCGGTCACCCCGACTGTCGCGCCAGCTCCATCGACGCCAACCAGTCAGTCCTGATTTTCAGGGCTCAAGAAAACGCCCGGCCTGTGAAGGTCGGGCGTTTTTGTTTGTGTGCGAATCTCTGACCGACACAAGCCCAATGTGGGAGCGAGCTTGCTCGCGATGAGGCCATCACATTCAACATTGATGTTGGCTGATCCGCTGCCATCGTGAGCAAGCTCGCTCCCACAGGGTTGGTGGGTGTCAGGGTTATTCGTGGTCTTCCAGGTACTCCATCGCCATCTGTTCGGTCGCGGCCTTCATCGATGGCAGCAGGTGCGGCGCCACCAGCATCATGATCTGGTAAACCACCAATCGCACTTCGCCCTGACGATCAAGAATCCGCTGATAGTCCAGTGAAAAAAGCAGCGTCATGGTGATCTGCTCCACCAGTTGCCCCAGTGCCTGGGTATCACTGACCAGCAGCCCTTGCGCCTTCAATCGTGCCAGCAGCGACGCCAGTGTGCGCTTGAGTGCATTGAGCAGGTTGCGAATGCCCTTGGCCAGTTTCGGCAGGCGCCCGGCGAGGTTCGACAGATCCTGGAACAGGAACCGGTAGTGGGACAGGCGTTCGACGATCAGGTGCAGGAACAGCCAGTATTCTTCGGGTGCCAGTTCGGCATCGGCCGGTGGATCGAGCAAGGGGGCCAGTTCGCCCTGGAAACGCTCGAACAGCCCGAGAATCAGAGGCTCCTTGCCGTGGAAGTGGTAGTAGAGGTTGCCCGGGCTGATGCCCATCTCATTGGCAACTTCCATGGTGGAGACATTCGGTTCGCCCTTCTGATTGAACAACTGCAGGGCACATTCGAGGATCCGGTCGCGGGTTTTCATCCAGTCTTCTTAATGATCGGGTCTTGCCACGGCCGACAGTGGCCGTGGCTCGTTGAACGTCAGCGCACGCGCACGTAAGTACCGGGTGCTGCCTCCATCGGTGGATAGTTCTGGTTGCCGAGCGCCATGTGGGTTTCCTTCTGCGCACCGGAGCGTTCCTGAATCCAGCCAAGCCATTGGGTCCACCAACTGCCATCGACACGCTTGGCGTCGTAGTACCAGGCCCGTGGGTCGCTGCTGAATTTGCCGTTCTCGACGTAGTTGGCTTTCGGGTTGCTCGGCGGGTTGAGGATGCTCTGCACATGGCCGCTGTTGGACAGCACGAAGCGCCGCTCGCCACCGAGCAACAGCGTCGAGCGATACACCGCGTCCCACGGCGTGATGTGATCGTTGATGCCGGCGACGCTGAAGCTGTCGACGGTGACCTTCTGCAAGTCGATCGGTGTGCCACACACTTCCAGGCCGCCCGGGTGAGTCAGCGGGTTGTGCTTGAAGAAGTCCAGCAGGTCGCCATGCAGGGCGGCCGGCAGGCGTGTGTTGTCGTTGTTCCAGTAGAGAATGTCGAACGCCGGTGGCTCCTTGCCCAACAGGTAGTTGTTGACGAAGTAGCTCCAGATCAAATCGTTGGGGCGCATCCAGGCGAAGACCTTGGCCATGTCGCGGCCGTCCAGTACACCTTTCTGATAGGAGCGGCGTTTGGCGGCTTCCAGAGTCTGTTCGTCGGCGAACAGCGTTGCGGGGCTGTCCATCTGACTGTCAAGCAGGCTCACCAGGTAAGTTGCGCTGGACACCCTGCGCAGCTGCCGTTTGGCCTGCAGGTGTCCTTGCAGCGCGGCAATGGTCAGACCGCCGGCGCAAGCGCCCATCAGGTTGACCTCCCGTGCGCCGGTGATCGCCCGGCAGACATTCATGGCCTCTTCTACGGCTTCCACGTAGGTCGAGAGCCCCCATTCGCGGTGACGCACATCCGGGTTGCGCCAGCTGATCATGAAGGTTTGCAGGCCGTTTTTCAGCGCGTACTGGACGAAACTGTTGTGGGGGCTCAGGTCGAAAATGTAGTACTTGTTGATTTGCGGCGGCACCACCAGCAGGGGCTTGGAATACTGCTTTTCGCTCATCGGTTTGTACTGGATCAACTCCAGCAGTTCGTTGCGAAACACCACGGCTCCGGTGGAGGTGGCGACCGTCTTGCCAACCTCGAATGCTTGCTTGGTGACTTGCCGGGGCAGGCCGTCGTTGTGCAGCAGATCGTCCACCAAATGGCTGATGCCACGCACCAGGCTGTTACCGCCGGAATTGAAGAGCTCCTTGACCGCCAGTGGATTGAGCAGGGTGTTGGAGGGTGATACGGCGTCGTTGAGCAAGGTGAACGCAAAGTGGGCACGGGCGCGGTCGTCCGGGCTCATGTCGCTCTCGTCGATCCAGCTCTTGACCTGTTTCTGCCAGCTAAGATAAGCCTGCAGGCTGCGCCGATAAAACGGGTTGAGGCTCCATGCCGGATCGGTGAAGCGAGCGTCCTGCGGGTTGGTCGGGTGCAGGGTTTCGCCCAGCAGCACACGACCAAGCTGGCCGCCGAGTTTGAGGGCATGTCGGGCACTGTGCACCGGATTGCGCAAGCCATGGGCGGCCACACTACGCAGGGTCGATAACAGATCCCGACCGCGCAGGCCGGTAATCGCACTCTGTGCATTGATGAACGCGGCGGGAGTCGGTAAGGAATCCCTCGCTGGTTTCTCGCGCATGAGTCAACACTCCTTCGTCTTCAGGCTAAAAACAAACACACCGAACCAGAACACCATAGACGCTGTAACGGGTTGTTGCGCGGCGTGGCGTCCTGCCGGCCGCTGATGCAGCGGTTTAGCTGCCCAATGGCGCCGGACGCGGATGCATCACCGCGCGCTGGCGCTCCTCTTCCAGGAATTTCATGATGATCGGGGCCACCGCTTCGGCCCGGGTAATCAGGAACAAATGCCCGTCATCGATGATGTGCAACTGGGCGTTGGGGATCCGCCAGGCCAGCAAGCGCATGTTGACCAATGGGATCAGCGGGTCATCGTCGCCGGCCAGTACCAGGGTCGGCTGACGGATCTTGTGCAACCAGTGGATGCTGGTCCAGCCGAGACCGGCGAACAACTGCCAGTAGTATCCGAGCTTGCCCGCTGAGCGCACCTTGGCCGCATGGCTCGCGGCCAGCGTCGGGTCGCGACGGAAAGCGCCGCCGTAGATCATCGGCGCAATGCGGATCACGTGGGACGGTTGGATGTAGCGTCGCGGGCTGGCCATCATCCACAGCACTTTCGGCTTGCCCGGTACCATCACCGCACCCGCCGCCGTTGCCGCCAGCACGAGTTTCTTGCAGCGCTCCGGATAGTCGTAGGCGAACTGTTGAGCCAGGGCGCCCCCCCAGGACACGCCGATGACGTTGACCTGCCCGTAGTCGAGATAGTCGAGCATCCGCGCTGTGAGCTTCGCAAGGCTCGGAAAACGGTACGGCCGGTTTGGTGTCGACGAACCGCCGACGCCGGGTACGTCGAAGGCGATGACTTCCAGGTCCGGGTCCAGTGCCGCGATGAACGGGAACACCAGCTCCAGGTTGGCGCCGATGCCGTTGAAAATCAGCAGGGGCGTCAAGTGAGGCTTGCCGGGGCGTACCGCCGTGCGGAGCGTCTGGCCATCCAGATCGACGGTACGGAATATGAAGGGTTGCGGCATGCTTCTGGCCCTGTGGGTCGCTTTCTCAAATTCTTCCCCGATCCCTTTGTGGGAGCGAGCTTGCTCGCGATAGCGGAGTGTCAGTCAGCGCATATGCCAAACCTGCCACCGTCATCGCGAGCAAGCTCGCTCCCACAGGGAAGTCGAGGTGTGTCAGTTACCGCTCATGCACATAGGTGCCTGGCGCGGCTTCACCCGCGGGATAGGCCTTGTTGCCCAATTTCAGCGGAGCTTTTTTCAGGTTGCCCGAACGCTGTGCCTGCCATGCCTGCCAATGCAGCCACCAGGAGTCGGCGTGCTTGGTCGACTCTTCCTGCCAGTCATCGGCATTGACGGGCATTTCAGTGCTGGTCATGTAGCGCGATTTCGGATTGCCCGGCGGGTTCAGAATGCTCTGGATGTGTCCGCTGCTGGACAGCACGAATTCAACGTTGCCGCCGAACAGTTGCGCCGACTTGTAGCAGGAGCGCCACGGGGTAATGTGGTCGCTGGTGCCGGCCAGCGAGAAGATGTCGGCGGTGACCTTCTTCAGATCGATCGGCGTACCGCACACTTCCAGTGCATCGGCACGGGTCAACGGGTTACTTTTGAACATCTCGATCAGGTCGCCATGGAACGCGGCGGGCAACCGGGTGGTGTCATTGTTCCAGAACAGAATGTCGAATACCGGAGGTTCGTTGCCCAACAGGTAGTTGTTGACCCAGTAGTTCCAGATCAGGTCGTTGGGGCGCATCCAGGCGAAGACTTTCGCCATGTCGCGGCCTTCGAGTACACCGGCCTGGTACGACTGGCGCTTGGCGGCTTCCAGGGTTTGCTCGTCGACGAACAGGGCCACGTCGCTGTCCAGGGTGGTGTCGAGCACGCTGACCAGCAGGGTCAGGGCGTTGACCTTGTTCTCGCCGATTGCCGCGTAGTGGCCCAGCAGAGCGGTGCAGGTGATGCCGCCGGAGCAGGCACCGAGCATGTTCACGTCTTTGCTGCCTGTGATGGCGGTGACCACATCAACCGCTTCCTTGAGCGCTTCGATGTAGGTCGACAGGCCCCACTCGCGCTGCTCCTTGGTCGGGTTGCGCCAGCTGACGATGAAGGTCTGCATGTTGTTGCGCAGGCAGAACCGCGCCAGGCTCTTTTCCGGGCTCAGGTCGAAAACGTAGAACTTGTTGATCTGCGGCGGTACCACCAGCAGTGGGCGCTCATGCACCTGCTCGGTGGTCGGCTTGTACTGGATCAGCTCCAGCACGTCGTTGCGAAAGACCACCGCACCCTCGGTCACGCCAAGGGTCTTGCCGACCTCGAATGCACCCATGTTGACCTGGCTCGGCATGCCGCCGTTATGCACCAGGTCCTTGGCCAGATGCGAGAGGCCGTCGAGCAGGCTCTTGCCACCGGTTTCGAAGAAGCGCTTGACCGCCGCCGGGTTGGCCGCCGTGTTGGTCGGCGCGAAGGCCTCGGTCATGAGGTTGATCACGAAGTGCCCGCGGCTGACGTCCTTGGCCGGCAGGTTGCTGTCGTCGATCCAGTCGTGGAGTTCCTTGCGCCACGCCAGGTAGGTTTGCAGATAACGTTTGTAGAGCGGGTTCTGGCTCCAGGCCGGATCCGCGAAACGACGGTCATCGCTGGTCGGTAGCAGCTCGGATTTGCCGAGCAGCACGTTCTTGAGTTCCAGGCCGAAATGAGCGACATGCCTGGCGCTGTGAATCGGTTGCTTGATGGCCTGCCTGAGCACCATTCGAGCAGAAGCCAGTAGATCCTTTCCACGCAGTCCAACGACAGGATTTAGCCCCAAGGTGTTTTCCGAGGCTTGACTCTTCAAGTCATCGTTATTCTTGTTACTCATCTACGACGCTCCATTGTCCTGAGACGAGTACCGGGGTCCTGCTGTGTAGTCACACAGCCAATGCCAGGTACTACTGCTCGGGTGACCGTTAATTCTGCATCGCTGCTTTTTAGTTCGCAGAGATCACTGCAGGGAACTTGCCAGTTCCATTGGTTACCCGAGTTTAATTTTTTTCGCAAGCAGGCCAATGACTGACCTCGCGGCCAAGCATTCAAACAGATGAAATTAGAAAATGCCCTCTAAAGAGCAAGAGGTTCGGATTAGAGCATCAGCCTGACGACGGATTCGTTCGGATCGCGGGTTTTTCCGGCGGCTTTGAGCTCGGCCAGATAATCTTCCCAGAGTGCGTCATAACGTCGCCCCAGCTCGTACAGATATTCCCAGGTGAACAAACCGCTGTCGTGGCCGTCGTCGAAGGTCAATTTCAGTGCGTACTGACCGGCGGGTTCTACCTTGGTCAGTCCTACGTTGATCTTGCCAAATTGCAGGATGGGTTTGCCGTGGCCCTGGACCTCGGCGGAAGGAGAGTGCACGCGCAAGAACTCGGCGGGCAGGGTGTACTCCTCGCCGGACGCGTATTTGAGCGTCAGGGTTTTCGAGGCTTTGTGCAGCTTGATGTCGGTGGGGATCATGGCCAGATGTCCGTCTTGTGCAGAACCTTGTGGGAGCGAGCCTGTGGCGAGGGGGCTTGCCCCCGTTCGACTGCGAAGCAGTCGTAAAACCGATCACCGCATTCTGATTCAGGATCGCGGTGGCTGGTTTTAGGTGCGCTTCGCGCCCCAACGGGGGCAAGCCCCCTCGCCACAGGCTCGCTCCCACAGGATCTCTATCGCTGTAAGTATGGCTTACAGGATATAACGGGACAGATCTTCGTTCTGTGCCAATTCACCCAGGTGGCTGTTGACGTAGTCGGCGTCGATCTGGATCACCTTGTCGTCATGGGCGCTGGCCAGGTCGCCGGCGCTGAACGACACCTCTTCGAGCAGGCGCTCGAGCAGGGTGTGCAGGCGACGGGCACCGATGTTTTCGGTTTTCTCGTTGACCTGCCAGGCGATCTCCGCGATGCGCTTGATGCCGCTCGGCTGGAACTCGATGCCCAGGCCTTCGGTTTTCAGCAGAGCGCAGTATTGCTCGGTGAGCGAGGCGTGAGGCTCGCTGAGGATGCGTTCGAAATCCTCAGGGGTCAGGGCCTTGAGTTCGACACGGATCGGCAGACGGCCTTGCAGCTCTGGCACCAGGTCGCTCGGCTTGCTCAGGTGGAACGCACCCGAAGCAATGAACAGGATGTGGTCGGTCTTGACCATGCCCAGCTTGGTGTTGACGGTGCAGCCTTCGATCAGCGGCAGCAGGTCGCGCTGCACGCCTTCGCGGGACACATCGACGCCACCGGAATTGCCACGCTTGGCGACCTTGTCGATTTCGTCGATGAACACGATGCCGTGCTGCTCGACCGCTTCCAGGGCCTTGGCCTTCAACTCTTCATCGTTGACCAGGCGACCGGCTTCTTCGTCGCGCACCAGCTTGAGCGCTTCCTTGACCTTGAGCTTGCGGGCTTTCTTCTTGCCCTTGCCCATGTTGGCAAACAGGCTTTGCAACTGGTTGGTCATTTCTTCCATGCCCGGTGGCGCGGAGATATCGACGCCGGCCATTTCGGCGACCTCGATTTCGATCTCCTTGTCATCCAGCTGACCTTCACGCAGGCGCTTGCGGAACAGTTGACGGGTGTTGGAGTCGGCAGTCGGGGCGTCGTCGCTGCTGAAGCCCATGCGCGCCGGTGGCAGCAATGCATCGAGGATGCGCTCTTCGGCGGCGTCTTCGGCGCGGTGGCGAACCTTGACGATTTCCTGTTCGCGCAGCAGTTTGATCGCGGCATCGGCCAGGTCACGAATGATCGATTCGACGTCGCGGCCGACATAGCCGACTTCAGTGAACTTGGTCGCTTCGACCTTGATGAACGGCGCATTGGCCAGTTTGGCCAGGCGACGGGCGATCTCGGTTTTACCGACACCGGTCGGGCCAATCATCAGGATGTTCTTTGGCGTTACTTCAACGCGCAGCTCTTCGGGCAGTTGCATGCGGCGCCAGCGGTTGCGCAGGGCAATGGCGACGGCGCGCTTGGCATCGTCCTGGCCGATGATGTGGCGGTTGAGTTCGTGGACGATTTCACGGGGAGTCATGGACATAATATTCAGTGGACCTCAAGCAAGAATGAGCCGTGGTGCGATGGCTGCACGGGCTTACTCGGCGCAGTCCTGCTCCTCAATGGTCTGGGTGTGGTTGGTGAATACACAGATGTCGCCGGCGATACCGAGGGCGGTTTCGACGATTTCCCGGGCTGACAGGTCGGTCTTTTTCAGCAGCGCGCTGGCCGCGGCCTGGGCGTAGGCGCCACCGGAACCCATGGCGATCAGGCCGTCTTCGGGCTCAACCACATCGCCGTTGCCGGTGATGATCAGGGAGGCGTCCTTGTTGGCGACCGCGAGCATGGCTTCAAGGCGGCTCAGGGAACGGTCGGTGCGCCATTCTTTGGCGAGTTCGACGGCGGCGCGCACCAGGTGACCCTGGTGTTTTTCAAGCTGGCCTTCGAAGCGTTCGAAGAGGGTAAAGGCGTCAGCGGTGGCACCGGCAAAACCGGCGATGACCTGACCGTGGTACAGGCGGCGAACTTTTTTCGCGTTGCCTTTCATCACGGTATTACCAAGGGAAACCTGGCCGTCGCCGCCCATGACGACTTTGCCGTGGCGGCGAACTGAAACGATGGTGGTCAAGGGAAGAGTCTCCACGCAGCGGGGCGAAAATGCCTTATGCCCATTCATATGGGGGTGGTGGAGAGGATTTCAACTGAAGGAAGCGGCGGGGGACGAATGGCGTGCAATAACTGTGGCGAGGGGGCTCGCCCCCGTTCGGTCGCGCAGCGGCCGTAAAACCGGTATCCCGGATTTGTCTGAAGCAACGTGGTGTCCGGGTTTGGGGGCGCTTCGCACCCCAGCGGGGGCAAGCCCCCTCGCCACAGGGGTTGTGGGCGACCTCAAGCAAGGTGCCCACGGGGAGGAATCAGCGGCTCTGGCGTTGTTGTAACAACAAATTGCTGAAGCCTGCGCCCGCCAATTGTTTCTGCGCGGTGGTCAGTTGCTCGCGGTTGCTGAACGGACCGACCAGAACCCGATACCAGGTTTCGTCTTTCACCGTGCCGGACTCAACCGCCACGGCCTGGCCCAGCAGGATGATCTGCGCCCGCACCTTGTCCGCATCAGTCTCTTTGCGGAACGAGCCAGCCTGCAGGAAAAACTTCGTCACAGGCGCAGCCTTGACCGGTGGTGCAGGAGGCGGAGTAATCCCGGCCAAGGCAGCCTGGGCCCGTGCGGTGTCGATCTTCGCCGCTTCGGCCGGGGTGACCGGCGTGGTCGGGATGGCCGGCACTTGCGGCGTCGGCAGGGTTTTTTCCGGCACGGCATCCGGCGGCACGATGACTTCCGATTCCGGCAGCAAGGTGTAGAAGTCGTACTTCGGCTTCACCGGTTGCGTCGGGCTCGGCGGGGTCTTGTTGGCCTCGGCGATCTTGCTGGCTTTCTGCTGTTGCTCGACCTTTTCACGCTTGACCGTGTCGCTGCCCTTGCCCGGCTCCAGTTTCATCAAAAACACAAGGAAGGCACCGACCGTGAGGCCGATGACCATCCACAACCAACCCGGAATCGGTTGCTTTGCAGGAGCTTGGTAACGGCTGGCGCCACGCTTGGGTGCAGGTTTTTTCTTGGCAGCCAACTTACATACGCTCCAGAGTTTCCAGGCCCAAGAGTTCCAGGCCTTGCTTGAGTGTGCGTCCGGTCAGCGCGGCGAGGCGCAGGCGGCTCTGCATTTGTGCCGGGGTATCGGCGGCGAGGATCGGGCAGTTCTCGTAGAAGCTGGAGAACAGGCCGGCGACGTCGTACAGGTAAGTGCAAAGGATGTGCGGGGTGCCTTTTTCGGACACGTTGTTCAGGATTTCGCCAAACTGCGCGAGCTTCGCCGCCAGTTCATGTTCGTGCGCCGCTTCGAGGACGATCTGGCCGTCGACTTCACTGAAGTCCTTGCCGAGCTTGCGGAACACGCCGGCCACGCGGGTGTAGGCGTACAGCAGGTACGGTGCGGTGTTGCCTTCGAAGTTGAGCATCAGGTCGAAGTTGAAGCTGTAGTCACTGGTGCGATGCTTGGACAGGTCGGCGTACTTCACTGCGCCGATGCCCACCACCTTGGCGATGTTGCGCAACTCGGCTTCGGCCAGCTCCGGGTTCTTGTCTTTCACCAGGGTATAGGCGCGTTCCTGGGCTTCGGTCAGCAGGTCGATCAGCTTCACGGTGCCGCCATCACGGGTTTTGAACGGACGACCGTCCGCGCCGTTCATGGTGCCGAAGCCCATGTGTTCCATTTCCATCGGATGGGTCACGAAACCGGCCTTGCGCGCCACGGCGAACACTTGCTGGAAGTGCAGGGCCTGACGCTGGTCGACGAAGTACAGTGCACGATCGGCCTTGAGCTTGCCGCTGCGGTAGCGCACGGCCGCCAGGTCGGTGGTGGCGTAGAGGTAGCCGCCGTCAGCCTTGACGATGATCACCGGCAGCGGGTCGCCGTCGGCGTTCTTGAACTCGTCGAGGAACACGCACTGGGCGCCGTTGCTCTCGACCAGCATGCCTGCGGCCTTCAAGTCGTTGACCACGTTGATCAGGTCGTCGTTGTAGGCGCTTTCGCCCATCACGTCGGCCATGGTCAGTTTAACGTTGAGCAGTTCGTAGATCTTCTGGCAGTGGGACAGCGAGATGTCCTTGAACTTGGTCCACAGGGCCAGGCAATCGGCGTCGCCGGCCTGCAACTTGACCACCAGGCCACGGGCACGGTCGGCGAACTCTTCGGATTCGTCGAAGCGTTGCTTGGCGGCGCGGTAGAAGTTCTCCAGGTCCGACAGCTCGTCGCTGGTGATCGGGTTTTCCTGCAGGTAAGCCATCAGCATGCCGAACTGGGTGCCCCAGTCGCCGACGTGGTTCTGACGGATCACGGTGTCGCCGAGGAACTCCAGCACGCGGGCCACGCCGTCGCCGATGATGGTCGAGCGCAGGTGACCGACGTGCATCTCCTTGGCCAGGTTCGGTGCCGACAGGTCGACCACGGTGCGCTGCACCGGGCCGGCCTTGCGTACGCCGATGTGGGTGTCGGCCAGGGCCGCGTCCAGGCGCGAGGCCAGGGCGTCGGTGTTCTGGAAGAAGTTCAGGAAGCCCGGGCCGGCGATTTCGGTCTTGGTGACATTTTCGTCAGCCGGCAGGGCGGCGATGATTTTTTCCGCCAGGTCGCGGGGCTTCATGCCGGCGGGCTTGGCTAGCATCATGGCGATGTTGCTGGCGAAATCGCCGTTCTTCTTGTCGCGGGAGTTTTCCACCTGGATCGCCGGTGACAGGCCTTCAGGCAACACACCTTCGTTGACGAGTTGGGTGATGGCTTGTTGGATCAGCTGGCGAATGGTGTCTTTCATGGTCTTCTCTTTCGACCGCAGGCGCGGCGGCGCATCATGCGCTGGTGGAAAAACTGGGCATTATCCGTTGCGAAGACGGGCTTGCCAACCTTAGCAGGCAGGATGTGGATGTGTGGTGACAATTAGGGCCTCTTCGCGAGCAAGTCGAATCGTCGCACCGCCGCTCCCACAGGTTTTGAGGTGGATACAAAATTTAGTTCCACCAGAGAACCACTGTGGGAGCGAGCTTGCTCGCGATGGCAATCTCCAAATTAATACAAATCGACCGGATCAACATCCAAGGACCAACGCACCGCCCGCCCGCTCGGCATCTGCTCCAGCACCAGCAACCAACTGGCCAGCAATCGATGCAAGGGTGCTCGCGCCGTAGCCTGTACCAACAGTTGCGCACGGTAACGCCCGGCCCGGCGCTCCATCGGTGCCGGGACCGGTCCCAATAACTCGATCCCGGTCAGATTCTGCTCGGCCAGCAAACGCTCCGCCTCGCTGCAAGCCTCATCCAGGAAGCCTTCGGCCTGACCCGGTTTATGCGCCTCGGCCCGCAGCAGCGCCAGGTGCGCAAACGGCGGCAGACCGGCCGCGCGGCGTTCGCTCAAGGCCTGTTCGGCAAAGGCGAAATAGCCTTGCTCGGTCAATTGCACCAGCAGTGGATGGTCGGCCAGGTGCGTCTGGATAATCACCTTGCCCGGCTCTTCGGCGCGACCTGCGCGGCCGGCGACCTGCACGATCAATTGAGCCATGCGCTCGCTGGCGCGGAAGTCGCCGGAGAACAGGCCGCCGTCGGCGTCGAGGATCGACACCAGCGTCACCCGTGGAAAGTGGTGACCTTTGGCAAGCATCTGCGTGCCGATCAGGATGCACGGCTGGCCTTTTTGAATGGTCGCGAACAACTGGTTCATCGCATCCTTGCGCGATGTGCTGTCGCGGTCGACCCGCAGCACCGGATAGTCCGGGAACAGAATCGCCAGGCGCTCCTCGGCCCGTTCGGTGCCGGCGCCAACGGGGCGCAGATCGACCTTGTTGCACTTCGGGCACTGGCGCGGCACGCGTTCGACGTAGCCGCAATGGTGGCAGCGCAACTCGCCGTAACGCTGGTGCACGGTCATTCGCGCATCACAGCGCTGGCACTCGGACATCCAGCCACAGTCATGACACAGCAGGGTCGGGGCGAAGCCGCGGCGGTTGAGGAACACCAGGACTTGCTGTCCGGCGGCCAGAGTCTGGCCGATGGCTTGTTGCATCGGCCCGGAAATGCCGCTGTCCAGCGGGCGGCTTTTCACGTCCAGACGCAGGAAGCGCGGCTGTTTGGCGCCGCCGGCTCGCTCGTTCAAGCGCAGCAGCCCGTAGCGGCCGGTGTGGGCGTTGTGCAGGCTTTCCAGCGAAGGGGTGGCGGAACCGAGGACAATCGGGATGTTTTCCTGTCGCGCCCGCACCAATGCCAGATCACGGGCGTGGTAGCGCAAACCTTCCTGCTGTTTATAGGAGCCGTCGTGCTCTTCGTCGATGATGATCAGGCCGGGGTTCTTCATCGGTGTGAACAGGGCCGAGCGGGTGCCGATAATGATGTCGGCCTCACCGTCCCGCGCGGCCAGCCAGGCCTCGAGGCGTTCGCGGTCATTGACCGCCGAATGGATCAGCGCGATACGGGCATTGAAACGCTGTTCGAAGCGCGCCAGGGTCTGCGGGCCGAGGTTGATTTCCGGGATCAGCACCAGCGCCTGCTTGCCGGCCTCGAGGGTTTCGCGGATCAACTGCAGATAGACTTCGGTCTTGCCGCTGCCGGTGACGCCGGCCAGCAGGAACGCGTGATAACTGTCGAAGCCGGCGCGAATCGCCTCATAGGCGGCGCGCTGCTCCGGGTTTAGGGGGAGTTCCGGTTGCGCCAGCCAGTGTTCGTGGCGTGCGCCCGGGGCGTGCCGGCGGATCTCGACCTGCACCAGGTCCTTGGCCAGCAGCAAATCCAGGCTGTCCTTGCTCAGCATCAGTTTGCTCAGCAATTGATGGGCGACGCCATGGGGATGTTGGGCCAGCGTGGCCAGGGCTTCACGCTGGCGCGGGGCGCGGGCGATGCGCGGATCGTCGAGGCTGGCCCCCGGCGCGGCGGACCAGAAGCGCTCCTGGCGTGCTTCGGCTAATTCACCCTGGCGCAGCAAAACCGGCAGCGCCCAGCTCAAGGTGTCGCCGAGGCTGTGCTGGTAATACTGGGATGTCCACAGGCACAGCTTGAACAGCGCGGGCGGCAGCGGTGGCGTAGCGTCGAGCAGGGCCAGGGCCGGCTTGAGTTTCTCGACCGGCACTTCGCTGGTGTCGGTGACTTCTACCAGAATACCGATCATCTCCCGTCGGCCGAACGGTACCCGCAGGCGCATGCCGGGGTGCAACTGGGCGCGCAGGACGCCAGCCGGAGCGCGGTAGTCGAACAGGCGGCGCAGCGGCGAAGGCAGGGCGAGGCGCAAAATGGCGTCGGGCACGCGGGGGATCTCGATCAGCGGAAGATAAAAGCGGGGTTGCATGTCCCCCTGTGGGAGCGAGCTTGCTCGCGATAGCGCCGTGTCAGGCAACGCATATGCCGAATGACACACCCTCATCGCGAGCAAGCTCGCTCCCACAGGGATCGCGTATTGGGCCGGGAGCCTAGCAGACGGTCGGTCTCAGGGACAGCTTGCGTGATTGGCATTGTCTGGTAGAATCCGCGGCCTAATTACGTGCGGTATTCAACAATAGTGTTGGGTGGCGGCACGCTAGCCTGAGGAAGACACCATGAAAGCTGATATCCATCCAGAATACCCAGCAGTTGCTGTTACCTGCAGCTGCGGCAACAAGTTCGAAACCCGTTCGACCTTCGGCAAAGCCCTGGCGATCGACGTTTGCAACGAATGCCACCCGTTCTACACCGGTAAGCAGAAGACTCTGGACACTGGCGGCCGCGTACAGCGCTTCGCCGACCGTTTCGGTGCTTTCGGCGCGAAAAAGGCCTAAGGCCAATCAACTTGGGAAGCCGTTCCGGTTTTTCCATGCTGATGAAAAAGGCGTCCCTCGCGGGCGCCTTTTTTATGTCCGCGATTTGGCTATCCGGCGCCCAGGCATTTTGCCCGGCACCCAGCGGCCTGGCGCCCGTCGCGGTGCAGCGGGTGGTGGACGGCGACACCCTGCGCCTGAGCGATGGCCGCAGTGTGCGCATGATCGGCTTGAACACGCCGGAGCTGGGCAAGAATGGCCGTTCCGACGAACCGTTCGCCGTGGTCGCGCGCAAGCGACTCGAAGCCCTGGTGGCGGCTAGCGACGGGCAGGTTCGTTTGCTGCCTGGCAAAGAAGGCAAGGACCATTACGGCCGCACCCTGGCTCATGTCTACGGTGCCAATGGCGCCAACCTCGAAGCGCAAATGCTCGCCGAAGGCCTGGGTTTTCAGGTGGCCGTGGCGCCGAATGTCGATCTGGTCACCTGTCAGCAAGCTGCAGAAACCAGCGCTCGACAGGCCGGGCTCGGTGTATGGCGCCAGTCGCCTGTACTGAAGGCGGAGCAGATCAGCACTTCCGGTTTCGCCGTGCTCAGCGGTCGTGTGAGCAAGGTTCAACGCAATCGCGGCGGGGTTTGGATCGAGTTACAGGATTCGGTTGTATTGCGCGTTGCACCCAATCTGCTGGGGCGGTTTGATACGGCCTTGCTGGAAAGGCTCGAAGGCAAGCAGATTGAGGCGCGCGGTTGGGTACTGGATCGTTCGCGACGTGGCGGACTGAAAGAAGGTCAGGCGCGCTGGATGTTGCCCTTGACCGACCCGGCGATGTTTCAAGTCGTGCAGTGATAAAAAATTGTAGACATTTTTTACGCTTATTGTGAACAGTCTAACCCTTGTATGCCGTGGCTCTTGGCCCAAAGTCGTAGGGCCGGGCGCTTGACAGGGGTGACCAGTCAGTCTTGTGGGGACTTTGCGAGGCGCGTATCCTCGCTGACCAGTCTGTCCAACAGTAAAAAGCGGAATGCCAAAATGTCTGATCTGAAAACTGCCGCTCTCGAATATCACGCCAATCCTCGTCCAGGGAAGCTGAGTGTCGAGCTCACCAAGGCCACTGCTACCGCTCGCGACCTGTCGCTGGCCTACAGCCCGGGCGTAGCCGAACCAGTACGCGAGATCGCCCGCGATCCTGAACTGGCCTACAAGTACACCGGCAAAGGCAACCTGGTTGCAGTCATTTCCGATGGCACCGCGATTCTCGGTCTGGGTAACCTCGGCCCATTGGCTTCCAAGCCAGTGATGGAAGGCAAAGGCGTACTGTTCAAGCGCTTCGCCGGCATCGACGTTTTCGACATCGAAGTCGACTCCGAAAGCCCGCAAGCCTTCATCGACACCGTCAAGCGCATCTCCATCACCTTCGGTGGCATCAACCTGGAAGACATCAAGGCACCAGAGTGCTTTGAAATCGAGCGCGCTCTGATCGAGCAGTGCGATATTCCGGTATTCCACGATGACCAGCACGGCACCGCTATCGTGACCGCCGCCGGCATGATCAACGCCCTGGAAATCGCTGGCAAAACCCTGCCGGAAGCCAAGATCGTCTGCCTGGGTGCCGGCGCTGCCGCCATCTCCTGCATGAAGTTGCTGGTAAGCATGGGCGCCAACATCGAAAACATCTACATGGTCGACCGCACCGGCGTGATCCACTCCGGCCGTGACGACCTGAACCAGTACAAGGCTGTGTTCGCTCACGCGACCGACAAGCGCACCCTGGCTGACGCCCTGCAAGGCGCTGATGTGTTCGTTGGTCTGTCCGGCCCGAACCTGCTGAGTGCTGAAGGCCTGCTGTCGATGGCGCCTAACCCGATCGTGTTCGCCTGCTCGAACCCTGATCCGGAAATCTCCCCGGAGCTGGCGCACGCTACCCGTAGCGACGTGATCATGGCCACCGGTCGTTCCGACTACCCGAACCAGGTCAACAACGTACTGGGCTTCCCGTTCATCTTCCGCGGTGCCCTGGACGTTCGCGCCAAGCGCATCAACGAAGAAATGAAAGTGGCTGCGGCCAACGCCCTGCGTGAACTGGCCAAGCTGCCGGTACCTCAGGAAGTGTGCGACGCCTACGGCGGCATCAAGCTGGAATTCGGTCGTGAGTACATCATTCCGAAGCCAATGGATGCCCGTCTGATCACCCTGATCTCCGATGCCGTGGCCAAAGCTGCCATCGAGACCGGTGTGGCGACCCTGCCGTATCCGAAGAACTACCCGCTCAAAAGCGTGGATGACGTGTTCAACGGCTAAGCCGTTGTAGCGCTTCAACGAAAAGCCCCGGCTTGTGAGAGTCGGGGCTTTTTTGTGCCTGAAGGTTTTGTGGGGTTTCTGATGGCCTCTTCGCGAGCAAGCCCGCTCCCACATTGGAATGCGTACCCCTGTGGGAGCGAGCTTGCTCGCGATGGCGATATGACAGGAAACCCGGATGCAAAAAAGCCCCGCCTTCTACAGAAGAGCGGGGCTTTATGTTGGTCCTGCAATCAGAACAAATCGATCGGCGCCGCTTCATCCGCCGGCAGCGGGCTGCCAGGTGCCAGACCGTTGCCCAGCTCGTTCCCGGACGGTGGCGTATCTTCGACCTTGAACAGTTCAAAGTAGGCCCCCGGGGTGCCCGGGCTGGCCGCGCGACCGCTGATCGGATCGACTCGCAGACTGAGGATGCCTTCGGGCTCCGGTTGAGTATGCGGTGGTTTGCCTTTGAGCGCGGCGCCCATGTAGTTCATCCAGATCGGCAGCGCGACGGTGCCGCCGAATTCCTTGCGACCCAGGCTTTCCGGTTGATCGAAGCCGGTCCACACGGTCGTCACGTAATCGGCGTTGTAGCCGGAGAACCAGGCGTCCTTGGATTCGTTGGTCGTACCGGTCTTGCCGGCAATGTCAGGGCGGCCCAGGGCGAGCGCGCGGCGACCGGTGCCGAGCTTGATCACATCCTCAAGCATGCTGTTGAGGATGTACGTGGTGCGCCCATCAACGATGCGTTCGGCCACGGCGGGTGCTTGTGGTGTCGGCGTAGTGCCCGGTGCCTCGCCCGGCGTTGCGTTGACCGTGAAGGCTTGGGCGGCTGGCACGGCAATGCCATCGCTGGCAGCGCCGCCCTGAGGCACGCTCGGCGGGTTGGCGACGAACAGTGTGTCGCCGTTGCGACTTTCGATCTTGTCGATGATGTACGGGGTGATCTTGTAGCCGCCGTTGGCGAAGGCGCTCCAGCCGGTGGCGATTTCCATTGGCGTCAGGGTCGCAGTGCCCAGTGCCAGGGACAGGTTGGGTGGCAGGTCCTGTTTGTTGAAGCCGAAACGCGTGATGTAGTCGATGGTCTTGCCGACGCCCATCGCTTGCAGCAAGCGGATCGACACCAGGTTGCGCGACTTGTACAGCGCTTCACGCAGGCGAATCGGGCCGAGGAAGGTGTTGGTGTCGTTCTTCGGGCGCCAGACCTTGTCCAGGTACTCGTCGACGAACACGATCGGTGCGTCGTTCACCAGGCTGGAGGCGGTGTAGCCGCTATCCAGTGCGGCGGCGTAGACGAACGGTTTGAAGCTCGAGCCCGGCTGGCGCTTGGCCTGCAATGCGCGGTTGTAGTTGCTCTGTTCGAAGGCGAAGCCGCCCACCAGCGAACGAATGGCGCCGTTCTGTGGGTCCAGGGACACCAGAGCGCCCTGGGCCTGCGGGATCTGGCTGAACTTCAGCGAATTGTCCGGCTGACGCTGCACGCGAATCAGATCGCCGACCTGGGCCACGTCCGAGGGTTGTTTCGGGTTGGCGCCCATGCTGTTGGTGTTCAGGAACGGCCGGGCCCACTTCATGGTGTCCCAGTTCACGTGTTCCTGGCCGGTGCGGGTCAGCACCTGCAGGCCGGTCTTGTCGACCTGGGTCACGATGGCCGGTTCCAGGCCGCTGATGATGCGTTGTTTGGTCAGCTCGGTTGCCCAGGCCTCGCGGGTCTTGCCCGGCAGCCGCGACTCTGGCCCGCGATAGCCGTGACGCTGATCGTAGGTCATCAGGCCTTCGTGGACCGCGGTGTTGGCCAGCTCCTGGAGGTCGCTCGGTACCGTGGTCGTGACGCGGAAGCCTTCGGTATACGCGTCGCTACCGTAACGCCCGACCATTTCGGCACGGGCCATTTCGGCGATGTACGGGGCGTTCACTTCCGGGGTCGGCACGTGATAGCTGGCGTTCAGTGGCTCGTTGACTGCAGCGGTGTAGTCGGCCTCGCTGATTTTTCCGAGCTTGTACATGCGCCCCAGGATCCAGTCGCGACGCTCCTTGCTGCGCGCCGGGTTGGCCAGCGGGTTGAAGCGCGACGGCGCCTTGGGCAGGCCGGCGATCATCGCCATCTGCGCCAGGCTGACATCGCGAATCGATTTGCCGTAATAGACCTGCGCCGCCGCCTCGATGCCGTAGGCGCGGTTACCCAGATAGATCTTGTTGACGTACAGCTCGAGGATCTCGTCCTTGGTCAGCTGCTGTTCGATCTGCAGGGCCAGCAGGATCTCGGTGGTCTTGCGTGAAAAGCTGCGTTCGCTGGTCAGGAAGAAGTTCTTCGCCACCTGCATGGTGATCGTGCTGCCGCCGGACTGGATGTGTCCGCTTTTGACCAGTTGGGTCGCGGCACGCATCAGGCTGCTCGGATCGACGCCGTAGTGGTTGGCGAAATTGTCGTCTTCAGCACTTAGTAACGCATTGATGAAATTGGGGGGAATGTCGGCGAAACGGATCGGTGTGCGGCGCATTTCGCCAAATTCTGCGATCAACTTGTTATCGCTGCTGTAGACCCGCAAAGGGATCTGCAACTGGATGCTTCTCAGCGCCTCCACGGACGGTAGTCCGGGACTAAGGTAAAGGTACGCCCCGCTCAGACCCAGAAGGAGTCCGCAGAAAACCGCGACGATGGACCAACCGAAAAACTTCAGCAGACGAATCAAGGCTTTTGGATATCCAGGGTAAAAATGAATTGGGCAACAGGGTTCAGGCTAATCGAGAACGACCCGCGCTTGAGCAAAAGCGGAAAAAAACGCTGGGCATTATAAGCATTTTTCTGATCGGGAGCGTGGCTGGCGCTGCTGTCAAGACGGGTGGATTGAACGCAATGGACATTGCAGAGTCCGTAACTCACGGAAAGTCATAGGGAATTGGTAGTGCCAGGACTCTTCAAGAAAAAATCCAATACGCTGCTGGGAATCGACATCAGTTCCACCTCGGTGAAACTTCTTGAGTTGAGCCGTCAGGGTGAGCGCTATCGGGTCGAGGCCTATGCGGTCGAGCCATTGCCGGTCGGCGCGGTGATCGAAAAGAATATTGCCGAGCTCGAAGGTGTGGGGCTGGCCATCACTCGCGCGCTGGCCAAGGCCAGAACCGCCCTCAAGAACGTGGCCGTGGCCGTAGCGGGCTCAGCGGTGATCACCAAGACCATCGAGATGGATGCCGGTCTTTGCGAAGACGAAATGGAAAGCCAGCTGAAAATCGAGGCTGACCAGTACATTCCTTATCCCCTGGACGAAGTCGCGATCGACTTTGAAGTCCAGGGCACCTCCGGGCGTAATCCCGAGCGCGTCAACGTGCTGCTCGCCGCTTGTCGCAAGGAAAACGTCGAAGTCCGCGAGGCCGCCCTGGCCCTGGCGGGGCTGACCGCCCGCGTGGTCGATGTCGAGGCCTACGCGCTGGAGCGTTCATTCGAACTTCTGGCCAGTCGACTCGCGGTTTCCGAGAAACCTTTGACGGTCGCAGTGGTGGACATCGGCGCCACCATGACCACCCTGAGCGTGCTGCACAACGGGCGGATTATCTACACTCGCGAACAACTGTTCGGCGGTCGGCAACTGACCGAGGAAATCCAGCGTCGCTACGGCCTGACGCTCGAGCAGGCGGGGCTGGCGCAAAAGAAGGGCGGGTTGCCAGATGACTATGCCGCTGAGGTCTTGCAGCCATTTCGAGAGGCGCTGGTGCAGCAGGTGTCGCGCTCGTTGCACTTCTTCCTTGCTTCCGGCCAGTACAGCGCCGTCGACCATGTCCTGCTGGCCGGCGGTACGGCGTCGATCCCGGGGCTGGACCGTTTGATCGAGCAGCAATTGGGCACCCCGACCCAGGTCGCGAACCCGTTTTGCGAAATGACTCTGGGCAGCAAGGTCAATGGCGCTGCCCTGGCGAGTGATGCCCCGGCGTTGATGATCGCCTGCGGTCTGGCCCTCAGGAGCTTCGACTGATGGCACGGATCAACCTTTTACCCTGGCGCGAGGAGCGACGTGAAGTCCGCCGCAAGCGCTTCCTGCTGGTCCTGGTGGCGGCAATGGTGGGCGCGATGGGGGCGGTGCTGGTTGCGAACCAGGTCATTAGCGGTGCCATCGACCAGCAAGTCGCCCGTAACGATTACATCGGCAAGCAAGTCGCCGTGGTCGATGAGCGAATCAGCCAGATCAATGATCTCAAGGCGCGCCGTCAGCAATTGGTCGAGCGCATGGGTGTCATCCAGGGCCTGCAAGGCAATCGCCAAATCAGCGGGCGAATATTTGACCAGTTGGCGAGAGCCCTGCCCGACGGCGTGTATTTCACCGAAGTGAAAATGACCGCAAAGACCTTGTCCATCACCGGTGCCGCGCAATCCAACAACCGCGTTTCAGAATTGATGCGCAACCTCGAGGCATCAGACTGGTTCGATGCTCCGAGCCTGACCGAAGTCAAGGCCACGGCTGCCGGCCAGTTGGAGCAGGCAAACGTCTTCCAGTTGACCGTCCGCCAGACTCAACCCGCAACACCGGAGGGGGGCAAATGAGTCTGTCCGAATGGTTCGAAGGTCTCCGCAAGATCGACATCAATGATCTGGATACCAGCAACATGGGCGCCTGGCCGCCGGCGATCAAGTGTCTGGTGACTGCTTTGCTTGTGCTTCTGGTGCTGGCCTTTAGCTATAACTTTTCCACCAGCGACCTTGTGAGCCAGCTCGATCTCAAGCGCGAGGAAGAGTCGACACTCAAGGAGCAGTTCGCCAGCAAGGCCCGCATGGCGGCGAACCTGGATCTCTATACCCGGCAGTTGAAAGAGATGGAGAACACCTTCGTCGTGCTGTTGCGGCAACTGCCCAGCGATACGGAAGTGCCCGGCTTGCTCGAAGACATCACGCGTACGGGCCTCGGCAGTGGCCTGGAGTTCGAAGAGATCAAGTTGCTGCCGGAGGTGGCCCAGCCGTTCTACATCGAGCTGCCGATCCAGATCACGGTCACCGGGGATTACCACGACCTGGCCACCTTCGTCAGTGGTGTGGCCGGGTTGCCGCGAATCGTTACCTTGCACGATTTCGATCTTGCTCCTGTCAGCCCTGAGGGTGGTCCGAAACTGCGCTTGACCATCCTCGCCAAGACTTACCGCTACAACGACAAGGGGCAGCATCAATGAGCCCGGCACGTTGTTTTTCGGTGGTGGTGTTGCTGTCTACCCTGTCCGGTTGTGGCGGGGGCGATGACTACACCGATCTGGACGCGTACATGAACGAAATGCGCCTGCACGGGCCGGGGAAGATTGAACCAACGCCAGTATTCCAGTCTTACCCTGCATTCACTTACAACGCGGCGAATCTGCGCAGCCCGTTTTCGCCACAGATCAGCACTGATCTGGCGGCCCGGCGGCGGGGTTCGGGTAACGTCAAACCCGACCCGGGTCGGGTCAAGCAATACCTCGAAGGCTTCAACATCGAGCAGTTTGAAATGGTCGGCACCCTTTCCAATGCAACGGGCTCCTATGCCCTGCTGCGCGGGGCGGGTGGGGTGCACCGGCTGAAAGTCGGCGATTACCTGGGGCGTAACGACGGACGGATCGTTGCGATCAGTGGCTCTCAAGTCGATGTGGTTGAAATTGTCCCTGATGGTCAGGGTGCGTGGCTGGAGCGTCCCCGGACCATCCCTTTGAAAGAGCACTCATAGTGGAACTCCAATAATGAACAGGATTCTTTCCACCGTCGGCCTTTCGCTATGGATAGCGTTGTTGTCGCCGATGGTACAAGCGGCCAATCTCAAGGCGCTGGATGTCGCAGCGCTGCCGGGTGACCGTGTCGAGTTGAAGTTGTCGTTCGATGCGCCGCCCCCGGTGCCCCACGGCTACACGACGGATTCGCCAGCCCGGATTGCCCTGGATTTGCCGGGTGTCGCCAGTCAGCTGGCGAGCAAGACTCACGATCTGAGCAGTGGAAATGCCCGAAGTGCGACGGTGGTGGAAGCCCGGGACCGTACGCGATTGATCATCAACCTGACCCAGCCTGCCCCGTACGACTCGCGAATAGAAGGTAACAATCTGCTGGTTGTTGTCGGGCAGGGAGTCAAACCGTCGATATCCAGGCCGGCGGCGGTAGCAACGCCGGTTCCGGCACGAGCCGTCGCGACGGCGGGCAAGGCCATTCGGGGTGTGGATTTCCAGCGGGGGACCCAGGGCGAAGGCAACGTGGTGATCGACTTGTCGGATCCATCGATTGCGCCCGACATACAAGAGCGCGAGGGCAGGATCATCGTCGGATTTGCCAAAACCGTATTACCCGAGCGATTGCGCGTGCGCCTGGACGTGAAGGATTTCGCCACGCCCGTGCAGTTCGTCAATGCCAGCGCGAGCGGCGATCGAGCCACCATCAGCATTGAACCCGGCGGCACGTTCGATTACTCGACCTATCAGACCGACAATAAGCTTACGGTCAGCGTTCGCCCGGCGACGGTCGATGAATTGCAAAAACGCAATGCCGGGCAACAGGCCTACAGCGGCGAGAAGCTATCGCTGAACTTCCAGGACATCGATGTGCGCTCGGTGCTGCAACTGATCGCCGATTTCACCAACCTCAATCTGGTGGCCAGCGACACGGTCCAGGGGGGAATTACCCTGCGCTTGCAGAACGTACCGTGGGATCAAGCGCTGGATCTGGTGCTGAAAACCAAGGGGCTGGACAAGCGCAAGGTCGGCAATGTCCTGCTGGTTGCGCCGGCCGATGAAATTGCTGCCCGTGAGCGTCAGGAGCTCGAATCGCAGAAGCAGATTGCCGATCTGGCGCCGTTGCGTCGGGAGCTGTTGCAGGTCAATTACGCCAAGGCGGCGGATATCGCCAAGCTCTTCCAGTCGGTGACCAGTGCCGAAGCGAAACCCGACGAACGGGGATCAATCACCGTCGATGAACGCACCAACAACATCATTGCCTACCAGACCCAGGACCGGCTGGATGAGCTGCGCAGGATCGTCACGCAGCTGGATATCCCTGTGCGTCAGGTGATGATCGAGGCGCGCATTGTCGAAGCCAACGTCGACTATGACAAAAGCCTCGGGGTGCGCTGGGGTGGTTCGATACAGAACAAGGGCAACTGGAACACCTCCGGCGTCAGCAATGGACTCAATGGGTCATCGACCATTGGCACGCCCGGCAGTACCAGCACCAACTCACCGTTCGTCGACATGGGCGTAGCCAACAACACCTCGGGAATCGGCATCGCCTTCATCACCGATAACGTCTTGCTGGACCTGGAGCTGACGGCCATGGAGAAAACCGGCAACGGGGAAATCGTCTCGCAGCCCAAGGTGGTCACGTCCGACAAGGAAACCGCCAAAATCCTCAAGGGCACGGAAATTCCCTATCAGGAAGCCAGCTCCAGTGGCGCGACTTCGGTGTCGTTCAAGGAGGCTTCGCTGTCGCTGGAAGTGACGCCGCAGATCACGCCCGACAACCGGATCATCATGGAAGTCAAGGTGACCAAGGACGAACCGGACTACCTGAACAAGGTTCAGGATGTACCCCCCATCAAGAAAAACGAAGTCAACGCCAAGGTCCTGGTCAACGATGGCGAGACCATCGTCATTGGTGGTGTTTTCTCAAATACTCAGAGCAAGGTTGTAGATAAGGTGCCATTTCTTGGCGATGTGCCGTATCTTGGCCGCCTTTTCCGGCGTGATGTGGTTTCGGAGAAAAAATCCGAGCTGTTGGTATTCCTCACTCCGCGTATCATGAATAATCGGGCGATTGCTGTGAGTCATTGATTCTGTGCGAAATTTGATTCTTGTTGGACCGATGGGTGCTGGAAAAAGCACCATCGGCCGGTTGCTGGCCAAAGAGCTGCGCCTGCCATTCAAAGATTCCGATAAGGAAATTGAATTGCGCACGGGCGCCAATATCCCTTGGATCTTCGATAAGGAAGGCGAACCGGGTTTTCGTGATCGCGAGCAGGCAATGATTGCCGAGCTGTGCGATTGCGACGGTGTGGTGCTGGCGACAGGCGGGGGCGCGGTCATGCGCGAAGCCAATCGTCGGGCACTGCATGCCGGTGGGCGGGTGGTTTATCTGCATGCGTCAGTCGAGCAGCAGGTCGGCCGCACGTCCCGCGACCGCAATCGGCCATTGCTGCGCACCGCCGATCCGGCCAAGACCCTGCGGGATCTGCTGGCGATCCGCGATCCGCTTTATCGGGAAATTGCCGACCTGGTGGTCGAAACCGATGAGCGGCCGCCACGAATGGTCGTACTCGACATTCTAGAGCGTCTGCAGCAGTTGCCACCCCGTTAAAGCGCCGCGCGAAATGCGCTATCCTCGGCGTCCCGCCATGACCGTTCGAGGTTGTGGCGGATGGCTACCGAACGGCGTCACACCAGCAGAGGCCGTGGATATTCGTTAACTCAAGGCAGTACGCCTGATTCCATCTTCACTGTGGGGACACATGCAGACACTCAAGGTCGATCTAGGCGAGCGCAGCTACCCGATTCATATTGGCGAAGGTTTGTTGGATCAGCCCGAGCTGCTGGCCCCGCACATTCGCGGACGGCAAGTAGCGATCATCTCCAACGAGACTGTTGCGCCGCTCTATCTCGAGCGTCTGACCCGCAGCCTGGCGCAGTTCTCGGTGATTTCCGTGGTACTGCCCGACGGCGAAGCCTTCAAGACCTGGGAAACCCTGCAACTGATTTTCGACGGTCTGCTGACCGCCCGGCATGACCGCCGCACCACGGTGATCGCCCTTGGCGGCGGTGTGATCGGTGACATGGCCGGCTTTGCCGCCGCCTGCTACCAGCGCGGCGTCGATTTCATCCAGGTTCCGACCACGCTGCTGTCGCAGGTCGACTCCTCGGTGGGCGGCAAGACCGGGATTAACCATCCGCTGGGCAAGAACATGGTCGGCGCCTTCTATCAGCCGAACGTGGTGCTGATCGATACCGCCAGCCTCAATACCCTGCCGGCGCGCGAGCTGTCCGCCGGGCTGGCCGAAGTCATCAAGTACGGGCTGATCTGCGATGAGCCGTTCCTGACCTGGCTCGAAGACAACGTCGATCGCCTGCGTAATCTGGACCAGCAAGCCCTGACCTATGCCATCGAGCGTTCCTGTGCGGCCAAGGCGGCAGTGGTCGGTGCCGATGAGAAAGAGACAGGCGTGCGTGCCACCCTGAACCTGGGCCACACTTTTGGCCACGCCATTGAAACCCACATGGGCTATGGTGTGTGGCTTCATGGTGAGGCTGTGGCTGCTGGCACCGTAATGGCGCTGGAAATGTCCGCGCGCCTCGGCTGGATCAGCGAGCAGGAGCGCGATCGCGGCATTCGTCTGTTCCAGCGTGCGGGGCTGCCGGTCGTTCCGCCGGAAGAAATGACAGAAGCCGATTTCCTCGAACATATGTCCATTGACAAAAAAGTGATCGACGGTCGTTTACGCCTGGTGCTGCTGCGCCACATGGGTGAAGCGGTGGTGACCGACGATTATCCGAAAGAGGTTCTACAGGCCACGCTGGGGGCAGACTACCGCGCCCTGGCTCAGCTTAAAGGTTAATAAGAACACAATGACTAGTTTGCATGCCGACGAGGCCTTCCTCGGCCATTACCAGTTGAGTCATGACCCTTTTGCTCCACGGGTGCCTGGCTTCAAATTTTTCCCGGCCCAGCGCAAACCCGTGCTGGGACAACTGCATCACCTGGCCCGTTACAGTCAGTTGCTGCTGGTGGTCACTGGCCCAGAAGGCAGTGGCAAGACCCTGTTGCGTCAGGCTCTGGTCGCCAGCACCAACAAGCAATCGGTACAAAGCGTGGTGGTTTCTGCCCGCGGCGCCGGCGATGCGGCCGGGGTATTGCGTCAGGTGGCCCAGGCGTTGAACGTCGGCCAGGCTGATGCCGACGCTATTCTGGCTCAGGTGGTGCAGCTTGCACTGACCGGGCAAGAAGTCTATCTGCTGGTCGATGACGCCGAACAACTCGACGAGTCCGCCCTTGAGGCTCTGATGGTCCTGGCTGCCGGTGCGCCTGAAGGCCGCCCGCATGTGTTCCTGTTCGGTGAGACCTCGCTGATTGCTCAGCTTGAGGCTTTGCATCTCGAGGAAGAGCGTTTCCACGTCATCGAGTTGCAGCCTTACACCGAAGAGGAAACCCGCGAATATCTGGAGCAGCGGCTCGAAGGCGCTGGTCGCGGTATCGAACTTTTCACCGCGGATCAGATCTCTGATATTCACGAAAGCTCCGAAGGTTGGCCTGGCAGCATCAATCAGGTCGCCCGCGATGCAATGATCGAAGCCATGATCGCCAGCCGCTCAGCGGTCAAGCGTCCAAAAATGGGGTTCAATATGCCGAAGAAACACGTGTTGGCGATTTCCGCCGTGGTCGTGGTCGCGGTAGCTGCCGCCTGGTTGATTCCAGGTCGCAACAAGGCACCGACCGCCGGTGCGCCGGCCAATGAACAGGCGCAACTGCCGCTTGGCCAGGGTCAGCCAACAGCGAATGGCGGCGCTCCGGCCGTAGAATTCGCTGGCAACACGCAGCCGATGCCATTGCCGTTGGTCGGTAACTCGCAACCGGTAATGCGCGGTCCGCTGGCTGAAGCGGCAGGTGGCATTACCGAAGGTGACGACGGCGTGCCGGTTGAAGGCTCCAGCGCCACTCCGCCGACCGTGACCACCACTGCGCCGCCTGTGGGCGTTCCTGCCGGCCCTGCGCCGACACCAGCGGCCAAGCCGACGCCTGCGCCGACTCAGGTCGCCACCGCCAAGCCAGCGCCTGTACCAGCGCCTGCTCCAGTGGCCAAGCCTGCACCAGCGCCAGCCAAGCCAGCCGTTGCCGCCAAGCCTGCCGAGAAACCGGCTCCGGCGGCCAAGGCCGCTGGCGGCACCTGGTACGCCGGTCAGGCACCGGGTAACTACGTGGTGCAAATCCTCGGTACCAGCTCCGAAACTGCCGCACAAAGCTTCGTCAAGGAGCAGGGCGGCGAGTACCGTTATTTCAAGAAAGTCCTCAATGGCAAGCCGCTCTACGTGATCACCTACGGCAACTTCGCCAATCGTGATGCAGCCGTTTCCGCCATCAAGGCCTTGCCAGCGAAGGTTCAGGCTGGTAAACCTTGGCCTCGCACTGTCGCCAGCGTCCAACAGGAACTGGCAACAACTCGCTGAAGATTCGGCGGCCTTACCCAGGCCGCCTCTCCAAGCACCTCAAAATTTCTACAAGTGCGCGCAACCTTCCGGGCTGCGTGCCTTGTGGTGTCTGCGTCACAGTAGTCTTTGAGTCGTTGCGGTCAGAATTAAAAAAAGTTTTGACTAGCACAGCAGATCGCTTTAAACCTTTCACAAATGCGACATAGATTTGCGACATTTCGTCGTCAAATTTGTGAGCCTCTGTGTCGGTGTGTACAATGACCTCCCTTTTGCCCCCGCAAAGCTGGCGTACGTTCGGCGCGGTTGGTAAGTGGTTGAATTGAAAAGAAATTTGCTTCGCGAGAAGCAGCCTGGTGAGAAAGTGTCTATGAAAGCAGGTCTGTACCAACCAGATGAATTCAAGGATAACTGCGGTTTCGGCCTGATAGCCCATATGCAGGGCGAGCCCAGTCATACCCTTTTGCAAACGGCCATCGAGGCCCTGACCTGCATGACCCACCGCGGTGGGATTAATGCCGACGGCAAGACCGGTGACGGTTGCGGTCTGCTGATTCAAAAGCCGGACGTGTTCCTGCGAGCCATCGCCCAGGAAACCTTCGGCGTCGAAATGCCCAAGCAATACGCTGTGGGCATGGTTTTCTTCAACCAGGATCCGGTCAAGGCCGAAGCCGCTCGCGAGAACATGAACCGCGAGATCCTGGCCGCCGGTCTGCAACTGGTTGGCTGGCGCAAAGTGCCGATCGACACCAGCGTCCTCGGTCGCCTCGCCCTTGAGCGCCTGCCGCAGATCGAGCAAGTGTTCATCGGTGGTGAAGGCCTGAGCGATCAGGACATGGCCGTCAAGCTGTTCACCTCCCGTCGTCGCTCGTCCGTGGCCAATGCCGCCGACACCGACCACTACGTCTGCAGCTTTTCCCACAAGACCATCATTTACAAAGGCCTGATGATGCCGGCGGACTTGACCGCCTTCTATCCGGACCTGAGCGATGAGCGCCTGCAAACCTCGATTTGCGTGTTCCACCAGCGCTTCTCCACCAACACCTTGCCGAAATGGCCACTGGCTCAACCGTTCCGCTTCCTGGCGCACAACGGCGAGATCAATACCATCACCGGCAACCGCAACTGGGCCGTGGCCCGTCGCACCAAGTTCACCAACGACTTGATGGACCTGGAAGAACTCGGCCCGCTGGTCAACCGCGTCGGCTCCGACTCCTCGAGCATGGACAACATGCTGGAGTTGATGGTCACCGGTGGCATCGACCTGTTCCGTGGCGTGCGGATGATCATTCCGCCTGCGTGGCAGAACGTCGAGACCATGGACCCGGACCTGCGTGCGTTCTACGAATACAACTCGATGCACATGGAACCGTGGGACGGCCCGGCCGGCGTGGTAATGACCGACGGTCGCTACGCGGTGTGCCTGCTCGACCGTAACGGTCTGCGTCCGGCGCGTTGGGTCACCACCAAGAACGGTTTCATCACCCTGGCCTCGGAAATCGGTGTCTGGAACTACCAGCCTGAAGACGTGATCGCCAAGGGCCGTGTGGGCCCGGGCCAGATCTTTGCCGTGGACACCGAAACCGGTCAGATCCTCGACACCGATGCGATCGACAACCGCCTGAAGTCCCGTCACCCGTACAAGCAATGGCTGCGCAAGAATGCCCTGCGCATCCAGGCGACCATGGAAGACAACGACCACGGTTCGGCGTTCTACGACGTCGATCAGCTCAAGCAATACATGAAGATGTACCAGGTCACGTTCGAAGAGCGCGACCAGGTGCTGCGTCCGCTCGGCGAGCAAGGCTACGAAGCCGTGGGCTCGATGGGCGACGATACGCCGATGGCCGTGCTGTCCCAGCGCGTGCGCACGCCGTACGACTATTTCCGCCAGCAGTTCGCGCAGGTCACCAACCCGCCGATCGACCCGCTGCGCGAAGCCATCGTCATGTCGCTGGAAATCTGCCTCGGTGCCGAGCGCAACATCTTCCAGGAGTCGCCGGAACACGCTTCGCGCGTGATCCTCAGCTCGCCGGTCATTTCCCCGGCCAAGTGGCGCTCGCTGATGAACCTCGATCGTCCGGGCTTCGAGCGCGCGATCATCGACCTCAACTACGACGAAAGCGTCGGCCTCGAAGCGGCGATCCGCAACGTGGCCGATCAGGCTGAAGAAGCCGTGCGCGCCGGTCGTACCCAGGTCGTGCTGAGTGACCGTCACATCGCCCCGGGCAAGTTGCCGATCCACGCCTCTCTGGCTACCGGCGCGGTGCACCACCGTCTGACCGAAAAAGGCCTGCGTTGCGATTCCAACATCCTGGTGGAAACCGCGACCGCTCGCGATCCGCACCACTTCGCCGTGTTGATCGGTTTCGGCGCCTCTGCCGTTTACCCGTTCCTGGCCTACGAAGTGCTGGGCGACCTGATCCGTACCGGTGAAGTGCTGGGCGACCTCTATGAGGTGTTCAAGAACTACCGTAAAGGCATCACCAAGGGCCTGCTCAAGATCCTGTCGAAGATGGGCATCTCGACCATCACCTCCTATCGCGGAGCACAACTGTTCGAAGCGATCGGCCTGTCCGAGGAAGTCTGCAACCTGAGCTTCAAGGGCGTGCCGAGCCGCATCAAGGGTGCGCGTTTCGTCGACATCGAAGCCGAGCAGAAAGCCCTGGCCACCGAAGCCTGGAGCCCGCGCAAGCCGATCCAGCAGGGTGGTTTGCTGAAGTTCGTCCACGGTGGCGAGTACCACGCCTACAACCCGGATGTGGTCAACACCCTGCAAGCCGCTGTGCAGCAGGGCGACTACAGCAAGTTCAAGGAATACACGTCGCTGGTGGACAACCGTCCGGTGTCGATGATCCGCGACCTGCTGAAAGTCAAAACCCTCGACACTCCACTGGATATGAGCGAAATCGAACCGCTGGAGTCGGTGCTCAAGCGCTTCGACTCCGCCGGTATCTCGCTGGGCGCCCTGTCGCCGGAAGCTCACGAAGCCCTGGCCGAAGCCATGAACCGCCTCGGTGCGCGTTCCAACTCCGGCGAAGGCGGCGAAGACCCGGCGCGCTACGGCACCATCAAGAGCTCGAAAATCAAGCAGGTGGCGACCGGCCGTTTCGGTGTAACCCCGGAATACCTGGTCAATGCCGAAGTGCTGCAGATCAAGGTCGCCCAGGGCGCCAAGCCAGGCGAGGGCGGTCAACTGCCAGGTGGCAAGGTCAACGGCCTGATCGCCAAGCTGCGTTACGCAGTGCCAGGCGTGACCCTGATTTCGCCGCCGCCGCACCACGACATCTACTCGATCGAAGACTTGTCGCAGCTGATTTTCGACCTGAAACAAGTCAACCCGCAGGCGCTGGTCTCGGTGAAGCTGGTAGCAGAAGCCGGCGTTGGTACCATCGCCGCCGGTGTGGCCAAGGCCTATGCGGACCTGATCACCATCTCCGGCTACGATGGCGGTACCGGTGCATCGCCGCTGACCTCGATCAAATATGCGGGCGCTCCGTGGGAGCTCGGCCTGGCCGAAACCCACCAGACCCTGCGTGGCAACGACCTGCGCGGCAAAGTGCGGGTGCAGACCGACGGCGGCCTGAAAACCGGCCTCGACGTGATCAAGGCGGCAATCCTCGGCGCTGAAAGCTTCGGCTTCGGCACTGCGCCAATGATCGCCCTGGGCTGCAAATACCTGCGCATCTGCCACCTGAACAACTGCGCCACCGGCGTCGCGACCCAGAACGAGAAGCTGCGCAAGGATCACTACATCGGCACCGTCGACATGGTGGTGAACTTCTTCACCTACGTCGCCGAAGAAACCCGTGAGTGGCTGGCCAAGCTGGGCGTGCGTTCCCTCGAAGAACTGATCGGCCGTACCGATCTGCTGGAAGTCCTCGAAGGCCAGACCGCCAAGCAGCATCACCTGGACCTGACTCCGTTGCTGGGCAGCGACCACGTGCCGGCGGACAAGCCGCAGTTCTGTGGCGTTGAACGCAACCCGCCGTTCGACAAGGGCCTGCTGGCCGAGAAAATGGTCGACATGGCCACCTCGGCGATCAACGACCTGAGCGGCGCTGAATTCGCCCTGGATATCTGCAACTGCGACCGTTCCATCGGCGCACGGATCTCCGGCGAAATCGCACGCAAGCACGGCAACCAGGGCATGGCCAACGCGCCGGTCACGTTCCGCTTCAAAGGCACGGCCGGGCAGAGCTTCGGCGTGTGGAACGCCGGCGGCCTGCACATGTACCTTGAAGGCGATGCCAACGACTACGTCGGCAAGGGCATGACCGGCGGCAAGCTGGTGATCGTGCCGCCGAAGGGTAGCGTCTACCGCACCCAGGACAGTGCCATCATTGGCAACACCTGCCTGTACGGCGCCACTGGCGGTAAGCTGTTTGCCGCTGGCACCGCGGGCGAGCGTTTCGCCGTGCGTAACTCCGGTGCCCACACCGTCGTGGAAGGCACTGGCGATCACTGCTGCGAGTACATGACCGGTGGTTTCGTCTGCGTATTGGGCAAGACCGGTTACAACTTCGGCTCTGGCATGACCGGCGGTTTCGCCTACGTGCTCGACCAGGACAACACCTTCGTTGACCGGGTCAACCACGAACTGGTGGAAATCCAGCGGATCAGCGGCGAGGCGATGGAAGCCTACCGTAGCCACCTGCAACGCGTGCTGAACGAGTACGTCGAGGAAACCGACAGCGAGTGGGGTCGTGAACTCGCTGAGAACCTCGATGATTACCTGCGCCGTTTCTGGTTGGTCAAGCCGAAGGCTGCCAGCTTGAAAACGTTGCTTTCCAGCACCCGTGCCAACCCGCAGTGATATGCGCCTGAAGAGTTTGATGAGGTTTTAAAATGGCTGAACGTCTGAATAATGACTTCCAGTTCATCGAGGTCGGGCGCAAGGATCCGAAGAAGAAACTGTTGCGTCAACGCAAGAAAGAGTTCGTGGAAATCTACGAACCCTTCAAACCCCAGCAGTCGGCCGACCAGGCCCACCGCTGCCTGGGTTGCGGTAACCCGTATTGCGAATGGAAGTGCCCGGTGCACAACTTCATTCCCAACTGGCTGAAACTGGTGGCCGAGGGCAACATCCTCCAGGCCGCCGAACTGTCGCACCAGACCAACACCCTGCCGGAAGTCTGCGGCCGGGTGTGCCCGCAGGACCGTCTGTGCGAGGGTGCCTGCACCCTCAACGACGGCTTCGGCGCGGTGACCATCGGTTCGGTGGAGAAGTACATCACCGACACCGCGTTCGCCATGGGCTGGCGCCCGGACATGTCCAAGGTCAAGCCGACCGGCAAGCGTGTCGCGATCATCGGTGCGGGCCCGGCGGGCCTGGGTTGTGCCGACGTGCTGGTGCGCGGTGGCGTGACCCCGGTGGTGTTCGACAAGAACCCGGAAATCGGCGGTCTGCTGACCTTCGGTATCCCCGAGTTCAAGCTGGAAAAGACCGTGCTGAGCAATCGTCGCGAAGTCTTCAGCGGCATGGGCATCGAGTTCCGCCTCAACACCGAGGTGGGCAAGGACGTGACCATGGAGCAACTGCTCGAAGAATACGATGCCGTATTCATGGGCATGGGCACCTACACCTACATGAAGGGCGGTTTTGCCGGTGAAGACCTGCCGGGCGTGTACGACGCACTGGACTTCCTGATCGCCAACGTCAACCGCAACCTTGGCTTTGAAAAGTCGCCGGAAGATTTCGTCGACATGAAAGGCAAGAAGGTCGTGGTACTCGGCGGCGGCGACACGGCGATGGACTGCAACCGTACTTCGATTCGTCAGGGCGCCAAGTCGGTGACCTGCGCCTATCGTCGTGACGAAGCGAACATGCCGGGCTCGCGCAAAGAGGTGAAGAACGCCAAGGAAGAAGGCGTGAAGTTCCTCTACAACCGCCAGCCGATCGCCATTGTCGGTGAAGACAAGGTCGAAGGCGTGAAGGTGGTCGAGACCCGTCTCGGCGAGCCGGACGCCCGTGGCCGTCGCAGCCCCGAGCCGATCCCGGGCTCCGAAGAGATCATCCCGGCCGACGCCGTGGTTATCGCCTTCGGTTTCCGTCCGAGCCCGGCGCCGTGGTTCGAACAGTTCGAAATCCAGACCGACAGCCAGGGCCGCGTGGTGGCGCCTGAGCAAGGTCAGTACAAGCACCAGACCAGCAATCCGAAAATCTTCGCCGGTGGCGACATGGTTCGCGGTTCTGACCTGGTAGTGACGGCGATCTTCGAAGGCCGCAATGCGGCTGAAGGGATCCTGGATTACCTGGGCGTCTGACCCCGGCCCAGAACCCAATGTAATACCCCCTGTGGGAGCGAGCTTGCTCGCGATAGCGGTGGATCAGTCGACAGAAATGTTGAATGTGACACCGCCATCGCGAGCAAGCTCGCTCCCACAGTTGTTTTGTGGTGTAACGAATACCGCGTTTACATTGCGACAAATTGACCCGATAGACAAAAGGCTGACCTGCAACCGTGCCTTTTGCGCCCGGCTCTGAGAAAATGCCCTCACTTTTTTTCCGGATGCCGACATGACTGCCCTGAAGAACGACCGTTTCCTGCGCGCCCTGCTCAAGCAACCCGTAGACGTCACCCCCGTGTGGATGATGCGTCAGGCCGGTCGCTACCTGCCTGAATACCGCGCCAGCCGTGCCAAGGCCGGTGATTTCATGAGCCTGTGCATGAACCCGGCGTTCGCTTGCGAAGTCACGATGCAGCCGCTCGACCGCTATCCACAACTGGACGCGGCGATTCTCTTCTCCGACATCCTGACCATCCCCGATGCCATGGGTCAGGGCCTGTACTTCGAAACCGGTGAAGGTCCGCGCTTCAAGAAAGTCGTCAGCACCCTGGCCGACATCGAGGCCTTGCCGATTCCTGATCCGCACAAAGACCTGGGCTATGTGATGGACGCGGTCAGCACCATCCGCCGCGAACTGAACGGCCGTGTGCCGCTGATCGGCTTCTCCGGCAGCCCATGGACACTGGCCACCTACATGGTCGAAGGCGGTTCGTCGAAAGACTACCGCAAGACTAAAACCATGCTTTACGACAATCCGCAAGCCCTGCACCTGCTGCTGGACAAGCTCGCGCAGACGGTCACCAGCTACCTCAACGGCCAGATCATGGCCGGTGCGCAAGCGGTGCAGATCTTCGACAGCTGGGGCGGCGCCCTCTCGGCGGCGGCGTACCAGGAGTTCTCCCTGGCCTACATGAAGAAAATCGTCAGCGGCTTGATCCGCGAGCACGAAGGCCGCAAGGTGCCGGTGATCCTGTTCACCAAGAGCGGCGGTCTGTGGCTGGAAAGCATCGCCGACGCTGGTGCTGATGCACTGGGCCTGGACTGGACCTGCGACATCGGCAGCGCCCGCGCCCGTGTCGGCGACAAGGTCGCCCTGCAAGGCAACATGGACCCGACCGTGCTCTACGCCAAGCCGGAAGCGATTCGCGCGGAAGTCGGGCGCATCCTGGCCAGCTACGGCAAAGGCAGCGGCCACGTGTTCAACCTCGGCCATGGCATCACGCCGGAAGTCGATCCGGAACATGCTGGCGCGTTCCTGCGCGCGGTACATGAGCTGTCGGCGCAGTATCACGAATAGCGATTGCCCGTTTCGACAAAGCCTGTCCCGCCTCGTGCCGGACAGGTTTTTTTGTGCCGTTCAAAAGCTCAATCGATAAAGCATCACTTGTTGTAAGAATGTTTTCTTTCTTTGTCGGATCGAGGAATGGAGAGACTGTTCCTGCCTCGTGCGGCGATTACTCCTACATAGAATTTTCTTCCATCCCCGTAAGGTTCCAGGCCCTTGTCCGGCGTATCGCCGAACAATCACGAAGCGAACAGGGGCGCCCACAAGGCGCCCTGTTTTCGATAAGCAGTCTGGAATACATCATGAAAATCAAGTTTGAAAAGAGAAGTGCATTAACCGCCTGCACTTCATCGATGATCCTGTTATCGGCAATGCTGGCCTCTCAAACCGTTTCCGCCCATGGCTATCTGGAAGTGCCGCCTTCGCGCGCGCTGGCTTGCCAGAAAGGCTTGAACACCAACTGCGGTGGCGCCCAGTACGAGCCGCAGAGTGTTGGTGAAACCTTCAAGGGCTTTCCGGCCGGCGTCGGCGGTGCTCCCTTGCAGGGACCGGTCGATGGCAAGATCGCCAGCGGTGGTCACTCGCTGTTCTCTGCCATGGATGCGCAGTCCGCCACCCGTTGGCACCTGACGGAAATCAAGGACCGCAACATTGATTTCCAATGGCATTACAAGGCAGTTCATCCGGCCACCAAACACGAGTACTTCATCAGCCGCAACGGCTGGAATCCGAACGAATCGCTCAAGCGCGCCACCTTCGAAAGTACCCCGTTCTGCACCGTCGATGGCGGCAATAAAATGCCGTCTAACAGCGACAAGCACAACTGCACTATCCCGGCAGATAAATCCGGCCAGCATGTCATCCTGGCGATCTGGACCGTCGGTGATACCGATGCAGCGTTTTATAACGCCGCCGACGTGAACATTCTCGCTGAACCGGCGCTACCGGGTGGCTGGTCTTCCGTAGGCAGTATTTCCGCCGCGACCGAGCTGCTGGTCGGCGACAAGGTCAAGGCCCGCGCATTCTCCGCCAATGGCGAGAACCCGGATTACAGCGTCGAAATCAGCATCGACAACGCTGAGGAAGGCTCGCCGCAAGACTGGTCCTTCAAGCTGGCGGAAAAAATCAACGCGACCCACAAGCTCATCCGCGCCGGTATTCGTGATGAAAACGGCAACATCGAGCCGATCCGGGGCAACAACACGCTGTACGCACAAAAAGAAAGCGGTGTAACCCGCTACGAAGTGCAACTGGACATGAAGGAAGACACCGCAGCGCGCATGTCGGTGGCCTCGCAGCAAGCCGAATACGTTCTGGATAAAGGCCGGGCCAAGGTCGAGTTCAGCATGATCTCGAACCGTCCGATGAACGTCGAAGCGACCTTGCTCGACCAGAACAACAAACCGGTAGGCACCACGTCGGCACAAGTGGCCAGTGGCTCCACCTGGCTGTCCATGGATGTACGCAGCAACCCGGGTGCGCACACCCTGACCCTGGTCGGCACCACCCTGGATGGCCGCACCACCCGTCAGGACACCCAGACCACCCAACTGACTGGCGAAGGCGCCGGCGTCGAATACGATTTCGTGTTCCCTGAAGGCCTCGGCGACTACACCGCCGGTACCAAAGTTCTGCAACCGAAGACCAACGAAGTCTTTGAGTGCAAGCCATTCCCCGAGTCGGGTTACTGCAAGCAGTACAGCCCCACAGCCAACGGTTTTGAACCAGGTGTCGGTGCTCACTGGCACATGGCGTGGAACAAGTTGTAAGTCCCCCTTGTAGCACTTCAGGCGATCGGTAGCCGATCGCCTGAAGCTTTATTCTTCTGACGTTGATCGAGTTGAAAATGACTGTTTCGGGTTATTCCAGACAGCGCGTGCTGCTGCATTGGTTGTCTGCCGCGGTGATCCTGTGGACCTTGCTGTCTGGTTTTCTTGTGGCCGGTTTCGAGGTGTCAGCGCACATCAAGGAGTCGGTTGCGTTCTTCAATGTTTCGCTGACGACAGTGTTCATACCGTTTTACCTGTGGCGCCTGTTTCTGTTTTTCACTCATACCCGTTTTTCGGGCATGAAGTCGTTGTCGCTTGTCGAAGTGCTCGCATTGTTTGCCCACGCATTGATTTACCTCTTCGTCGGTGCCGTTCTGGTGACCGGCGTGTTGATGATGGATCGCCCGATCGATGTATTCGGGGTGATCGAGATCGGTCAGCCGTTAAGCGATCCACAACTGATCGCTCTGTTCGTCACGGTTCACACGTGGGTATGTGTGGTGCTGTCGCTGCTGCTGGTCGCGCACATCGGCGCCGTCATCGTGCATGAGGCCTGCAACCACCGGGTGCTGCAACGGATGTCTTTGCGCCTGTGTGGCAAGCCTGGGTCCGGGCGACTTGAGTGAGGCCATGGTGATGTTTTCGCGCTCACGCTTGACCGGACTTGCCTTGCTTTTGAGCAAGGCGAGCCTGCTGGTTGTACCGCTGGCCTATGGGGCGTTCCTGGGCTGGCAGGAGTGGCGCTATCGCGAACAGTTGGTGCTGCCAGCACCGGTCGAAACCTCGCGAACCGCTCCCGTACCCCGTCAAGCGCTCGACGCAACGGCGGTTGCAACGGTGCTCGGTCTGACGACGGGTGCCGAATTGCTGCCGAGCGCGGAACCGCTGACCTTGAAGGCAAGCTTCGTCGTCACTCACGGCTTGTCCCGGGTGTTGCTGGCAGACTCGCAAGGCGCGCGCATCTACCAGGTCGGCGAGCGCCTGCCCGGTGGCAGCATCTTGCGTCGCGTTGAGCCAGATCACGCGGTGTTGTGGAGCAAGGGCCGAGAGGAATTGTTGACGCTCCAGCCTCCCGTCACGGGTTTCCTGCAACGGCTCGCCCCCCACGGCAAGCCGCAAGTGCCGAACGTTTCTCCGCGTTTTTTTAGCCCGCTTGCCGGGCCGACAGAGTGATCAACTTCATGAATAGCTTTCTCGGTGCACAAGCACTGCGGCCGGTGCTTTTTTTCGTCGCCATGGCGCTAACGCTTTCCCAAGGCACACTTCAGGCCGAGGAAGAAAAATGGCAACTGGCGATGAACAACGCAGAGCTGCGCGACATCGTCGAAGAGATCTCCAACATTCTGGGGACCACCGTGGTACTGGACCCCAAAGTCTCCGGTCGAATCACCGTCATGTCCCGGCAGGCCCTCGATCGTGAAGGGGTGCGCCGGTTGTTCTATTCGGTGCTCGATGCCCATAACTTCACAGTGATCGATGAGGGCGACCGGATTCTCATCACCCCGGTTGCCGAGGCCAGGACACGGGCCGGCCAGGGCACGATAAAAACCACCACGGCGTCGCAGTTCGTAACCGAAGTCATCGGCTTGAACACCGGTAGCGCCACCGATATTGCCGGGTTGGTGCGGCCATTGGTCTCTGCCAATGGCTATGTCGGCCCCTCGGTGTCGGCCAACGCGTTGGTGCTGACCGATACGGCCGCCAATGTTAAGCGCATCGCCCGGGTGATCCGCGAACTGGATTCCGGTCAGAACAACCTGCACGCGGTGGTCCAGCTCAAGCATGCCCAGGCGGGCGATGTCGCGCCGGTGATCGAGGCCTCCATGGGCAAGCGCAATGCCGAGTCAGCCATACAGGTTCTGGCCGACACCAGGACCAACCGCCTGATTTTCATTGGCCCGCCGGTCGTCCGCCAGCGGCTGATCGAGCTGGCCCGAGGTCTCGATACGCCGGCCACCACGACCCTCGACAATGCCCGGGTGATTCGCCTGCGTCACAGCGATGCCAAGCAGTTGGCCGAGATTCTGGAGTCGATGGGGCAGGGCAGAAAGCAGACTTCCGCCGTCGGCAGCGCCAAGGACACGTCTGGCGGTGCAGCCTTCATGATCAAGGCCGACGAAAGCCAGAACGCGCTGGTGCTGATCGCCGAACCCGCGCAGGTGCGGACCATCGAAAACATCGTGCGTCAGCTGGACCAGCCACGGGCCCAGGTGTTGATCCATGCCGCCATCGTCGAAATCTCCGGCGACATCGCCGAGGCCGTCGGTGTGCAGTGGAACCTCAACACGGGTGACGCCAAGGGCTTCATCAACTTTCCCGGCACCGACATTCCGATCATCGGCGGGCTGAAGTTCGACGAGAAAAGATCGGCGCCGGAAGGGGCGATCCTGCAACTGGGCGGCGACCGCTTCGGTGCGCTGGTTTCGGCCCTGGCCAGCAACACCCACAGCAACCTGCTGTCCACGCCAAGCCTGTTGACCCTGGACAATCAGGAAGCCGAAATCATCGTCGGCCAGAACGTGCCGTTCAAGACCGGCTCCTATGCCACCAACAGCAACGGCGCGGAGAATCCGTTCACCACCGTCGAGCGCAAGGACGTCGGCATCAGCCTGAAGATCAAGCCTTACATCAACGAAGGCTCGACGTTACGCCTGGAGGTCGAGCAGGAAGTGTCGGACATCGCGCCTTCGGTGTCGGGCATTGATTCCTCGGACCTGATCACCAACAAGCGAGCGCTCAAGAGCACCATCCTCGCCGACGATGGCGAAATCATCGTGATCGGCGGCCTGATCAGGGACAGCGTGCGTACCCAGAAAAGCGGCGTGCCGCTGTTGAGGGACATTCCCTACCTCGGCGCTATCTTCCGCTGGAATCGTGACACCCAGACCAAAAGCAACCTGATGGTGTTCTTGCGCCCGACCATCGTGCGCAGCAAGGAAGACCTGTCCCAGGTCAGCCAGCAGCGTTACAACGCGCTGCGTGACTTGAGCAAATCAGGGGCGGGGGAAAACAACTCGTTGTTGCTGCCATCCGAGGCGCGCGGGTTGTTCGAACCGGCCACCGACGCGCCAATGTTCGATTTGCGCGGCAAGGCGCAGTGAATCCATGAGCGAACTCTGCGAGCAATTGCCCTTCGGCTTCGCCCGGCGTTTTGGTGTGTTGCTGGAGCATGACGGCGACGACCTGCGCCTTGCCCTGCGTAGTGATGCGCCGCTCACTGCATTGGCGGAAGCGCGCCGGGTGTGCGGACGGGCGTTGCCGTTTCAAATCGTCGGGGCCGATGAGTACGCCTCGCGCCTGGCGGCGGCCTATCGCGAGGGGCGCAGTGCGGTGGAGCAAGTTGCCCAAGGGCTGGACGAAGAACTGGACTTGCTCAGCCTGGTCGATCAGGTCCCGCAAACCGCCGACCTGCTGGAGCAACAGGGCGACGCGCCGATCATTCGCCTGATCAACGCGTTGCTCGGTGAAGCGGTGCGTGAGCATGCCTCGGATGTGCACCTGGAGACCTTCGAACAGTACCTGTCGGTGCGTATGCGGGTGGATGGCCAACTGCGTGAAATGCTCAGGCCCAAGCGCGAACTGGCGACACTGCTGGTGTCGCGGATCAAGGTCATGGCGCGCCTGGACATCGCGGAAAAACGCGTACCCCAGGATGGGCGAATGGCCTTGCGCCTGGCCGGGCATGAAGTCGATGTGCGGGTCTCGACGCTGCCTTCGGCCCACGGTGAACGGGTGGTGCTGCGTTTGCTCGACAAGCAGGCCGGGCGCCTGGACCTGCACCGGCTGGGCATGCCGGACGATATCCTCGCGGCCCTGCGCCATCTGTTGGGCAAGCCCCACGGTATTGTGCTGGTGACCGGGCCGACCGGTTCCGGCAAGACCACCAGCCTGTACGCCGCCCTGAGCAGCCTGAACGACCAGACCCGCAACATCCTCACGGTCGAAGACCCGATCGAATACCACCTGCCGGGTGTCGGCCAGATGCCGGTCAATCCGAAGGTCGACATGACCTTCGCCCGGGGCCTGCGGGCGATTTTGCGCCAGGACCCGGACGTGGTGATGGTTGGCGAAATCCGTGACCGCGAAACCGCCGAAATCGCTGTCCAGGCGTCCTTGACCGGGCATCTGGTGCTCTCGACCTTGCACACCAACAGCGCGGCCGGCGCAGTCACGCGACTGGTAGACATGGGCGTCGATGCCTATCTGCTGGCGTCCTCGCTGGTGGGCGTTCTGGCCCAGCGTCTGTTGCGCACCTTGTGCCCCCATTGCAAGGTTTCGTACCTCGCCGATGCGGCGGCCTGCCAGCGTCTTGGGCTCGACACGAGCACGCCGCACACCCTGTTCAAGGCCTCGGGCTGTGAACAGTGCCAGCACGGCTATCGCGGACGCATCGGGATTTATGAACTGATCAGCGTCACACCCGCCGTCTCGGCGTTGATCCATCAGGGCGCCAGCGAGCAAATCCTCGTCGACGAAACGCGCAAGGTCTCGCGCAGCCTGTTCCAGGACGGGCGCCAGCGGGTGCTGGAAGGGTTGACCAGTCTCGATGAGTTGCTGCGTGTGACCCAGGAGAACTGACCGGTGCCGACCTTCGACTACCGCGCCCGCGACGCCCAGGGACGATCCTGCAAGGGACGGCTGGAGGCCGATGGGCCCCGCCATGGGCGACAGTTGTTGCGTGAACGTGGTTTGTGGCCGCGTGTCTTGACCGAGGTCAGGGGCGGCGGTGCGGGTCAGCAGTCGCGAGGTGGACGCCTGAGTGCTGCTGATCTGGCGTTGTTGACGTTGCAACTGTCAACGCTGGTTCAGGCCGGACTGCCCCTGGAGGAAGCGCTCGATGCGGTGGCGAAGCAGAGCTCGAAGCGCAAGGTTGCGAGCTTGCTCTGGGCGGTCAGGAGCCGGGTGATGGAAGGCCACGCACTGGCCTCGGCATTGGGGCAGTTTCCCAGGGCCTTCCCCGAGTTGTTTCGCGCCACCGTGGCCGCCGGGGAACGCTCGGGGCATCTGGGCCATGTGCTGGAGCAACTGGCGGCCTACACCCAGGCCCGCCAGGCCTCGCGGCAAAAGATCCAGATGGCCCTGGTGTACCCGTTGATCCTGATGTTGGCCAGCTTGGCAATCGTCGGTTTTCTGCTTGGTTATGTGGTACCGGATGTGGTGAAGATCTTCGTCGACAGCGGTCAGCCGTTGCCCTGGCTGACCCGGGCGCTGATTGGCGTGAGCAACGGCCTGCGCAACCATTTCCTGTTGTTGATGAGCGTGCTGGCGACGCTGTTCGGCCTGTGGCGCTGGAGCTGGCAGCAGCCGCAGTGGCGCCTGCGCTGGCATCGTTGGGTGCTGAATGCGCCAGTCCTCGGTGAAGTGCTGCGTGCCATGGAAGCGGCACGGTTTGCCAGCACCCTGGCAATCCTCGGCAAAAGTGCCGTGCCGTTGGTGGATGCCCTGGAAATTGCTGCCGCGGTCATCGGCAACTTGACCATCCGCGCGCGGATGGTCGATGTCGCCCGCTCGGTCCGCGAAGGCGCAACGCTGACCCGTGGCCTGGAGCTGAGCGGTGACATCCCGCCGATGATGCTGCACATGATCGCCAGCGGCGAACGTGCCGGCGAACTCGACCGCATGCTGGCCCGGGCCGCCGAACAACAGGAAAACAGCCTCGCCGCGCGCATTGCGCTGGTGGTGGGCCTCTTCGAGCCGGCCATGCTGGTGTTGATGGGCGGCGTCGTGCTGCTGATCGTCATGGCCATCCTGCTCCCGATTCTCAGCCTCAACCAATTGGTGAATTGATCCATGCAACCTGTCCGCAAAAACCTTTCCCGCGCGCAACGCGGTTTTACCCTGATCGAAATCATGGTGGTGGTAGTCATCATCGGCGTGCTGGGGGCTATCGTGGTGCCACAGTTCATGAGCCGCCCCGATCAAGCCAAGGTCACTGCCGCCAGAATCGATATCCAGGCCATCGCCACAGCCCTGGAAATGTATCGCCTCGACAACGCCCATTACCCATCGACCCAGCAAGGCCTGGAAGCGCTGGTCAAGCGTCCCTCCGGACTGCCCGTGGCGCGTGGCTGGAACCCTCAGGGCTACCTCAAGAGCATGCCGGTCGACCCGTGGAACACGCCTTATCAGTACCTCAACCCGGGTGTGCGGTCGGTAGACGGCACTTACGACCTGTATTCCCTGGGCGCCGATGGCGTAGCGGGCGGTGAAGGGTTTGCCGCCGAAATCGGCAATTGGGGCCATTGATCCGTGGGCTACCGCTGTCGGGGGTTTACGTTATTGGAGCTGATGATCGTGATTGTCGTGGTTGGCGTCTTGCTGGGCATGGTGAGCTTTGTCGGTGGGGGCAGTCCCGCGCGCGAGGTCAGGCAGGAAGCCGAGGCGATGGTTCAGGTGATTCATCAGTTGCGTGAGCGTGCGGTGTTCGAAGGCCGGGAATATGGCCTGCGGCTGAGTGCCCGTGGCTACCGGCTGATGCATCTGGGAGTTCGTGGGTGGGAGCCGGTGAAGGAACTGACTGACTGGCCTCTGAGCGTGCGGGTACGTTTGCAGCAGGACGGCTATGCGGTAGGGCTGGACGCCGAAGAAGGCCCGCCGCAGTTGCTGTTGCTCAGCAACGATGAAACCAGTGCCTTCACGCTGACATTCGAGTCCGGCAACAGGACCTGGTTGAGCCTGTCCGGCGATGGCATCGGCGAGGTGGCGATCGATGGCTAGCCGGTCATCCTTGTCGTCCATGGGCGGCTTCACGCTGCTGGAAATCATGGTGGCCCTGGCGGTCTTCGCGACACTGGCGGCAGCCGTGCTGTCGGCCAGTCAATATGCGGTGAAGCAGCGCAACGCCGTCGAGACACGGCTGTTCGCGGCGTGGCTGGCGGATAACCGGTTGAACGAGCTGCGCCTGCAATCCGGCCTGGCGGCCGGCCAGCAACAACAGGTCGTGTCCATGGATCAGCGCGACTGGGTGCTGCAACAGCACATCAGCGCCACCCGCAATCTGCGTTTACTCCAGGTCGACATTCAGGTCAGCCCGGCGAACAGTGCGCACGCGTTGTATCGTGCCAGCGGTTGGATACCCGCGAGCCATGAGTAGGCAGCGTGGGTTCACCTTGCTGGAGCTGGTCATCGCCATGGCCATCTTCGCCGTGCTGGGGCTGGCCAGTTGGGGCTTGTTCGATAGCGTGCTGCGAGTGCAACAGGGCACGGCGGCCCACGAGCGAGAGCTGAGGAACCTGCAACGCGCGATGGCGGTGATCGAGCGGGATCTGCTGCACGTCACTGCGCAGCCGATGGTGCTCGCACCGCCGCTTTTTCAGTTCCAGCGCAGTCACTGGCGCAATCCTCTGGACCAACCGCGCAGTGAGCGCCAGATACTGACCTATCGACTCGAAGGCAGCGTGCTGTGGCGCGAAAGCCAGGGCGAAGGTACGGAGTTCGTGCAACGGCAAAGACTGCTCGAAGGTGTTCGTGAGTTGCGCTGGCGTCTGTTCGACAGCCAGTCCGGCTGGGTCGTTCATTGGTCGGCCGGGCAGGATACGAAGGCGCTCATGGCGCTGGAGGTGCAAATCTCGGCCGGGCGCTTCAAATCGATTCGTCGGGTGTTGCCGATGCCGGGTGCATTGCCATGAACGGGCGCCAACGCGGCATTGCGTTGATCAGTGTATTGCTGGTCATGAGCCTGGCGCTGCTGATCACCGGCGGCTTGTTGCGCAGCCATCACCTTTCGCTGCAAAGCAGTGGGCAACAGTTGCTGCAGATACAGCTGCGGCAGCTCGCATCGGGCGGGGAAACCTCGGCGTTGTTGCTGTTGCGCGACGCGTTACAGGACGCGGAAAAAACCGTCGAGCGGTTTCAAGGCTGGACGGCCATGGCGCCGGGTTTCGACGTTGAAGATGCGCAGATCCGAATTGATATCGATGACCTCGCCGGGCGTTTCAATCTCAATGCGTTGTTACGCCAGGGGCAGGTGGATCAGGTCACCCTCAACCGTTGGGCGCGCCTGCTCGAACTGCTCGAACTGCCTCCTCTGCAACTGAGCCAGGTGGGACCGCTGGAGGAACTGAGCCAGCTGCGCTTGCTGCCTGGCATTGACGCTCGCCTGCTGCAGCGGCTGGAGCCCTGGGTGGCACTGCTGCCCACCGACACCGCCTTGAACATCAACACCGCGCCGGCGCTGCTGTTGAGAACACTCGGCGAGGTGGACGCCGCGACCGCCGATGCGCTGGCGCATCAGGCGGCAACCACGCCCTGGGCGAGCGTCCAGGCGTTTACCCAGGACCCGCTGCTCTCCGGGCAGGGCCTGAGCAATCACGGACTTGGTACCCAAAGCCGCTGGTATCGGATAAGGGTGCAGGTGACCCGGGACGGGCGCGAACTGCACCTGGCCACGGATGTCGGGCACGACCCCAAGGCTCGACAGCTGACGGTGCTGCAACGACGTTTTCTTCCCATGAGTAGCCACGAGAGACCGCGATGAACACTTGGCTTTACCTGACCGCCGAGGGGCAGGACGCGCCATCCGGCCTCTGGCCCTGCGTCCTGTGGTCGCCAACCTGTCAACGTCAGCCGATGCCACTGAATCAGGCGGCCTCGGCATTGCAGGGGCAGGCGGTCGATGTGCTGCTGCCCATGGAACTGTGCAGTTGGGTTCGCAGCGAGCCATGGCCTTCGCGACGCAGGCCCGAAGCCCAGGCCATGGCCTACGCCGTGGAAGATCAACTGAGTGAAGCGCTGGAAGTTGTGCATCTGAGCGTTGGCGCTCGTGATCGTGAAGGCTGCTACCCGGTCATGGTCATTGGCCGCGAACGGTTGGCCGCCGTGCTCGACTTGCTGCGCGAAGCGGGTATTGAGGTGCGCGGGGTGTTCGTCGATGCCGATCTGTTGTCCGGCGATCAGCCGTGCGGCGCCTGGTGGTTCGGTCGCTGGTTGTTGGGTGCAGGCCTGTCGGCGCGCCTGGCGATGTCGCAAGACGACCTGACGCTGCTCACTCCGTCATTGCCCAAGGACATGCAATGGCTGGATGAGCGTGAGTCCCCCGCCGTCATCGACCAATGCCTGACTCAGCGCCCGACCCGGGCCATCAACCTGCTGCAAGGCGCATTCGCCCTACGGGGCAAGCGTCTGCCCTGGCGTGCCGGCGGGTGGGCGCTGTTGATGCTGGCGCTGTTGACCTGGGGTGCCAGCGAGACGCGGATCCGCTTCCTCGACAGCGAAGCCAGCCGCCTCGCAGTCCAGAATGAACTGCGATTCAAGACGCTCTACCCGGAGCAAAGCCGCATCGTCGACATGGCCGCGCAACTCAAGGCCCTGCAAAGCCAGCCTGTCGAATCGCAAAACACCCGCATTGCCGGGCTGGTCCGGTTGATTGAGCAGGTGATTGGCGCCAGCCCGGTCGAGGTCCAGCGCATCGAGTTTCGAGCAGGCGAAGGCTGGAAAATCCAGCTGACCGCCAGCGGCTTTACCGAGCTGGAGCAGTTGCGGGAGCGCGGACGACAACAAGGCATGCCCGTGAGGCTCGACAGCGCGAACAAAGCCGCTGGCCGGGTGCACGCCACCCTCACCGTGGAGGACGAGGCATGAAGCAGGCATGGCGGCGCATTTCCGTGCGCGAACAGCGGCTGCTGCAGGTATCGGGGGCTTTTTTGTTGGCGGTTGTGGCTTTCAGCCTGATCTGGCAACCGACCCGGCAGCGGCTGGAAACAGTCGAGCGACAGTATCAACAGCAGGCGGGGCTGGCCGTGCAACTGCAGCGGGCGTTACCGCGCAGCCATGTCCCCGTCGACAGCGAAAAACCGCTATCGCTGCGCATCAGCGAAAGCGCCACGGCGGCGGGGCTGGAAATCCGTCAGATGGAGAGTGAAATCGATCTGCTGCGCGTGACCCTCAATGGCAACGCGCAACCCTTGATGCATTGGCTCGATGGGATCGAGCGCGATGGCGTCGCGCTACAAACCCTGACGCTGGAGAAGCGTGACGACGTCCTCGAGGCGCGGGTGGTGCTCAAGTAGCCGAGGTGTTCTGCGGCAACAACGGCAGCTTCGCCAGCTTCAACGCGATCAGCAGCGCAATCACCAGCAGCGTGCCGATGAACAACCCGATCCCGTTCCAGCCGCCCAGGTGCCAGAACACGCCACCCACCGTACCGGCGATGCTTCCCCCGGCGTAGTAGCTGAACAGGTACAAGGACGATGCTTGCCCCTTGGCCCTGGTGGCGCGGCGGCCGATCCAGCTGCTGGCCACCGAGTGGGCGCCGAAGAAGCCGAAGGTAAAGATCAGCATGCCGATGATCACCAGCGGCAATGGCGTAAACATCGTCAGGGCAAGACCACCGATCATCAGCGCGATGGTGCTCCAGAGCACTTTGCGGCGGCCGAGTCTGTCGGCCAGCGAGCCGATTTTCGCTGAGCTGTAGATGCCCGACAGATACACCACCGACAGCAACCCGACGAAGGCCTGTTCCATGTGGTACGGCGCGGCCAGCAGGCGGTAGCCGATGTAGTTGAACAGCGTGACGAACGCGCCCATCAGCACAAAGGCTTCTAGAAACAGCAGCGGCAGTCCGGCGTCGCGGAAGTGCATGGTGAAACCGTCGAGCAGGCTGCGCGGGTGCAGCGAGCGGGCGCGGAAGTTGCGCGATTCGGGGAGGATTTTCCAGAACACCGCCGCGGCAATCAGCGCCAGGCCACCGATCACCAGCATCGCCGTGTGCCAGCTGACGAAGTCGATCAATACCCCGGTGATCAAGCGTCCGCTCATCCCGCCAATCGCGTTGCCACCGATGTACAACCCCATGGCGAGGCCGATGTGCTGTGGGTGGATCTCTTCGCTCAGGTAGGTCATGGCGACCGCCGCCAGACCGCTCAACGACAATCCGATCAGCGCACGCATCAGCAGCACACCGTGCCAGCTCGGCATCATTGCACTGGCCATGGTGCACAGCGCAGCGGCGAAAAGTGCTGCCACCATCACCGGTTTACGCCCGATACGGTCGGAAATCGGGCCAGTGATCAGCAGGCCGATGGCAAGCATGCCGGTGGCGATAGACAGGATCAGGCTGCTTTGCGCCGCGTTGATGGAATACTCGTCGGACAGCAGCGGCATCATCGGCTGCACGCAGTAGAGCAGGGCGAAAGTCGCGAAGCCGCCGCAGAACAACGCCAGCACCGTGCGCATGAACGCCGGGGTGCCTTTTTCGATGTAGATCTCCGCCAGTTCAGCGGCGATAGCGTCCGGCGCTGAAGGTGAAACTTCATGGGCGAGTGGGGCGACAGCAGTTTTCACGTGGGACCTCGGAGGGCGCAGCCGGTCAGGCAGTGAAAAAAGCATATAGCTGGCTAATGATTCAATCCAATATATTGTTCGACCTGTTTGATAGCTTTTACGACCTAATGGGGTTTCCATGGAATTGCGTCATCTGCGCTACTTCATCGCCGTCGCCGAAGAACTGCATTTCGGCCGCGCCGCACAAGTGCTGGGTATCTCCCAGCCACCGCTGAGCCAGCAAATTCAGGCGCTGGAACAGGAAGTCGGCGCCCGGTTGTTCGAACGTACCAATCGTCGGGTCGAGCTGAGCGAGGCCGGTCGGCTGTTCCTTCAAGAGGCGCGGCTGGTGCTGGAGCAGGTCGACAAAGCGGCGGATGTCGCGCGACGGGCGCAACTGGGCGAGTTGGGTGAGCTGAAAATCGGCTTCACCTCGTCGGCACCCTTCAACTCGACCATTCCCCAGGCGATTTTCTCTTTCCGCCAGCGCTTCCCGGCGGTGCACCTGAACCTGCGGGAAATGAGCAGCACCCAGGTGGCCGATGCGCTGGTGGACGAGTCGATTGAAGTCGGGATCATGCGCCCGCTCGGGCTGCCGGACTGCCTCAGCGTGGTCGAGCTGATGCGCGAACCGCTGGTCGCGGTGCTCAGTTCCAAGCATCCGCTGGTCGAGGGCAGCGAGGAGGGCTTGTTCCTGTCTGCCCTGGCGCTTGAGCCCTTTGTGTTTTTTCCACGCAGCTACGGCAGTGGCCTGTATGCGCAGTTGCTCAGCCTGGCCCGGGACTCCGGCTTCAGCCCGCACTTCGCCCAGGAGGCCGGCGAGGCGATGACCATCATCGGGCTGGTGGCGGCGGGGCTTGGTGTGTCGGTGCTGCCGGCGTCTTATCAGCGGATGCGCATTGATGGCGTGGTCTATCGACCGCTGCTGGATCCGGCGGCGGTGTCGGCGGTGTGGCTGGTGCAGCGCAAGGATCAGAAGTCGCCGATGGCGCGGGCGTTTGTCGAGTTGCTGACGCGTAAGGTTGAGCCCCTGGCGTAAAAACGCTGATGAATGCTCTATCCACCGGATTAGCCTCTTTGGGAGCCTTGCTTTATCGGCGAGACGAGCCTTTTGTACAATTTGAATTGATGGAATAGATAGGTCGAGAGCGTGATGAAGTACAGCGTGGATAGGGTGAAGTGATTTGGACTGAACCAATAATTTGTGCTTTCGATAAGCAGCAAGGATGAAATTGTCGTTGAAAAGAGTGCGAATGAAGTTGCAATCAAGCTTGGTGGTTTTCCGGATTTCAGCCGCTTGTACAGGGGGTATTGGCTTAGGGAGAACAGTAAAAGTATCGCCAGTAACCCGGTAGTAGCAACAAGTGGAATCGCTATCGAGTCCTGGTTGGTCGGGTAGATACCATCGGTGTAATTTGAAAATACTATGTAATAGCTCGTCACACTGGAGACTACCAGTGTCGTGATGTACAGCGCCGGATTGCTTGTATTGATCGTCATCATGGTGGTGGATGTTCCGAGATATCGCAGATGGTCATGACTCTAACGCGAAACTAAAATTCTGATTGTGGGGCGTTTCCGAAATGATGTACTCCGGTTTCCGAATGTGTCATTTCTTTGCGGGGCATTGTTTGTGGCGATTCATTGCCCGTAGATACTTCTTTAAATTGCCTTGTTACGGCCAGCGCCGAAACTCTCCGCGCAGGTAGCCGAGATTGCCGCAATGCGGGTTTGAACGTTGACGGCTGCGCCGTCGTTCGCAATGTAGAAGCGAGCCTGCTCGCGATGGACTAAAGAGCGCCGCGTGCATCCAGGAAACACGCGTCATCGTTAACGACTATCGCGAGCGAGCTCGCTCCTACAGAGGATCAGAAGCTTTACCACTGTTTGTGGGACATTTCTGAACTATCCCGGACAGGCTACAGCGCCTTGCGGCGCTGCCTACAACTACTCCAGAATCCGCCGGCTTGTGCGCTTTGAGGGCTATCGCTAACTTGATTCGCGTCACTGATGGTCAGTGATCGGGTTTAGTAGCCCGTAGTAAACCGAAGCGCATATGCGTTCCTGATAGGCAGGTATGTCCATACCTGCCTTTGATGGTGGCTGTGCGCAGGGCGCCTTCGGGCGCGCCGGTTTTCGGTTTGCCCGGTCTACTAACCTGCGTACAGCTGCCACCCTTTTGATCAGTCGTGATTCGGTGTGGCCGCCACTTTCAGGACGCTGAATCATGACCAATACGCCAAAGTCACCGGACACCGATCCGGACGCGCCACGCCAACCCGGCACGATCTTCCTCATTGCCCCCGATATCGACAACCACACGCTGCTGGAATACGCCTGCGTGTCGCTGGCATCAGCCAATGTCATGGCGAGTGATTTCGCGAGGAGTCTGAACGGAGCGCAGAGCAATACATTGTTGGGGATTCAGCAGTCGATCATGCTGGGGGAGCTGGCGGTGAATCGGGTGCTGGATAACCTTGATCCACCGTGACTAATCCGGGTGACAGAGCCCCTGTAGGAGCGAGCTTGCTCGCGAAAAACGTCCGGGCAACGCGTTCATTCAGGCAGCCCGCGTTATCGTTGACGACCATCGCGAGCAGGCTCGCTCCTACAGGGGAAATATTTCAGGTTACGGCCAGCGCTTGAAAATCAGCGACGTATTCACCCCGCCAAACGCAAAGTTATTGTTCATCACGTACTGGTTGCTCATCTGCCGAAACTCGCCGCGCAGGTAGTCGAGCTTGCCGCAGTGCGGGTCGACTTCGTCGAGGTTGAAGGTGTGGGCGTACAGGTCGCGGTTCATCATTTCAATGCTGAACCACGACTCCAGCGCACCGCAGGCGCCGAGGGTGTGGCCGAGGAAGCTCTTTTGCGAGCTGATCGGCATGTGTTCGCCGAACAGGCTGCTGGTGGCCAGGGTTTCGGCGATGTCGCCCTGTTCGGTGGCGGTGCCGTGGCCGTTGACGTAGCCGATGTCCGAAGGTTTCAGCCCGGCGTCCTCCAGGGCCAGTTCCATGGCCCGGCGCATGGTGATTTGTTCGGGACGGGTGGTGTGCTGGCCGTCGGCGTTGCTGCCGAAACCGACAATCTCGGCATGGATGCGGGCGCCACGGGCCAGGGCGTGTTCCAGTTCCTCGAGCACCAGCATGCCGCCGCCTTCGCCGATCACCAGGCCGTCGCGTGCGGTGTCATAGGGGCGCGGGCTGCGTTGCGGGGTGTCGTTTTTCAGGCTGGTGGCGTAGAGCGCGTCGAAGACCATGGCTTCGGTCGGGCACAGTTCCTCGGCACCGCCGGCGAGCATCAGCGGCAGGCGCCCGAACTTGATCGCCTCGTAGGCATAGCCAATGCCCTGGCTGCCGCTGGTGCAGGCGCTGGACGTCGGGATCAAGCGACCGGTGAGGCCGAAGAAGATGCTGATATTGGCCGCGGTGGTGTGCGGCATCATCCGCACGTAGGAGTTGGCGTTCAGGCCTTCGGCCACTGAGTTGAGCAGCATGTTGCCGAACGCCTTGATCTCGTCGGTGCTGCCGGTGGAGGAGCCGCAGGCGACGCCCATGCGCCCGTCCTTGATCGATTCGTCGCCCAACAGCCCGGCATCGGCCAGCGCCATCTCCGCCGCACCCACGGCAAGCCGCGAGACCCGGCCCATGCTGCGCAGTTGCTTGCGGGTCCAGTGGCTCGGCACCTTGAAGTCATCGATGGGGCCAGCCAGACGCGTGTTGAGTTCGGTAAAACGATCCCACTCGTCCATCCGGCGGATGCCGCTGCGGTTGGCCGCGAAGTTGCCGGCGATGGTGTCCCAGTCGCTGCCCAGTGAGGTGATGCCGGCCATGCCGGTGACGACGACGCGCTTCATCAGCACAGGCCTCCGTTGACGGCCAGAACCTGCCGGGTGATGTACGAGGCTTCCGCCGACATCAGGAAATTCACCGCGCCGGCCACCTCTTCAGGGGTGCCCATGCGTTGTGCGGGGATCATTTTCATCAGTTCTTCCACCGGCACGTTTTCGTCGAGCATGGCTGTGTCGATCAGGCCGGGTGCGACACAGTTAACGGTGATTTTGCGCTTGCCCAACTCGATCGCCAATGCCTTGGCCGCTCCGATCAAGCCGGCCTTGGAGGCGCTGTAGTTGACCTGGCCACGGTTGCCGATCAAACCCGACACCGAGGTGATGCAGACAATCCGCCCGGCGGCGCGACGACGGATCATCGGCATCATCACCGGGTGCAGCACGTTGTAGAAACCGTCGAGGTTGGTGCGCATCACCACATCCCAATCCTCCTCGCTAAGGGCGGGAAAGGCACCGTCGCGGGTCAGGCCGGCATTGAGCACCACGCCGTAATAAGCGCCGTGGGTTTCCACGTCGGCTTCGAGAATTTCCTTGCAGCGGGCGCGGTCGGCCACGTCGAACTGCAGGATGCGCGCACGACGGCCCAAGGCCTCGACTTCGGCCTTGACAGCTTCGGCGTCGGCCAGGCCGCTGCGGCAATGCAACACGATGTCATGCCCGGCCTGGGCCAGGCGCAAGGCGATGGCGCGGCCGATGCCACGGCTGGAACCGGTGACCAGTACGGATTCAGTCATCACTGGACTCCTTCGGGTTCATGGAGATATTGAGCGGCCTGGGGTGGGCGGAACACATTCAGACGGGCGGTAACGTGAATGCCGGGGGCGTTGATGTGGCATTCGAACACGCCCATGCCGTTATCGTCTTCCAGGGAGCGAATGCCGTGGATGGTCAGCTCGGTGCCGGCCGGAAAACTTTCGACGTTGCATTCGAATTTTCGGCTGCCGAGCAGGAAGCCCAATTCCACCTCATCACCGCGCTGGCGCGCATGGCAACCGGCGAAGGCGGCCACGCTCTGGGCCATCAGTTCGATGCCGACCCAAGCCGGCAGGCTGCCGTCGGGGAGATTGAACAGGCCATCGGGCTTGACGGTCAGGCGCGTGTGAATCTGCTCTTCATCGAACGCCAGGATCTGATCGATAAGAATCATGTCACCCGCGTGGGGCAGCAGTTCGGCGATCGGCCAGTCAATCATGGGGCGTCTCCGATAATCAGGCTGACGTTGTTGCCACCGAAGGCAAAGGAATTGCTCATCAGGTAGCGGGGTGCAATGGACGTCAGGCGAGTGGTCGGGGTCACCCATTGCAGCGGCGGCAATTCGGGATCGGGCTGTCCGTCCCAGACGTGGGGCGGCAGGGCATACTCGCGATTGTCCGGGCTCAGGCTCAACCAGCAGAACGCCGCCTCCAGCGCCCCGGCGGCACCGAGGGTGTGACCGGTCATGGGTTTGCTCGACGAACAGGGTACGCCAGCCGGGAACAGGGTCGCCACGGCCTGGCTTTCCATGGCGTCGTTGTGCTGGGTGGCGGTGCCGTGAAGGTTCAGATAAGCGATCTGCTCCGGTTGCAGGTTGGCGCGGCCCAGGGCTTTGCGCATCGCTTGCAGGGCGCCACGACCAGTCGGTTCCGGGGCGGAGATGTGATGCGCATCGGAACTGGCGCCGCTGCCGAGCAAGGCAATCGCCTGGCTGTCGGCTGTACGTCTGGTCATCAGGAACAGCACCGCCGCTTCGCCAATGTTGATGCCATTGCGGTTCACCGAAAACGGATTGCAGCGTTGTTCCGAGACCGCTTCGAGCGCCGAGAAACCGTTGAGTGTCAGCTTGCACAAGGTGTCGACACCGCCACACAGCACCGCGTCGCACATGCCCAGGTCCAACAGGCGCTGGGCGCTCATCAAGGCCCGGGCGCTGGAGGTGCAGGCCGTGGAAATGACATAGGTCGGCCCGCTCAATTGCAGCCACTCGGCGAGGAAGTTCGCCGGCGCCCCGAGTTCCTGTTGCTGATAGTCGTACTCGGCAGGGAACTGCTTTTCACGCAGGTAATGCGCCAGGCCCTGGCTGGCCTCGTCGATACCCGAGGTGCTGGTGCCCAGCACGACACCGATGCGGTCGCGGCCGTAGGTCTGGATCGCGCTGTCGATGTCCGCGCGGATTTGCAGCGTGGCCTCCAGCAACAACTGATTGTTGCGACTGTGATGGCGCGACATGTCGGCCGGAATGCTTGTCAGTTTGCCCAGGACCGCACCGACCGGCAGCGTGCGTTGCGGCACCCACCCGGTTTGTTCGCGCATGCCGCCGCAGTCGCCGGCAAACAGGTTGCGGGCGACTTCCTGCCTGTCACGGCCCAGCGCGCAGACCAGTCCGAGGGCATTGAGGTAAGCCGTCATGGCGTTTCACCGCTCAGGGGCGTGACTTGATAGCTCGGACCATGCGGTAGCTTCAATTCAAAATTCTGCGGTTGTGCGTAGCGAATGTCCCAGCGCTCGGGCAGGGACCGTTGTCTGCCGTACTGCCAGGCGCCGGGATAGTTGGCCGCCAGTTCTTCTTGCGGCGTCAGCGCAAACAGCAGCGCCGCGAACAGTTCCCGGGCTTGCGGATTGGGCGGCAGGAAACCATCGGACTCCCAGGTTTTATCGATCAATTTCTGGCGGGCCTGGGGAATGCCCAACAGGTCCATCATCGACCAGCGAATACCCGTCTCTTCACGCTGGATCACCAGCACCCAGTCCTGGCGTTCTTCGGCCAGCCCGCGCTGGATGTGCAATTGCAGCGGCAACGGCAGATCCGGGTTTTGCTCGGGCAGCGGCGCCCGGCCGGCGCAGGCGCTCAAAAGCAGGGCTACGGCAAGCAACAGAAATCGCATAACACCGGTTACCCCTGTGGGAGCGAGCTTGCTCGCGATGGCGGCGATACATTCAACATTGATATTGACTGACCCACCGCTATCGCGAGCGAGCTCGCTCCCACAGGTTTGGTGTTTCAAGCGGTTGGCAATGAACATCACACAGTTCCTTCAAAAGGTTTGCGCGCCACCACATTGACCAGGGTTTCTTCCCGTTGGCCAAAGGGTTTTGGCTTGCACACACCCAAGTATTCGAGCAGGCCGAAATCCTTGGCGCGACTCCACCACAGATACGGATAAGACACGTTTTGCGCGGTAAATTCGAAACCTTGCCGGCGAATCATTTGCAGGTACTGCGCAGCGCTTTTTTGCACGTGCATGGGGTGGCGAAACAACCAACGGATCACCCAGGTATCAATGTAAGCCTCGGTGGATTCGGCGAACAGCAGATAACCGCCGGGTTTGAGTACGCGGTAGAACTCGGCCAGTGACTGTTCCTGTTCCACCAGGTGATGGAAGGTCTGGTGACAGAACAGCAGGTCGATACTGGCGTCCGGCAGGTTCAGGCTGGCGCAGTCGCCGCCGATCAACTCCACTTCCATGCCTTGGCGGGCCGCTTCTTCGCGGCTCTGGATCAGGCTTTGTGGATCAGCATCGACGCCAATCAGACGACCGGGTGCAAAGGCCTGGCGCAGCAGCGGGAATGACTTGCCCTGGCCGCAACCGGCATCCAGCAGCACCGGGCTGACAGGCAGCGCTTCGCTGAACAGGTTGTGCAAGTCGTTGATCGCCAACCGCAGCACATAGTGTTGCCAGATCTGGCTGCGCAGGAACCACAAACCGAAACGGGTTTCTTCGACGTAGTTGTCGCTCAAGTAGTTCATGACGCATCCCTTGCACAGAACTCCGAAATCGCCTTCAACCGGCGCCTGGCTTCGCTGACGAACGGATTGCGTCGGTCCCAGGCATATCCGGCAAGAATGGAGCTGATCATTCCGCGGATTTCCGGTGAACTGCTCTCATGGAAAATCACGTCCTGGAATGTCCCCGCGTACCAGCCTTCGACATAGCAGCGGAACGTGTCGACGCCGCGCTTGAGCGGTTCGGCGAACTCGGTTTGCCAGTCGACGGCTTCGCCTTGCAGCTGACGGTGCAATACCCCAGCGGCCATGCTCGCCGAACGCATGGCGATGGTCACGCCGGAGGAAAACACCGGGTCGAGGAATTCCGCGGCATTGCCCAGCAGCGCGAAGCCCGGGCCGTGCAGGGTTTTGACGTTGGCCGAGTAACCGCCGATGGTTCGCGCCTCGGTGTCCCACTGCGCATTTTGCAACACGCGGGCCAAGCTTGGCGTCTCGGCGATAAAGCCACGCAGGCACTCGTCCAGATTGTCGCTGCGGCCTGCGAAACGCTCCTCTGCGGCGACCACGCCAACCGAGCAGCGCCCGTTGCTGAACGGGATGGTCCAGAACCACACATCGCGCTGGGTCGGATGAGTGGTCACCAGGATCTTGCTGCGGTCGAAGGCCGGGAGGTCGATACGGTCTTCGACGTGAGTGAACACGGCCCGGCGCACCGGGAAGTTCGACGGCGCCTCGAGGTCGAGCAAGCGCGGCAGCACGCGGCCGTAACCGCTCGCATCGAGCAGGAAATCTGCCTCCACGCGGTACTCGCTACCGTCTTCGCGGCGCACGCCGAGCTGCGGTTTGCCCGGGGCAACGTCGACACTGACGATGGTTTCGCCATAGCGGATCTCCACGCCTTGCAGCGCGGCCTGATCGGCCAGCAGCTTATCGAAATCGGCGCGCTGGACCTGAAAGGTCGTCGATTTGCCGTGGCTGAACGTCTCGCCGAAATCGAAGGCGCTGTAGCGCTCGCCCCAGGCAAACGCGGCACCGGTTTTCAGCTGGAAGCCGGCGGCGTTGACGGCGTCGAGCATGCCCGCTTCTTCGACGAAATCCAGGCAATGGGCCAATAGGCTTTCGCCGATGGAAAACCGTGGAAAATGCTGCCGCTCGATCACCAGCACATCGTGTCCCTTGCGCTTGAGCAACGCGGCGGCGATGGCGCCGGAAGGTCCGGCGCCGATGATCACGACCTGGCGGCATTCCATCTCAACGGTTGGCATGGGGGCTCCTTGCGGGGACAGCGGCTTTCAGGGGGATACGGTGCATGCCGGTCAGGGCTGGCAGCAGTGTAGCGATCAGGCCCATCAGCATCAGGGCAAAGTACAGCGGCGGGCTGATGAGTTGCTGTTGCAGCAGCAGGTTGAGAAAAACGATCTCGCTCAAGCCACGGATGTTCAGCAGCACACTTTCCCGCCAGCGGCTGGCACCCTGGAACGAGGCCCCGGCCCAGCCGAGGCCGAGCCAGTTGCCCAGCAGTTTGCTCAGCATCGGCAACAGCAGCAGGGCGACCAGTTGCATCCAGCCGAGGCTGTCCATCGCGCTGTGCACGTTGATCTGCACGATGCCGAACGTGAGGATCAGCGGGATGGCGATGTATGTCTGCAAGCGGCTCATCCACATGGCCGGCAACGGCAGGACCAGTGGGGCTTTCAGCGCGGCCATGATCAACACATAGCCGATGCCGAAAATCAGCGCATTGAGCTTGAAGTGTTCGGCGACGACCAGCAGGGCGAAAAAGCTCAGGCTGTAAAGCCACGTCTGGCGCAGGCCCAGCAGCCGCAGCAGCACCGGGAGGCACGCGCCGGCCAGGGGCAGCAACAGGCTGCTCAGGTGCAGGCTGCCCTGGGCGATACCGAACAGGGTCCAGCAGGCTAGGTCGATGAGGATCGCGGTTTGCACCAGTCGCCGGGTGGCGGCGGGCGGGTAATCGATGTGCCGCAGGTACAGGTACAACACCGGAATCGCGGTGATGGCGAACAACAGGCCGACGGCCAGCGAGCTGATCCACGGTTGCGGCGGCAACAGCCAGATGGCCGTGGCCAGACCGCAGGCAAACGGAATGCAAAAGCTAGGCAGGGCGATTTTCAGGCTTTGGCGATCCAGTTGCAGGTCGATCACATCGCTGAGGATGTAGCCCAGCAACAGGGCAAAGCTCAGGCTGTAGAGGTTCTTCAGCCAGCCCGGCGACACCAGCTGCGCACCGCTCAATTGCCATTGGGGCTCGATCCAGAAATACATCAACAGCGGCAAGCCAAGGGTCGCCAGCAACAACTGGCTGACGATGGGAATCAGGCCGAAATGCCGGCCGACACGGGTCGCCAAGGCGAACAACACCAGTGCCATCGCCCAGAACAGAACGACCATCATGTTGCCCGCTCCACGGCCGTGGGCTCATGCACCTGGCGACCGGCCCACGGTGCGAGCAGGAAGCTGAAGATCAGGCCCAGGCTCACCGACAGTCCGAAGTTGCTCACCGCCGGGGTGCTCGATACCGCCAGCAGGCCGAACGACAGCCAGGTGGTCAACGCCGCCAGCAGGGTGCCCAGCAGGCTCACGGCTGCGCCGCCGACCTGTTCGCGCATCAGGATCGCGTAATCGACGCTGATCGCCGTCACCAGCAGCAGGCCGAACAGGCTGAACAGGGTCAACGGCTGCCCCAGCCAGCCGAGGCTGGCCAGGCTGCACAACGCCGCCAACAGGGGCAGGGACACGATGCGCAACGCACCGCCGAGGCCGAATGGCAGGATCAGCACCAGCACGATCAACACACAGGAGGCGAGTTTCAGTTCCGCGGCACTGATTTGGGTGGCCGCGAAGACGTTGTTCAACTCACCCAGTCGATCCACCAATGTCACGCCGGGCAGATCCTCGCCCTGGAGCCGCAGCAGGGCCGTGTTGTTGATGCCTTGCAGGCTGACCATTGCCGCCACGCCGTCTTCGGTCGGCCCCAGCCACAGGGCCCGGTAGGGTTCTGCCAACGGGCCGCTGAGCGCTGCTTCGATGTCCACGGTCGGCAATGCCTGAAGCTTCGTCAGCTCGGCTTGCAGCGCCTCGACCGGTACGCCGACTTCGAGCAAGGGTTGCCAGAACGAAGACAGTTTGCTCAACGCTGCGCGCACCTGTTGCTGTTCGTTCGGCGGGCTGACCAGTTGATTGAGCGACAGATAACCCTGGAGCTTTTCCAGGCCTGTCAATTGATCCAGTCGTTCTCTCAGAGCGGTCTGGCGTTCGAGCAGTTGCTGCTGATTGGCGGCGCGTATCAGGAAGAACTGGCTGGTGGGTTGATAGCCGGTGATTCGGGCAATGGCCTGGGCTTCGTCGGTCAATTGTTGCGGTGCGCTGATCCACTGGCGGATGTCGTTTTTGCTGCTCAGCTGCAACAGGCCGCCCACGCAAAAGGCGACCAGCAGCGCCAGCAAGACTGGCGTTTTCAGCTGTTTGAGCAGCGCTTCACGACATCCCAGCAAAAACTCGCAAACGCGCAATGGCCAGTGCGCCGGGCGCAGGTCTACGCCCTTGAGCAATGCCGGCAGCAGGCACACGGCGGACAAATAGGCGCCGAGCAACCCTGCGGCAGAGAACGCGGCAATCTGGGTCAGCGCCGGGAAGGGTGTCCAGGCCAGGGCCAGGTAACCGATGCCGCTGGTGATCAGGCTCAGGGTCAAGCCCGGCAGGGTCAGGCGCAGGGCTGGCCAGCTGCGCCAGGGTTTGAGGCTCCAGCTCTTGGACAGGTAATGCAGGGGGTAGTCGACCGCGACACCAATCAGGCTCGAACCCAGCACCAGCGTCATCACGTGCATATGGCCGAACAACGCAACGCAGGCCACCGCACCGAAGAGCATGCCCACCAGCACCGGCACGAAGGCCAGCAAAACGCGCCAGCGCCGGAAGGCCAACAGCAGCAGCAACAAAATCCCCACGGTGGCACCGCCGCCGACCCAGGTCATCTCCCGGGCAGCCTGCTGCTGCCCGCTGGCAGCGTACAACAGGCCGCTGGCGGCGAGCAGTTGCACGTCGTGCCGGGCGGCTTCTTCGCGACTGTGCTTGAGCAGGTCGGCCACTTGCAGCGGCAGGTTCATGTCGAAGGCGTTGCCGGTGGTGCGCGCGCGCAGCAGCACCCAGCTCTTGCCATCGGCATCGGCGACCAGGGCGCCGCTGCCGATGTCCAGTTGCACCGAACCACGTTGCGGCTGGCTGTTCTGGATGCGCCCGGTCAGGCCCAGCCAGTCGTCCTGGCTCGGTACCAGGCTGTAACCGTTGAACGGGTCGAACAACGCCTGCACCCGCTGCTGGATAAAAGTGTCGGGGTGCTCGATCAGAAGTTGTCGGTCCGCCGCCTGGAGCATCGCCAGGCGACCTTGCAGCAACTGCGTGCGCAGCGCCGGCAAGTCGGCTTGCAGGGTCCACTGGACCTTTTCGAACAAGCCGCTGGCCTGCCATTGCTCGCCGAGTGTCTGCGCCATGGCGACGGCCTGCTGGCGATCGCTGTGGCCGACCAGCACCAGCATTTCGCGGTTCAGCGGTTCTTGCATGCGTTGTTCGGCGCGCAGTTCCAGGGCATCGGGCGCTGTGCCGGGCACCAGATCCATCAGGTTGGCCGACAGCGGCGCGCCGTCACGCCATTGCCAACCGGCGAGCGCCAGTACTGCCAGCAGCAGGATCAGAAACAGCCGTGGCAACCACCGTTCACTCGGCAAAGTCATGCTGCTCCGCGTCGCTCAACGGTTGGGTGCTGGTGCTGTCCTGCATGCGCAACAACGTGCTGTCGCCCTGGGTCTCGAGCAGTTCGATGCTGTGTACCAGTTCCGCGCCGGTAATGTTGATCCGGTTGAACACCTGCTTGAGCAGCATCGAGCGTGGCAGCAGCGTGAGCTTCCAGTTCTGCGCGTCGCCGCTCAGGGACAGCTCGAAATCCCGTTGCAGGCCACTGCTATCGCCTTGCAGCACGGCGAGGAACAAACGGTTCTGCTCGGCACCGGCGCTTTTGCCCGGCAGCATTTGCCAAACACTGCCGTCACGTCGGGCAATGCCTTTGGCGGTGATGCGATAGTCCTGTTGCAAGGGCGTTTTCAACAGCCATAACAGGCCGTGGTTTTTTGCCAGCACGAACGTGCCCTTGCTGGTCAGCGGCTGGGGCAGGGCGCGCAGGTGTTTTTCCTGGATGAAATTGCCGTGGATCACCTCGGGTCTGGCCAGTTGATCGCTGAGCTGTTGCAGATCGAAGGCATGGGCCAGTCCAGGAATACCCAATAGCACGCAGAACACTGTAGGAGCGAGCTTGCTCGCGAAAAACCTGAGAGCGCCACGGGGTGTCAGATACCCAGCGTTATCGTTAACGACCATCGCGAGCAGGCTCGCTCCTACAGGGGAACGGGGATGGCAGAACATCATGGCAGGGCCTTCTCAACAGCATCGGTAAAGACCTTCGGCGAGGCCAGTTGCATCTCGCGGCTGGCAATGTCGACGGCGACCTGCACCGACATGGCCCGGGTCAGACGCTCACCGGTTTGCAGGTCGCTGATCAGGTAGTTGATCTTCAAGCGGTTCTCCCACTCCACCAGGTTGGCGCGCACGTTGAGTTTCTGGCCGAACACCGCCCCGCGCACGTAGCGCAATTGCAGGTCGATCACCGGCCACGCATAGCCGGATTCGTTCATCGCCGTGTAGTTGTGGCCGATCTTGTCCAGCAGCGCACAGCGGGCGACTTCCAGGTATTTGACGTAATGGCCGTGCCAGACCACGTGCATGCTGTCGACGTCAAAGAACGGTACGACGATTTCCGTGTCGGTGTAGAGAAATCCCTTGCTACGCATGCAGCCTCCAGTGTTGTTCGGCGATGCGTTGCAGGCACAGGCGCAATTCGCCTTCCAGTGCGCGGTCTTCGATGACCGGTGGGAAGTCGTTGGACAAGGCTTCATGCATGGTGGCCAACGCGGGTGGCAGGGGGCGTGCATCTTCGGCCTGGCCGCGCAGCCAGACGCCCTGATTGGCCGCCAGCAGTGTAGCGGCCGCCACCTGTTCGGTGAGTTCCAGCACGCGGATCGCATCCCGGGCGGCGATGGTGCCCATGCTCACTTTGTCCTGGTTGTGGCATTCGGTGGAGCGCGAGAAGACGCTGGCCGGCATGGTGTTCTTCAGCGCTTCGGCGGTCCAGGCGCTGGTGCCGATTTGCACCGCCTTGAAGCCGTGGTTGAGCATGGCGCGGTCGGCCGTGGCGCCCGACAGGTTGCTCGGCAAGCCATGGTTGTAGCGCTCGTCCACCAGCAGCGCGAGTTGCCGATCCAGCAGGTCGGCGACGTTGGCCACGAGGTTTTTCAGGCTGTCCATGGCGAACGCGATGTGCCCGCCGTAGAAGTGCCCACCGTGCAGCACGCGCTCGGCCTCGGCGTCGATGATCGGGTTGTCGTTGGCGCTGTTGAGCTCGATCTCGATGAACGAACGCAGCCAGTTCAGGCTGTCGGCCAGTACGCCCAGCACATGGGGCGCGCAGCGCAGGGAATAACGGTCTTGCAGGCGATGCAGTGGCGCGGTCGGCGCGTCGATGGCCAGGTCTTTGCGCAACCACGCGGCGACCTGCATCTGCCCCGGGTGTGGCTTGGTCGCGAACAGGCGCTCGTCGAAGTGCTCCGGGTTGCCTTGCAGGGCGACCACGTTCAGCGCGGTGATGCGCGTGGCCAGATGCAGCAGGTAATCGGCGCGGGCGTACGCCAGGCAGGCCAGACCGGTCATCACCGCGGTGCCGTTCATCAGCGCTAGGGCTTCTTTTGGACGCAACACCAGTGGCTGCCAGCCGAGTTCGCGGTGCACATCGGCAGCCTGCCGGCGCTCGCCGCGGAACATCACTTCGCGTTCGCCGGACAGCGTGGCGGCAACGTACGAAAGCGGCGTCAGGTCACCACTGGCGCCCACCGAACCTTCCTCCGGAATCAGCGGCAGGATGTCGTGTTCAAGAAACGCCTGCAGGCGCTCCAGCAGCTCCACGCGCACCCCGGAAACACCGTGGCACAACGACTGCAAACGCGCCGCCAGTACCGCGCGGGTGGCCTGGGCGTCGAGCAGTTTGCCCAGACCGCAGCCGTGGAAGGTGTACAGGTGACGGGGCAGCGCCTCGACGTGATGCAGCGGCACCGCGACCACGCAGGAATCGCCATAGCCGGTGGTTACGCCGTAGATCACGCCTTCCTTGTCCAGCAGAGAGTCCAGAAAACGCGCGCCCTTGGCGATGCGCTCGCGGTAGGCAGGGTCGCTTTGCAACTGCGTCGGCACCTTGCGGTTGGCCAGTGCCAGCACATCTTCAATGCGCAAAGGGCGTTCGCCGAAGGTTACCGGCTCAAGCGTTGGCGTCGTCATCGGTCTTCCAGAAAGGGTAAAAGTTGAACCATTGTTGGGGCGCTTCGAGGCAATAGTGACCCAAGCGTTCGGCGTAGCGGGAGGCCCACTGATGAATGACCTGTTCACGGTCGCTGCGCTTCCAGGTGATTGCGTCAGCGAAGGGTTCAATGGTCAGTCGATAGTCGCCGTCGGGCTTTTTCAAACACAGCAGCAGGTTGACCGGGCATTTCAGCAGGCCGGCCAGCAGCCACGGGCCCTGGGGGAACCTGGCCGGATGACCGAGGAAGTCCACGGTCGCGCAGCGTCCGCCATGCAATGGCACGCGGTCGCCGGCAATCGCCAGCCACTCGCCGCGCTCCAGGCGCTCGCTCAGTTGCAGCATGATCCCGGGGTCCAGTTCGCTGACCTGGATCAGGCGCAAATTGGTCGCCCCGGCTTCGCCCAGCAAACGGTTGAACTGTTCGGCGTGCTTGGTGTGCACCAGAACGTTCATCGTGACTTTCTCGCCGAGCTCCGCCAGTGCGCGGCAGACTTCCAGATTGCCCAGGTGCGCGCCCACCAGCATCTGCCCGCGGGCGCCGCGCAACTGGTCGCGTAGCAGCGCCGGGTCGATGATCTCGATTTGTTCGATGCTCAGCTTGCCGTTCCATACGTCGAGTTTGTCGAGCATCGAATCGGCGAAAGCCATGAACTGGCCGAACACCCGCCAGTGGCTCGGGCGCAGTTCGCTGCGACCGCTCCAGTCGGCCAGGCGTTGCTGGTATTGCCAGGCGCTGTGTCGGGCGCTGCGGCCGAACAGGAAAAAGTACAACACGATGCCGTACAACACTGGGCTCAGTACTCGACGGCCCAGCACTTTGGCACCGAACGCGGTGAGCTTCATCAGCCAGAAACTGCCCCGTTCTTCGCGGTCGGCCCAATGCTGCTTGTCTGAACTCATGCCCGCCACCGTCGCCAGAGGATCACTGGCGCGCGCAGCAACATGCCGAAGAACAGCCGCGTGTGCATGCTGGAAATCAGGACGTTGTCGTGGATCATCCGAAAATGCGAAACGCCGTCCAGCGGGTAATGGACTTTGGTTTGCAGCCATTGCATCGGCTGATTGCGCCAGGTCAGGCGCACCAGGATGTCCGAGTCGAAGTCCATGCGCTTGCCGATTTTCGCTGACTCGATCACCGCCAGGACCGGCGGCAATGGGTAAACCCGGAAACCGCACATGGAGTCGCGAATCTGCAATGACAGGGTGTTGATCCAGACCATGACGTGAGTCAGGTAGCGCGCATACAAACGGCCTTTCGGCACGCTGGCGTCATATTGCGGATAGCCGCAAATCAACGCTCGTGGGTAGCGGCGTGATTGTTCGATGAAGCGTCTGACGTCCTGCAAATCGTGCTGGCCATCGGCATCCACCTGCAAGGCATGGCTGAAACCCAGGCGCGAAGCTTCGCGCAAACCGGTCATGACCGCGCCACCCTTGCCCTGGTTTTCGGCCAGCCGGATCAGGTAAACCATTTCACGCTGGGCCAGGCGATCCAGCACCCGGGCGCAGCGCGGGCTGCTGGCATCGTCCACCAGAATGCACGGCAGGTTGCTGGCGATCAGGGCATCGACCACCGTGGTGATGGCGCTTTCGTGGTTGTACACGGGGACGACGGCGCAGGGGCTATGCATGCTCCGCCTCCAGCAAGATCCGCCCGCTGGAACACGTGGCGGTTTCGTTGCGATAGGCGAAATACAATTTGCCGCGCGCCGGGTCGTAGCGCAGGTGCAGCTGGATTTCGTCGCCCGGGCGCACCAGTTGCTGGAACTTCAAGACTTCCATGCCGGCGAATTTTTTCGGCAGGTTCATCAGTTGCCGGCCCAGGCTCAGCGCCCAGTCCACCTGCACCACGCCAGGCAACACAGGCGCCTTGGGGAAATGACCGCTGAAATAGGCCAGGTCCGGTGGCACGGCCAGTTGCAGGCTCCACTCGCCATTGCTTTCGACTTGCTCCAGCACCTCGGGCGCTTTGGGGCGCGGCGCCAACAGCAGGGCGTCGACGTCGGCCTGGGGCAGTTTGCCCTGAGCGTTCAGTGGCAGTTGTCGCAGCAGGCGCCAGCGTCTTGGCAGGGCCAGGGCTTCGCAGTGTTGGCTCAGGTGCTGGCGCAATTGCTCGGTGAGGCTGCGTCGACCGTGATTGCGCAGCACATGCAAACCGGCCTCGCTCAGCACCAACAGCGCCCCCAGGGAGGCGCGGTTTTCCTGAACGACGCCGAGCCGAGCTTCGATGACCCATTCATGGGTCGTCAGCGCCTGTTCCAGCATCGGCAGCGAGATGCGTTTTTCTTCCAGTTTGACGATCCGGTCCAGTCGCCCGAGCAATTCGAAGCGACCATCGATGGCGATGCGCGCTGAATCGGCCGTGTGTTCGATTTGACCGACGGGTAAGTAGGGCGAAGCGATCAGCAGCGCACCTTCACTGTCTTGTGTCAGCGTGACATCGGCAAAGGGGCGCCACAGTTCCGCGCCCTGACGCCAGGCGATGCCGCCGGTTTCCGAGCTGCCGAAGATTTCCGTTGGCCATTGCCCCAGACGCTCATGCAGGCTCTGTGCGGCCTCGACCGGCAATGCGCCGCCGGAGGAAAACACCCGGCGTACGGCGCTCAAGGCCGGCCAGTCGAGGTTGTCGCCCATGCGCTTGAGCAGCGCCGGGCTGGCCGCCCAGGTGAAGGCCGGGTATTCGCGGCTGGCGCGTTGCAGGTCTTCCGGAAAGGCCAACTGCCGACGCAGGAACGGGCGCCCGGCGCACAGTGGCCAAAGCACCCGAAACAGCAGGCCGTAGATGTGCTGGGTGGCGACGCTGCCAATGATGCACGCCGGGCCTAGGTCGGCGCCCCACAGCTGTTCCAGGGCTTCGACTTCATTGGCCAGTTGGCGCAGGTTTTTTTCGATGCGCTTGGGTTCGCCGCTGGAGCCGGATGTGCACAGGCTGAGTTGGCAGTGATCGAGGTCCAGCGCCGCCGCACTCAGTGGCGGATGACGAAAGTCGCTCAGGTGTGCATCGTCGGGTTGATCACTCAGCCACAGGTCAACGTCGCCTGACCAGCGTTGGCGGGTTTGCGGTTGCAAGTCAGATGGCAGCAGCACGCTGACCCCGGCACGCCAGGCGCCAAGCAACGCGATCGCCAGGTCGGCCGCATCCTCAAGGTGTACGGCCATTTGCCGTACGCCCCGGGCTTGCAGGCCGGCAGCCAGGCGTAGTGCCTGTTCGCACAGTCGGGCGTGATCCAGCGCCGGACCGGTCGTTACGGCGCGCTCCGGCTGAGCCTTGAGCAGCAGGTGCTCAAGTTTTATCCAATTCATGGGTGGCCTCGTACCCTTATTCGTATGAGCCATTCAATGGCAAACATCAGGCCTATCAATCCGTAGGAAATCAGACCGGTGTACAACGTCCACCAGCTCAGCGGCGCCCAGAGGGTCAGGGCGGCGGCACACAAACCGTTGCAAAGAAAAAAAACGCTCCAGGCGATGGTCACCTGACGGGTATAGCGAATGCCCTCGGCCGGCAATTGCGGCTCGCGTACCCGGGCCAGGCGTTCAACGATCGGTGGGCCGAATGTCAGGCTCGATCCGAACAGCACCAGCATGAAGCTGCTGATCAACACCGGATACCAGCGCAACAGCGCCGGGCTGTCGAACAGTGCCAGCAACAGGCAGAACACAATGGCCACCGTGGCCATCCACAGGCTGCCAGGCCGTCGTTTGCCGGTCAGCGCCCGGGCCAGCCACAGCCCGCCCAGCAGCAGCCCGAACTGCCACGGGGCGAAATGCTCCATGCCGAAATACACCGCAAAGGGATACAAAAGGCCTGCCAGCAGCAGGCCGAGGCCAATCAGTCGATTCATGCGGCGGGTTGAACCAGACGGTAGACCGCCTCGACCACGTCACTGACGGTACGCACCGATTTGAATTCTTCGGCGGCGATTTTCTTGCCGGTCTGACGTTTGATGTGATCGATCAGGTCGACCGCGTCGATGCTGTCGATTTCCAGGTCCTGATACAGGTTGGATTCCAGGCTCACACGCTCAGGGTCCAGTTCGAAAAGCTCGACCAAGGCATCGCGCAGGGTGTTGAAAATGTCGTCACGAGTTTGCATGGTCCGGTCTCAAGCTGCCTGTTTTGCGGTGACGAACGCCGCAAGGCTCGCCACGTTACTGAAGTGGTTGCGTGTGTCCTTGGCATCGGCGTCGATTTTGATGCCGTACTTTTTCTGGATGGCCAGGCCCAGCTCCAGGGCGTCCACCGAGTCCAGGCCCAGGCCTTCGCCGAACAGCGTCTGCTCGTTGCCGATGTCTTGGGCGCTGATGTCTTCGAGGCCCAGGGCGTCGATGATCAGTTCTTTGATTTCCAGCACCAGGCTAGGGGTGTTCAGATCGCTCATCTTCGGCGAGCTCCTTGATGAAGTAAGAATGCAAATAATCGTTGAGCTTGCGCGAGGCCTGCGGAGCCGGCCCCTGCGTGGCGAAGGTCTTTGGGTCTATATCGGCCCCGACCCGGAAACTGAAGTGCACGCGCCGCTTGGGGATGCGATACCAGGGTTCGGCCTTGGTCAATGTGGTCGGGCTGACCTTGATAATGACCGGGGTGAGGATTTTCGCACCACGCAGGGCGATTGCCGCGCCGCCCCGATGAAAGGCCGGCGGCTGGCCGGGCTGAGTGCGCGTACCTTCCGGGAAAATGATCAGGGTCTGACCGTCTTTCAGCGCGTCGGCAGCCGCGTCGAGCATGTCCATGCTGCCGTCGTTGCTGATGTATTCGGTGCAGCGCAGCGGCCCGCGGGTGAAAGGGTTTTCCCAGAGGCTTTGCTTGACCACGCAGTTGGCGTGGCGCACCAGACCGATCAGAAACACCACGTCGATCAGCGATGGGTGATTGGCAATGATCATTTGCCCGGGGCGACCGAGTTTCTCCGCACCCTCAATGTTATAGGTCAGTACCCCGGTACGGGCCATGAAACGCACAAAAATCCAGAAACAGCGGCTGACCGTTTGCCGGGCCCGCAGCCGATGGGTCCGGGCGTCGCCCGGCAGCCAGTTCAGTACAGGGAAAATCACCAGACGCAGGCACAGCCCGCCCAACCCGAACAGGGCGAAGCTCGCGGCGGTGGCCAGCAAACGCCAGTAATAGGCGTCGCGGTTTTTCTCGGTCATGGGTTGCGTTGCCAGGTCCATACACGATTTTTCCAGGCATGTTGGCAGGTGGTTTGCTGGCCGAGCAGCGCACACAGCAGATTCAGCGCGTGAGGCCAGCGGGGTTTGGACAACGCATCCGAGGGGCTGTTCAGGGACAACTGCCAGTCGGTACCGGGTGTGATCAGCAAGCCGACGGCATAAGGGAACGGCACGTCGTCGATCCAGGTCGAGTAAGCCTCGGGTGGCTTCTCTTCGGTGACCACCAGCAGTACCGCGCGAGCGCCTTCAGCCAGCAGCGCGGCAGCTTCAAGCATGCCGTGTTCCAGGCCATCGCCTGCGGCGGCCAGGGCGGTCATTTCGCTGGTTTCACCCCGCATGATCGACCACAAGCCAATGATCGCGTTATGCACCGACAAGCTGAACCGGGTCGGCGACAGCGGCTGGTCGGCGGCCAGATCACTGAGAATATCGACGGTGCGGGGCGTTTCGCCGTGACGGGAAACAAAGACCAATGGTAGATCCTGCCGACCTTCGGCCAAAGGCCAGCCGACACTGAATGCCATGCGCGCCAGACGGCTGAGCCGTCGACGCTGCATGGCCGGCAGAAAGGAAACGTCGGGAGCGGCATCGCTGTCCGGCAGCACGACCGGTTGTCGGCACCAGGCCTGCCAATCGGACACGCTATCAAGCCCCGGGGCCCAGGCGCGCCATTGGGCGATGTTGAAGTTGATCACAGACATTCATCCCACCCTCACGGGCTTACTTGACGCGGGGGAGTGGCCGAGGGCCGAGACTTACCCTGCGTGGCGTTTGGCGCCGAGTGGCGCGCATTATCCCGGTGCCGGGAACGTGTAGCAAATGCTGGTTACATTTTGCTCAGAAGATGAAGCGGCAGGTTCGCAAAAATTGAATGATTGGCAACTATTCACAGAATTATTACCCCGTCTGTCGGTTCTGGCGTCGAACCGCCGGGGTGCTCAGGGCTTTTCATGCAAGAGAAGGCAACTGACTGTGTAGTCCTTGCACTGGTGAGGTAGCGTAGCCATACCGTGGACCACTACACTCGGTCATTCTTTGATACACGGAGGTTTTGACATGCGGCGCGTGGTGTTCAATCAGAAAGGTGGCGTTGGCAAATCCAGCATTGCCTGCAATCTGGCGGCGGTCAGTGCCAGCGAGGGTTTTCGCACCTTGTTGGTGGACCTCGATGCCCAGGCCAACTCCACTCAGTACCTGACGGGGCTCACCGGTAGCGATATCCCGATGGGCATCGCCGATTTCTTCAAGCAGACGCTGTCTTCCGGGCCGTTCTCCAAAAAGAATCAGGTCGACATCTACGAAACCCCGTTCGATAACCTCCATGTCATTACCGCCACCGCCGAGCTGGCGGACTTGCAGCCAAAGCTTGAAGCCAAGCACAAGATCAACAAGCTGCGTAAGTTGCTTGAAGAGCTGAGCGAAGACTACGACCGGATTTACCTCGATACCCCGCCAGCACTGAATTTCTATGCGGTTTCAGCGTTGATTGCCGCCGATCGTGTGCTGATTCCCTTCGATTGCGACAGTTTTTCACGCCAGGCACTGTACGGCCTGATGGCGGAAATCGAAGAGTTGAAGGACGACCATAACGAAGGTCTGGAAGTCGAAGGCATCGTCGTCAACCAGTTCCAGGCCCGCGCCAGCCTGCCCCAGCAAATTCTCGATGAGCTGATCGCCGAAGGCCTGCCGGTGCTGCCGGTGTACCTGGCCAGCTCAGTACGCATGCGTGAATCCCACCAGGCCAATACGCCGCTGATCCATCTCGACCCGCGGCACAAGCTGACCCAGCAGTTTGTCGAGCTGCACAACCTGCTGGAAAACGCCTGATTCTGGCGGATAACACAGAACCCCTGTGGGAGCGGGCTTGCTCGCGAAAGCGGTGTATCAGGCGACACCTCTTTTGAATGTCAGCCCGCCTTCGCGAGCAAGCTCGCTCCCACATGGTTCCGTGTTGTTTCAGATGCCTTGGCTACGCAACCAGCTCATCAGTTGCGGTAACGGGAACGCCCCGCTCTGCCGGGCGACTTCCCGACCGTTCTTGAACAGGATCAGGCTCGGAATCGAGCGAATCCCCAACTGCGCCGACAACTGCTGGTTCGCCTCGCTGTCCAGCTTGGCCAGGCGACACTTGCCCGCCAGTTGCCCGGCTGCCTGCTCGAACACCGGTGCGAACGACTTGCACGGCCCGCACCAGTCCGCCCACACATCCACCAGCAGCGGCAGATCGCCCTTGATCTGGCTGGCGTAGTCGCCTTGCTTCAATTCAAACGGTTTGCTCAACAGGACTTCGGCCTTGCAGCGCCCGCATTTTGGGTGGTCGTTGAGGCGCTCGGCCGGGATGCGGTTGAGGCTGTTGCAGTGAGGGCAGGGGATGAGGAGTGGGTCGGTCATGACAAATCGTCCAATCGAAAGCGAATGATCCATATCTGGAGACATGACTCCAGATTTTCAATCGTGCAGTGCCTCACGATGAACAACTGATCTCCAGATGCTTGCCCCATTCCGGTGGCCGCTCGGCGTAGCTTTCCATCCCCGGTTGTTCCTCGAACGGATTGCTCAGCACCGTGTGCAGTCGACGGACTTCCGAGTAGTCGCCGTTCTGCGCTGCCTCGATGGCCTTTTGCGCCAGGTAGTTGCGCAGGATGTACAACGGGTTGACCGCGTGCATCCGCTGGCGGCGCTGCTCTTGATCAAGCGTGCCTTCACGGGAAACCCTGGCGACGTAGAGCTCGCCCCAGGCGTCAAAGCCCTTGAGGTCGACGAAGTCATCACGCAAGCGGGTGATGGCCTGTTCCGGCGTTTGATCACCCAAACGGCGGAAAAACAGGCTGTAGTCGACGCCGCTGTTTTGCATCAGTTGTAGCAGGTTCTCCAGCAGTTTCTGGTCGTCATCCTCGGCGGTGGTCAGGCCGAGGCGGCGGCGCATCAGGTCCAGGTAATGGGCCTGGAACAGTGGCAGGTACAGGCCGAGGGTTTCGCGCAGGGCCTCGACGCTGATGAACGGTGTCAGGGCCTGGGCCAGGGCGCTGAGGTTCCACTGGCCAATCGGCACCTGGTTGCTGAAGGAATAACGGCCCTGGTCGTCTGAGTGATTGCAGATGAAGTTGGCGTCGAAGTCATCGAGGAACGCGAATGGGCCGAAATCGAAGGTGATGCCCAGGATCGACATGTTGTCGGTGTTCATCACCCCGTGGCAGAAACCATAGGCCTGCCATTTGGCGATCAGTTCGGCGTTGCGCTCCACCACTTCGCGGAACATCGCCAGGTACGGCTCCGGTTGTTCCAGGCACTGCGGGAAGTGCATGGCCAGCACGTGATCACCCAGCTCTTTCTGTTGCTCGGGGCGCTTGGTGTAGTAGAAATATTCGAAGTGGCCGAAGCGCACATGGCTCGGCGCCAGGCGCAGGATCATGGCTGCGCGTTCCTGCTTTTCGCGCCACACCGGGGTGTCGGAGCCGATTACGCACAAGGCGCGGGTGGTCGGGATATTCAGTGCGTTCAGGGCTTCGGAGGCGAGGAATTCGCGGATCGACGAGCGCAGTACCGCCCGGCCATCACCCATGCGTGAAAATGGCGTCTGGCCGGCGCCCTTGAGGTGCAGGTCCCAGTGTTCGCCGGCCTCGTTGTACACCTCGCCGAGCAACAGGCCGCGACCGTCGCCCAATTGCGGGTTGTAGGAACCGAACTGATGCCCGGAATAGACCATCGCCCTTGGGATTGCGTCGGCCCAGAGCTTGTGGCCGCTGAACAGTTCGGCGAACTCCGGGGTTTCGGCCACGCTCGGGTCGAGGTCCAGCAGCGCCATGGCGGCGGGGCTGGCCACGACCAGGCGCGGATTATCGATGGGCTCGGGCAGCACATGGGCGGAAAACGCATCGCCCAGGCGGTCGAAGCGGTTATCGAAGGTGAGTTCGTCGAGGGCTTTCAAGGGCCGGCTCCAGCAGAATGTCCGAGCATTCTGCTGGGGAAAGGCCGGTTAGTCGAGTTTGGCGGCGGGCGGTTCTTGCGCGGGCCTGCCGTCGACGATCGGCACGATGGTTTTCGCTTCCGGCTCGATCGGCACCATCTTGTATTCCTGGCCGTGCAGGTTCTTGAGGTAGACCTCCATCTGCCGGAACGAGATGTTGATGTGCTGCTTCTTGAACTCGCGGTTGATGAAGCGGTTGACCTCGTCGAGCACCGGGTTGCGGTCGCCGAGGTCGCGCACGTGCATGCGCAACTCGTGGTCGAGGGTGCTTTCGCCGAAATTCAGGAAGTACACGTGGGGCTCCGGGTCTTTCAGCACGCGCGGGTTTTCGCGTGCGGCCTTGAGCAACAGCTCTTTCACCAGGTCCAGGTCCGAGCCGTAGTCGACGCCGAGCTTGAGGGTCACCCGGGTGATGGTGTCGGTCAGCGACCAGTTGATCAGTTGCCCGGTAATGAACGTCTTGTTCGGGACGATGATGTCCTTGCGATCGAAGTCGGTGATGGTCGTGGCGCGGATGCGGATCTTGCTCACGGTGCCCGACAGGTTGCCGATGGTGATGGTGTCACCGATCCGCACTGGACGTTCGAACAGGATCATGATGCCGGAAATGAAGTTGGCGAAGATCTCCTGCATGCCGAAACCGAGGCCGACCGACAGCGCCGCCACCAGCCATTGCAACTTGTCCCAGCTCACGCCGAGGGTCGACAGCGTCGAGACAAAACCGACGCCGGCGATCACGTAGGAAAGCAACGTGGTGGTCGCGTAGGCGCTGCCCTGGGCAAGGTTGAGCTTCGACAGCACGAACACTTCGAGCAAGCCCGGCAGGTTGCGCGCCAGGGCGAAGGTGATGCCGATGATGATCAGTGCGCCGAGCATGTCGCCGATGCTGATCGGCACCATGCTCATGTTGGCGCCGGTACCGCTGGTGTATTCGTAGAGGGTGACGTTGTCCAGATACGAGAACACCGTGATCAGGTCGGCCCAGACCCAATACAGTGCCGCCATGAAGCCGCCGAGCAGCGCCAGGCGGATCAGGCGCAGGGACTGTTCGTTGACCTTCTCGATGTCCATCGTCGGTTCTTCGATCACGGCTTCACCATCGCCGGCCTCTTTGGCGGCCAGCCGCTTGGCCAGGGCGCGCTGGTAGGCCAGGCGCCGGGCCGCCACACTGAGGCCGCGCACGAAGGTGGCTTCGATCACCAGCCAGAACATCAGCAGGTACAGGGTGTTGATCAAGCGGTCGCTGAGCTTCAGCGCGGTGTAGTAGTAGCCGAAGCACACTGCCACGAACAACGCGACGGGCAGGGCGGTGAACAGGATCCCCACCAGTTTGCGGAACAGCGAAGCGTTTTCGTGGGTCGGGCTGCTGATGAGCAGGCGGCTGAGCAGCAAGGTCATCAAGGCGTAGCAGATCAGCACCACCGGCATGCCGAGCACGTCATCGGCCAGTGCCGCCGGTTGCAGTTCGGCAACGGCGACTACGGTCACCAGTGCCATGACCACGATGCCGAGGCGGCGGATCCATCTGCGCAGGAATTCCACCTGGGGCTTTTCCCAGCGGAAATGCAGTTCTGCCACGCCACCCGGCGCGAGGATCCGGTAGGCGGTGTAGAACACCAGCCAGGCCCCGGCCATTTGCAGCAGCGCCGCGCCCATATTGGCGTTCTGCCCACGGGCGTCGATTTGCAGGGCCAGCCCGCACAATGCGAGGCCCAGTGAAACCGGCATCGCCAGGAGAATGTTGATCAGAATTGCCTGCGGCGTATGCCACTGGCTATCGCGTTTGAAGTGACCGATGTCCTGGTGAACCTTGTTCAATCGCGCGTATAGACTCTTGCGCCGCCACAGCAGTGCGCCAATCAGCAAGGCCAGTGGCAGGAACAGCAGCGGACGCTGGGTTAGGCCGTCGGTCAGTTCGCTCAGGCTTGAAAGTACCGGCAGTGTATCGACTTGCCGCTGGAGGCGATCCGGCACACTGTGAATCCACTCCAGGTCCAGCGGCTTGTTGCTGGGAATCCAGAACATCTGTTCATCGAGGGTCGCCCGCAGGCTTTGCGCGGTGCTGAGCAATTGCTTCTGGTTCAGTTGCAGGGTGATGGATTCATTGAGCACCGCGCTCAGTTCGCGGTTCAGTCGCTCCAGCAGGTCGGCGCGGGTGGTGGCCAGTTCCATCAGGCTTTTGCGCAGCTGCGCCGTGACTTGCTCGGGGGGTTGGGTCGACAGCAGGTTTTCGACGTAGGTGGTCGGATTGCTCAGCAATTCCCGTTGCTGGCTGACTTCGAACTGATACAGGCGAATGTCGGCGATCTGATCGGCCAGGTTGCGGTCGAGCCGCAGGCGCGGCAGCGCCTGTTTCTGTTTGTAGAGAATCTTCGAGAGCAGCAGGCTGCCTTTGAGCACGTTGATTTGCTCGTCCAGGGCCGCATCGCTCTGGGTCAGGCTGTCCAGCTGCTGCTTGGTCTGCAGGTTCTGCTGGGTGACTTCGTTGAGGCGGTCGGTGCTTTTGAGCAGGTAGTCCGAGAGCTTCAGGTTGGCCGCGCTTTCGGTGGCCAAAAGGCTGCTGCCGCCGGCCTTCTGCGCTTCGATGGATTGCTGGGTGACCGTTTCCTGGGACAGCGCCAGACGCTTCTGGTTGATCAGGGTTTGCAGTTCCTGGATTTCCTTATCCAGGCGGTCGGATCGCTCCGACAACAGGTCATGCTGGCTGTTGCCGAGGTCTTGCAATTGGGTATTGCCGGCCAGTTCCTGTCGCCGCAGCGGGATCAGGGCGTTCAGCGCCGCCAACTCGGCATTGAGCTGGTCGCGCTGCTCGGCGCTCAGGGTCTTGCCAGCGTCCTTGCCGTTCTTGAGGATGGTGTTGATCTGCTGAATGCGCGTCTGGCTGCTGGATATCTCCGCCTGGGCGCGTTCGGGGCGGGTCTGGGCGGTGATGATCAGGCTGTTGGCATCGGCCAGGGCCTTTTGCAGGTCGCTTTGCTGGGTGGAGCGCTCGGTGAGCAATTGTTCAAGCTGCTGGATCGGTTCCTTGGCGAAACGCTGCGCCACCGGCACCACGGCACTGGCCTTGAGGCGGGTCAGTTCACGCTGGTTCTCGATGGTCTGTTTGGGCGCATTGCTCAATTGCTGCTTGAGCGCGACCAGCTTCTGCTCGTAGTCACGCTTGTTGTTGAGCTGGCTCAGCGTGCCTTGCAGGACCGATTGCAGGGCCTTCAGATCGGCTTCCGGCAGTTTGCGGTCGGCGATCTTGTCCAGGCTCGCTTGCACGGCTTCGCTGGAAGGCGGTTCGGCCGCTTGCGCCGCTTGCGATAAACCAAGGGTGCTGACAGAGAGACTCAAGCCCAGGAGGGCGACGGCGAAAATGGAGCGCAGATTAGGCATAAAGACCGGTCAAGCAAGTGATAGTGGAAGCAGTTTAGAGGAAGAGTCCGGGACCCGGGCGACTTCCTTCGGGGAATCTGACGCCCACTTTACCGATCTTGTTCCCGTCCATGACGGCCACGGTCCAAATGGTGTTGTTCCATTCCACCTGGTCACCCACCACCGGCGCGCCGCCAACCTTCTGGGCAATGAAGTGGCCCAGGGACATGTCCGGATCGATGCCTTCGACCTTCAGGCCATAAAGGGCCGCAACCGCAGCCAGCTGGGCGTCTCCTTCAAGTACGAAGTCGCCGAAGAAGCGCAGATCGAGGCCCCGTTGTGGCGCCTGGCTGAAGAGTTTTCCGAGGGCCGGCAGGTTGTGTTCATGGCCGATAACACACAACAAATCATCGACTTCCAGCACTGTACTACCCGACGGATGGAGCAATTGCTGGCCACGAAACAGGGCGGCGATACGGGTGCCTTCGGGCATGTTCAGCTCGCGAAGGGGCGAACCGATGCACCATTTTTCCGCGCCCAGGCGATAGACGAACAGTTCCCACTCGCTGGTGACGTGCACTTCCAGGGCCGAGCGGGAGATGGGTGCAGGCTCCGGGGGCACCGTCACCTTCAGCAGCTTGGCGACCCACGGCAGGCTCGTGCCCTGAACCAGCAGCGACACCAGCACGATAAAGAACGCGAGGTTGAAGTAGAGCTGAGCGTTGGGCAGGCCGGCCATCAGCGGGAACACCGCGAGAATGATCGGGACCGCGCCGCGCAAGCCGACCCAGGAAATGAATGCCTTCTCGCGACCATGGAATGCCTTGAACGGCAGCAGGCCAACTATCACCGACAGTGGCCGGGCAAACAGAATCATCCAAAGCGCCAGGGCCAGTGCCGGCAAGGCGATAGGCAGCAGGTCGTGGGGCGTCACCAGCAACCCCAGCACCAGGAACATGCCGATCTGCGCCAGCCAGGCCATGCCGTCGAGCATGTGCAGGATGCCGTGGCGGCTGCGCACCGGACGGTTGCCGATCACCAGGCCGCAGATGTACACCGCCAGGAAGCCACTGCCGTGCAGGGCGTTGGTCAGCGCAAACACCACCAGGCCGCCGGCAATCACCAGGATCGGATACAGGCCGGTGGCCAGGTTGATGCGATTGACCAGTTGCAGCATGAGCCAGCCACCGCCCAGGCCGATGACTCCGCCGATGCCGAACTCGCGCAGCAAGTGGGTCAGCAGGCTCCAGTGCAGGCCGGTCTGGCCGCTGGCGAGCATGTCGATCAGGGTGACGGTGAGAAACACTGCCATCGGGTCGTTGCTGCCGGATTCGATCTCGAGACTGGCGGTTACCCGTTCGTTCAGGCCCTTGCCGCCCAGCAGCGAGAACACCGCGGCGGCGTCGGTAGAACCGACGATGGCGCCGATCAGCAGGCCTTGAATCAGGTTCAAGTCGAACAGCCACGCGGCCGCCATGCCGGTCAGCCCGGTGGTAATCAACACCCCGACCGTCGCCAGCGACAGCGCCGGCCATAACGCCACGCGGAAACTCGACACCCGGGTGCGCAGGCCGCCGTCGAGCAGGATCACCGCCAACGCGAGGTTGCCCACCAGATAAGCCGTGGGGTAGTTATCAAAAAGAATGCCGGCGCCATCGACACCGGCCGCCATGCCGACGGCCAGGATGATCACCAGAATCGGGATGCCGAGACGGGACGAAAGTGAGCTCACCAGAATGCTCGCACCTACCAGCAACGCGCCGATCAAGAACAGGCTGTTGATGGTCGTCGCATTCAAAGGCAGTACTCCAGAAAGCTGAAAGGCGGGCGCAAACTGACCATGCAGTCTGCGTGCCAGCGATTCTAACCTGTTGAAATGTGATGCTGTCAAAAAGCTTTTTGCAGGCGATTCTTCACGCCGGGTGAAATCATTGTGGCGAGGGGGCTTGCCCCCGTTCGGCTGCGAAGCAGTCGTAAATCCGGTAGATGCGATTTAATGGATGTACGCGGTTAACAGGGAAGGGGCCGCTGCGCAGCCCAACGGGGGCAAGCCCCCTCGCCACAGAGTCAGCGGTGCTCGTTAAAGGCTAAACCGCCCAACCAGGGTGTTCAGGTCCACCGCCAGGCGCGACAGTTCATTGCTCGCCGCACTCGTCTGATTCGCCCCGGTGGCCGACTGCACCGACAGGTCACGGATGTTAACCAGGTTGCGATCCACTTCACGGGCCACCTGTGCCTGTTCTTCAGCGGCGCTGGCGATCACCAGGTTGCGTTCGTTGATTTCGACGATGGCGCTGTTGATGGTGTCCAGCGACATCCCGGCGCCGCGGGCGATGTTCAGGGTCGACTCGGCGCGTTCGGTGCTGTTGCGCATCGAATCCACCGCGTGCTCGGTGCCGCTCTGGATGCTGCCGATCATGCGTTCGATCTCGCTGGTCGACTGCTGGGTGCGGTGAGCCAGGGCACGTACCTCGTCGGCCACCACCGCAAAACCACGACCGGCCTCACCGGCGCGCGCGGCCTCGATGGCGGCGTTCAAGGCCAGCAGGTTGGTCTGGTCGGCCAGGCCACGGATTACATCCAGCACCTTGCCGATGTCACGGGACTCGTTGGCCAGGTCGCCGATCAGGGTCGCGGTGCTCTGCACGTCGGCGCTCATGCGTTCGATGGCGCTGACGGTTTCCTGCACCAGGTCACGGCCGTCACCGGCAGATGTGGTGGCGTTCTTCGAGGCCTCGGACGTGCTGACCGCGTTGCGCGCGACTTCTTCCACGGCGCTGGTCATTTCGTTGACTGCGGTGGCAGCCTGTTCGATTTCGTTGTTCTGCCGGGTCAGGCCACGGGCGCTTTCGTCGGTGACGCTGTTGAGTTCTTCGGCAGCGGATGCAAGTTGCGTGGCCGAGCCGGAAATGCGCTGCAGTGTGTCGCGCAGTTTTTCCTGCATCTTCGACATGGCCAGCAGCAAACGGCCGGCTTCATCCTGGCCGTCAACGGTGATCGGGCGCGTCAGGTTGCCTTCGGCAATCTGTTCGGCGGCGCCCAGGGCATTGGCGATCGGTTGGGTGATGCTGTTGGTCAGCAACCAGGCGAGCAGCAGCGTCAAGGCGGTGGCGATCACCAACAGGGTGATTACCAGGTTGAACGCCGAATCGTATTGATCCGCCGACTGCTGGTTGGTGTCGTGGCTCTGCTGGGTGTTGATCTCCAGCAGGCGGTTCAACACGGTGTTGACCGCTTCGGAGTTGTTGAGCAAATCGGTGTTGAGCAGGCTGCGCAATTCATCGACCTGATTGTTGCGCGACAGAGTCTTCATCCGGTCTTCGATCTGGCGGTATTGACCCAGCAGCTGTACGTATTGATCGTAGACCGCACGTTCCTGCGGGCTGGCGATCAGCTTTTCGTAGGTTGCCTGGGCCGTGCGAATCTGCTGGTTGCGCGTCTCCAGCAGTTCCATGGTTTTCTGCTGCACATCAGGCTCGCGGTTCACCAGCAAGCGATAGGACAACACCCGCAGGCGCAAGGTGAGCTGGGTGAAGTCGTCCAGGCTCTTGATGCTCGGCACACTGTTGTTGGTGATGTTCTCGGCCGCGCCGCGGATCTTGCTCATCTGATTCAAGGCAAACACCCCCAGAACCATCATCAAGCCGCCAATCAGGGCAAAGCTGAGGAACGCCCGAGGGGCGATATTCATATTACGAAGGGACATGGCAATCACCGAAAAGAGCGCATCCGCGCGGGGCTGAGGCTGCTGTATGGATGGCTTATCGGTCGCCTGGCTGAAGTCTTGAGTCCTTGCGCGTTTTTACTGCGACCGGGTGGTTACCTTGTAGGAGCGAGCCCGCTCGCGAAAAACGCATGGACAATGCAATCATTCAGACAGGGCGCGATATCGTTCACGTCCATCGTGAGCAAGCTCACTCCTGCATAGGCGGGCGACGAAGTGCAGGAACCAGATCGGGGTATCACAGTCTCTACAGTTCGCGAGAAAGGTCACTCGTCAGCAAAATCAAGGCTTTGCGCCTGTATAACCCTGGCATCCAGGGTGACTTTTCTTTATCGTACGCGCCCTTTGAAAAAGCCCGGAAAATCAAAATGTTGGAAGCATCCCTAAGCCAATTGGAACAACTGGTCAGTGACCTGGTGCAACAGAACCAGACGTTGCTCGGCACCAACCAGACCCTGACCGCAGAACTGGCCCAGGCCAAGGATGAAAACGAAAGCCTGCAACTGAACCTGATGGAGCAGGAAGAGAAGCAAGGCGCCACGGCGGCTCGCATCCAGGCCCTGGTTGAGCGCGTCAGCGCAGGCCCTGTCAGCGCATGAGTTACAACGCCGCAGGGGTAAAAGTCGTCTCGATCCTGGGGGAGGACTATTCGATCAAGGCACCGGCCGGGGAAGAACAGACCCTGCTGGATGCCGCGATGATGTTGAAGGCAGCCCTGGCCGAAACCAAGAGGAAGTACCCGACGCTGATCGGTGACCGATTGCTGGTGCTGGCGGCGATGAATCTGTGCTCCCAGCAGATCGAAATGCAGAAGCAGCACAAGCTCGACCTTGACCGTTACCAAGAGCAAGTCAGCGCCACGGTTGAAGTGATTTCCAAGACGATCAATCAGGCCTGATCGGCTTTGCGCACAACCAAAGAATAGATTGTCGGTTGACTTGTATACAATCGGCACGGCTGTTGCAGTGTTTCAGCCTCTTATTCTTTGGGGGTGCTCCATGCAGTTCTGGCGACGCAGTATTCAATGGCAGTTGATCCTGAGCATGGGCACCGCCCTGCTGGTCAGTATCCTGATCGTGGTTGGCATTTATACCCTGGTGGTCAACCGCCTCGCCCAGAGCTATCTGGTCGAGCAAGCCTTGCCGTCGAGCATCGAAGCGATGCGCAACGACATCGAGCGGATCCTCGTCCAACCCCTTACCGCCGCCAAGGACATCGCCAGCAACAGCATGGTGCGCGACTGGCTGGCCGGGGGTGAGGACAGCGCCAAGACCGCCAGCTTCGCGCAGTATCTGGAAGGCATTCGCGCCGAGCACAAAGCCTTTACCGCGCTGATCATCGGTACCGCGTCCAGCCATTACATTACCGAAAAAGGCCTGGACCGCACTCTCAGTCGTTCCAATCCCAAAGACGCCTGGTTCTACTCGTTCCTCGACAGCAACCAGCCGCGCACCCTCAATATCGACATCGACACGGCCACCGGAGAATTGGCGCTGTTCATCGACCTCAAGGTCGAGCAGGCCGGTAAAGTCGTGGGCGTTGCCGGGCTTGGCCTGAGCATGAAAGAGCTGTCGGAGCTGATCCACAACTTCAGCTTCGGTGAGCGCGGCAAGGTCTATCTCGTGCGTTCCGACGGTTTGATCCAGGTTCACCCAGAGGCGCAATTCAGCGGCAAGCGCACCTTGGCCGAGCAGATTGGCGAGTCAGCTGCGCAAGCGGTCATGGGTCAAAAAACTGCCACCAACAGCAGCTTCCAGCGTGATGGCGAAGACTTTCTCGCGTTGAGTCTGCCTTTGCGCGATCTCGGCTGGACGCTGGTGGCCGAAGTGCCGCAATCGCAGATCTACGCCGAAGCCCGGCGCGCCATGTGGATGAGCAGCGGTATCGGCCTGGCGGTGGCGATTGTGTGTCTGTTGCTGGTGGTGCTGCTGGCCCGTGGGTTGGTGCGGCCGATTCGTCAGGTAACAGCGGCACTGGTTGCCATTGGTAGCGGTGGTGGAGATTTGACCCAGCGGTTAGATTCCAGTCGCGCCGATGAGTTGGGCGATCTGGCGCGCGGCTTCAATCGCTTTCTCGACAGCCAGCGCGACATGATCGGCGAGGTGCTGACCACCAGCGAGCGACTGCGCACCGCTGTCGGCCAGGTTGCACGGGTGGTGGATAACACCGCTGAGCGCTCCGGCCGCCAACAGGAAATGACCGACATGGTGGCAACCGCTGTCCATGAAATGGGCCTGACCGTTCAGGAAATCGCCCATAACGCCGGTAATGCGGCGCTCGCATCACAAACGGCTCGGGATGAGGCGATGCAGGCACGGGAAGTGGTGGGTGGCTCGATCCGCCATATCGAAAGCATGTCTGACGAAATCGGCGTCGCGGCCACAGCGGTGGGTGAACTGGCCCATCAAGTGGCGTCGATCGACCAGGTGCTGGCGGTGATTCGGGGGATTTCCGAGCAGACCAACCTGCTGGCGCTCAACGCCGCTATCGAAGCGGCGCGAGCCGGGGACATGGGGCGCGGGTTTGCCGTGGTGGCCGATGAAGTGCGGACTTTGGCGCGGCGTACGCAGGCATCTACCGATGAAATCCAGCAGATGATCGGCAGTCTCAAGCAAGGTGCGGAGAATGCGGTGTCGTCGATGCATTCCGGGCAAGCCGCGACCGGCACGGGTGTCGAGTCCAGCCAGCGTACCGGGGCTTCGTTGACCGCGATTACCGGGCAAGTGGAGCGCATCAGCGACATGAACCATCAGGTGGCGACGGCGACGGAAGAGCAATCGGCGGTGACCGAGGAAATCAACCGGAACGTACAGGGGATTTCTGACCTGGCGCGGGCGACGGCGGGGGAGGTCAGGGCCTGTCGGGAGGATTGTCAGACATTGCAGCGGTTGGCGGATGATCTGGCGCGGCAGATGGGTGGGTTCAAGCTGAGTTGATGTATTGATAGTGCTGACGCCATCGCGAGCAAGCTCGCTCCCACAGGGTTTGTGTGTTGAACACAAGATTTGTGGCCAACAGGGATTCCTGTGGGAGCGAGCTTGCTCGCGATTGGTTTTCAGCTACACCACAAAGGTTGGATCAGAACCACTCATTCTGCATGCCCAGGCACACATCATCCCGAGCCTCAAGAATTGCCAGCTCATGATGGCAACCCGGCACTTCCCACGTCAGGAAGTAGCGCGCCGCCTGCAGCTTGCCTTTATAGAAGGCCACATCCGCCGCATTACCCTTGGCCAAACCTTCCTCGGCACGAATCGCCTGTTCCAGCCAGCGCCAGCCGATCACCGTGTGACCAAACACTTTCAGGTGCAGCGCCGAGTTCGCCAGGCTGCTGTTGACCTTGCCTTGGGCCAGATCAGTCAGGAGGCCGATGGTCACGGTTTGCAGGCGTGCCACCAGTTTTTCCAGCGGCTCGCGCAGCGGCGTCAATGAATCAAACGCCTGTGCTCGCTCGCCAGTGTCGGCGATCAGGCGGATCAGTTGCTTGAGCCCCGCGCCGCCGTTCTGCGCCAGTTTGCGGCCCAAAAGGTCCAGCGACTGAATACCGTGGGTGCCTTCGTGGATCGGGTTCAGGCGGTTGTCGCGGTAGTACTGCTCCACCGGGTACTCACGGGTATAACCGTGGCCGCCGAGGATCTGGATCGCCAGTTCGTTGGCCTTCAGGCAGAACTCTGACGGCCAGGATTTGACGATTGGTGTCAGTAAATCCAGCAGTTCATGGGCCTGTTTGCGTTCGGCTTCGGTCGCAAGCGTGGTGGTGTCATCGAACAGCCGCGCCGCATAAAGACCCAAGTCAAACGAACCTTCGACGTAAGCCTTTTGCGTCAACAGCATGCGTTTCACGTCGGCATGCTGAATGATCGCCACCGGTGCAGTGTTCGGGTCCTTGCTGTCTGGCACGCGGCCCTGCGGACGCTCGCGGGCGTATTCCAGCGAGTACAGATAGCCGGCGTAGCCAAGCATCACCGCGCCCATGCCGACGCCGATCCGCGCCTCGTTCATCATCTGGAACATGTAACTCAAGCCATGGTGCGGCTTGCCCACCAGATAGCCGACGCACTCGCCGTTATCGCCGAAATTCAGTGCGGTGGAGGTGGTGCCGCGCCAGCCCATCTTGTGGAACAGCCCGGCCAGCAACACGTCGTTGCGTTGGCCGAGGCTGCCATCGTCGTTGACCAGGAACTTGGGCACGATGAACAGCGAAATGCCCTTCACCCCGGCCGGTGCGTCCGGCAGCTTGGCCAGCACCATGTGCACGATGTTTTCCGACAGCGGATGATCGCCACCGGAGATGAAGATCTTGTTGCCCTTGAGGCGATAAGTGCCGTCGGACGCAGGTTCTGCGCGTGTACGAATATCCGACAGCGACGAGCCCGCGTGGGGTTCGGTCAGGGCCATGGTGCCGAAGAAGCGGCCATCGATCATCGGTTGCAGGAAGCGGCGCTTCTGCTCTTCAGTGCCGAAGCTCTCGATCAGGTTCGCCGCGCCCATGGTCAGGAACGGGTACGACGTCGAAGCCGCGTTGGCCGATTGAAAGTGCGCGAAGCAGGCCTGGGACAGCAGCGTAGGAAGCTGCATGCCGCCAGCGTCGAAACTGCGCGCGGCGTTGAGGAAGCCGGCTTCGAGGAAGGCGTCTACCGCCGGTTTCACTTCCGGAATCAGAATCGCCTGACCGTTTTCGTAGCGTGGCTCGTTCTCGTCGCCCTTGCGGTTGTGCGGGGCGAAGAACTTCTCGGCGATGTTGCGGGCGGTGCCAATGGCGGCATCGAAGGTTTCGCGGTTGTGCTCGGCGAAACGCTCACGCTGGGTCAGGCCCTCGGCATCAAGGACTTCATACAGCTCGAAAGCCAGATTACGGGAACTGAGCAACGTCTCGGACATGGCGGCCTACCTTTTATTGGAATGGGCCGAGTCTAGTCTTGTGAATTTATGCTGAATAGCATGATTGATGAGCGTGATGGTGGGGCAGAGCAGAGCCTTAGCAGGAACTACAAAACAACTGTGGGAGCGAGCTTGCTCGCGATGGCGGCAGATCAGTCAATATGGAAGGTGACTGATGGATCGCTATCGCGAGCAAGCTCGCTCCCACAGGGGGATTGCATACCGGGCGGCCAATGCGGCAGCCCGGCTTATCGGTTTTAGCCGATGGTCATCAAACTGGCATTACCACCCGCCGCAGCGGTGTTGACGCTCAACGCACGCTCGATCACCAGACGCTCCAGCGCAATGTTGGTTTCGCCCTGCGACAGACCCTGCACACCGACGATGGCGCCGGCACGCTTGGCTATCTGCTGGCACACCGCACGCAACTGGTCGGAATGGCCGTGATGCAGAACCGCATCAAACACCACTTCGTCCTTGTTCCAGTCGGAAACCAGCTTGATGCGCGCCTGAATGTCCTTCGGCAGGCGTGCGAACAAGGCCTTGGTCATGTCAGCTTCCGGCCATACCGCCGAACCGCCGACAGCCAATACCGCCGCCAGTTGCGTCAGCAGATCGCCTTCGACTTCCGCCAGGCACAGCACGTGTTCACGCGGCAGGATCGCATAGCTGTTGCGTTCGCCGGTCGGGCCGGCCAGGAGGCGGGTGATACCGCTTTGCGATTGCGCAGCGAACTGCACGCACAGGGTGCTCAGGTCGGCGAACTTGTGGTTGTCGGCCCAGGCTTTCAAGGCGGTCAGCGGCTTGCTCATGGCGTCGCGCAGACGAAGGTCCGGTGCTGCGGCAGCATCGCCACGAGCGAAGGATTGTTCGATCGCATCCGCAGGGCGGGTCGACAGCAGGCGGTACAGGTACAGCGGACCGCCGGCTTTCGGGCCGGTACCCGACAGGCCTTCGCCGCCGAATGGCTGCACGCCTACTACTGCGCCAACAATGTTGCGGTTGACGTAGACGTTACCGGCGTTGACGTTGTCGATCACCTTGGCAATGGTCTCGTCGATGCGGGTGTGCACGCCCAGGGTCAGGCCGTAGCCGGAAGCGTTGATCTGACCGATCAGTTGATCGATGTCCTTGCGCTTGTAGCGAACCACGTGCAGCACCGGGCCGAAGATCTCCCGCTGCAGTTCGTCGAAGCTTTCCAGTTCGATCAGTGTCGGCATCACGAAGGTGCCGCGTTTGACTTCTTCGGCGTCGGCGATGGCCACCTGGTACACGCTGCGACCTTTGTCGCGCATGGCCTGGATGTGCTTCTCGATGCCAGCCTTGGCTTCGGCGTCGATCACCGGGCCGATGTCCACGGACAGACGCTCAGGGTTGCCGAGACGGCTTTCAGCCATGGCACCTTTGAGCATTTCGATGACGCGGTCGGCGGAATCTTCCTGCAAGCACAGTACACGCAGAGCCGAGCAACGCTGGCCGGCGCTGTCGAACGCCGAGGACACCACGTCGATCACCACCTGTTCGGTCAGTGCCGAGGAGTCGACGATCATCGCGTTCTGGCCACCGGTTTCGGCGATCAGCGGAATCGGACGACCCTGGCTGTCCAGGCGGCCGGCGATGTTGCGTTGCAGCAAGCGCGCGACTTCGGTGGAGCCGGTGAACATCACGCCTTTGACGCGATCGTCGCCGACCAGGCCGGCACCGACGGTTTCGCCACGGCCCGGCAGCAGTTGCAACACGCCTTCCGGGATGCCGGCTTCGAGCATCAGGCGCACGGCCTGAGCGGCGACCAGCGGCGTTTGTTCCGCAGGCTTGGCCAATACCGGGTTACCAGCGGCCAATGCAGCAGCCACCTGGCCACTGAAGATCGCCAGCGGGAAGTTCCACGGGCTGATGCATACGACTGGGCCCAACGGACGGTGAGCGTCGTTGGTGAAATCGTTGCGTGCCTGCACCGCGTAATAACGCAGGAAATCCACGGCTTCACGCACTTCGGCGATGGCGTTGGCGAAAGTCTTGCCGGCTTCGCGGGCCAGCAGGCCCATCAGCGGCTGGATCTCGGCTTCCATCAGATCGGCGGCACGTTCCAGGATCGCGGCGCGCTCGGCGGGCGGCGTGGCCTGCCAGATCGGTGCAGCGTTGAGGGCGCACTGGATCGCGTTGTCGACGTCTTCGACGGTCGCTTCCTGCACATGACCGACCACGTCACGCAGATCGGACGGGTTCAAGACCGGTGCCGGGGCTTCGCTGCTGGAAGCGCAACCGAGCATAGGTGCCGCTTTCCAGTGGTTGTGTGCGGTAGCGAGAAGCGCGCAGGACAGGGATGCCAAACGATGTTCGTTGGCCATGTCGATGCCGCTGGAGTTGGCGCGCTCGGAGCCATACAGGTCACGCGGCAGCGGAATGCGCGGGTGCGGCAGGCCGAAACCACCTTCCACGGTCGCCATTTGCTCGATGCTGGCTACCGGATCGGCCACCAGTTCCTGGATCGAAATCGACTGGTCGGCAATACGGTTGACGAACGAAGTGTTCGCGCCGTTTTCCAGCAGGCGACGCACCAGGTAGGCCAGCAGGGTTTCGTGGGTTCCGACTGGAGCGTACACGCGGCACGGACGGTTCAGCTTGCCTTCGGAAACTTTGCCTACAACCTGTTCGTACAGCGGCTCACCCATGCCGTGCAGGCACTGGAACTCGTACTGGCCCGGGTAATAGTTCTGACCGGCGATGTGATAAATGGCCGACAGGGTGTGGGCGTTGTGCGTGGCGAACTGCGGGTAGATGACTTCCGGCACCGACAGCAGCTTGCGGGCGCAAGCGATGTAGGACACGTCGGTGTACACCTTGCGGGTGTAGACCGGGTAGCCTTCCAGGCCTTCGACCTGGGCGCGCTTGATTTCGCTGTCCCAGTACGCGCCTTTTACCAGGCGGATCATCAGGCGATGACGGCTGCGGCGAGCCAGGTCGATCACGTAGTCGATCACGTACGGGCAACGCTTCTGGTAAGCCTGGATCACGAAACCGATGCCGTTCCAGCCAGTCAGTTGCGGCTCGAAGCACAGGCGCTCGAGCAGATCCAGTGACAGCTCCAGGCGATCGGCCTCTTCGGCGTCGATGTTCAGGCCGATGTCATATTGCTTGGCCAGCAGGGTCAGCGACAGCAGGCGCGGGTACAGCTCGTCCATCACGCGCTCGTACTGGGCGCGGCTGTAACGCGGGTGCAGGGCGGACAGCTTGATCGAGATGCCCGGGCCTTCATAAATCCCGCGACCGTGGGAGGCTTTGCCGATCGAGTGGATGGCTTGTTCGTACGAGGCCAGGTACTTCTGTGCGTCGTGCTCGGTGAGTGCGGCTTCACCCAGCATGTCGTAGGAATAGCGGAAACCTTTGGTTTCGAACTTGCTGGCGTTGGCCAGGGCTTCGGCGATGGTTTCGCCGGTCACGAACTGCTCGCCCATCAGGCGCATGGCCATGTCGACGCCCTTGCGGATCATCGGCTCGCCGCTCTTGCCGATGATGCGGCTCAGGGACGAAGTCAGGCCGGCTTCGTTGTGGGTCGACACCAGTTTGCCGGTCAGCAGCAAACCCCAGGTGGCGGCGTTGACGAACAGCGACGGGCTGTTGCCCAGGTGCGGCTGCCAGTTGCCGGTGCTGATCTTGTCGCGGATCAGGGCGTCGCGGGTGCCTTTGTCCGGGATGCGCAGCAGCGCTTCGGCCAGGCACATCAGCGCCACACCTTCCTGGGACGACAGGGAGAATTCCTGCAGCAGGCCCTGGACGATGCCGGCACGGCCGCCAGCGCTCTTCTGGTTGCGCAGTTTTTCAGCAATCGAGGCGGCGAGTTTGTTGGTGGCTTCGGCCATCGGTGCCGGCAGGCGAGCCTGCTCGATCAGCATCGGCACGACTTCCGGCTCAGGGCGACGGTAGGCGGCGGTGATCGAGGCGCGCAGTACCGATTGCGGCAGGATGCTTTCGGCGAATTCGAGGAAACACTGGTGGGCGTGATCCAGAGGCGCGTCGACGGAGTCGTCGGAATCCTTGGTCGAACCGTTCAGCTCGGACAGGGTTGCACCACCCTCGAGTTTTTCCAGGTAATTGAAGATTGCCTGCTTGATCAGCCAGTGCGGCGTGCGATCAATCGAGGTCGCGGCGGCCTTGAGGCGTTCGCGGGTCGGGTCGTCAAGTTTGACCCCAAGGGTGGTGGTAGCCATGTTTTTATCCTCATGTTTGCCACGACTGCGTGGCATCAGCTGGCGGCAAGATTAGCCGTGCGACTGTTGAGGTGCAACCGGGTGCAACCCTTTTTTTGTCGGAATATTACGCAGCTCGTCAGGAAATAAATTCTGGTACGGCGGTGCTGCCTTTGCTTGGTGCTTTTTAGGGTGGTTGGCCCGAGTTCTTGCTCCGAAAAGGAGCAAAAAACCGGGTTTGAAATTTATTTCCGACTGGGTGCAACTTATTCTCAAGAAACTGGTTGCACCTTATTTGCTTTGTTGAATAGCATTCGCGCCCAAGGTGCAACCCGGTCGAAACCCGGGTGCTCCGGCTGATGGCTTTCCTGGGGAAACATCAGTCATAAATGCGCGGGAATCCGGATCGTCTGTCAAACGTATGCGTTTGCGAGCGGTTCACCAGCCGCAGCTACATAAAAACAAAGCCAGGGCGTAACTTAATGAGCGTAAGCAATCCAACCCTGATCACGTTCGTGATCTACATCGCAGCAATGGTGCTGATCGGCTTGATGGCCTATCGCTCCACCAACAACCTTTCCGACTACATTCTGGGCGGTCGTAGCCTGGGCAGCGTCGTGACCGCACTGTCCGCCGGTGCCTCCGACATGAGCGGCTGGTTGTTGATGGGCTTGCCCGGCGCGATCTACATGTCCGGTCTGTCCGAAAGCTGGATCGCCATCGGCCTGATCGTCGGCGCCTACCTGAACTGGCTGTTCGTCGCCGGCCGTCTGCGTGTGCAGACCGAGCACAACGGTGATGCACTGACCCTGCCGGACTACTTCGCCAGCCGTTTCGAAGACAAAAGCGGCCTGCTGCGGATCATCTCCGCGGTCGTGATCCTGGTGTTCTTCACCATCTACTGTGCTTCCGGCATCGTAGCCGGCGCCCGTCTGTTCGAAAGCACCTTCGGCATGTCCTACGAGACTGCGCTGTGGGCCGGTGCTGCGGCGACGATTGCCTACACCTTTATCGGTGGTTTCCTGGCCGTGAGCTGGACCGATACCGTACAAGCCACCCTGATGATCTTCGCGTTGATCCTGACGCCGGTTATCGTGTTGCTGGCCACTGGCGGCGTCGACACCACTTTCCTGGCCATCGAAGCGCAAGATCCAAGCAACTTCGACATGCTCAAGGGCACCACTTTCATCGGCATTATCTCGCTGATGGGTTGGGGTCTGGGCTACTTCGGCCAGCCGCATATCCTGGCGCGTTTCATGGCTGCCGATTCGGTTAAATCGATCGCCAACGCCCGTCGCATTTCCATGACCTGGATGATCCTGTGCCTGGGCGGCACCGTGGCAGTCGGCTTCTTCGGTATCGCCTACTTCTCGGCGCACCCGGACGTGGCTGGCGCAGTCACCGAGAACCACGAGCGTGTGTTCATCGAACTGGCCAAGATCCTGTTCAACCCATGGATCGCGGGTATCCTGCTGTCGGCCATTCTGGCTGCCGTCATGAGCACCCTGAGTTGCCAGTTGCTGGTGTGCTCGAGCGCCCTGACCGAAGACTTCTACAAGACCTTCCTGCGTAAATCCGCTTCGCAGCTGGAACTGGTGTGGGTCGGCCGTGCCATGGTGTTGTTGGTTGCCCTGGTGGCGATCGCCCTGGCGTCCAACCCGGAAAACCGTGTACTGGGTCTGGTGAGCTACGCCTGGGCCGGTTTCGGTGCCGCATTCGGTCCGGTCGTGCTGATCTCCGTGATCTGGAAAGACATGACCCGCAACGGCGCACTGGCCGGTATCCTGGTCGGCGCGATCACCGTGATCGTCTGGAAACACTTCGAACTGCTGGGCCTGTACGAAATCATCCCTGGTTTCATCTTCGCCAGCCTGGCGATCTACTTCGTCAGCAAGATGGGCACGCCGACTGCCGGCATGTTCCAGCGTTTTGCTGCTGCTGAGGCCGATTATCGCTTGAACAAGTGATCGGGATGAGTGCATGCACTGACCCGATGACTTGAAAAAAATGGCCCGCGTCCTTTTGGACGCGGGCCATTTTTTTGCATTTTCACTGCAGTGTTCTCCGCGGCTGACCCGCTCAGCCGCCAACCCCTGACTTGCCGCCCGGTAAAAGGTAAACTTCCCGGCCTTCGCAGGAGCAGCCATGAATTATCGTCACGCCTTCCATGCCGGCAATCACGCCGATGTGTTCAAACACCTGACCTTGACCCGCCTCATCGCCCTGATGTCGCGCAAGGAGCAGCCGTTTGCCTATCTCGATACCCACGCCGGCATCGGTCTGTATGACCTTCAGGGTGATCAGGCCAATCGTACCGGTGAGTACCTGGAAGGCATTGCGCGTTTGTGGGATCAGCCGGATCTGCCGATCCTGACCGCTGATTACATGCAGGTGCTGCACGAGATGAACCCGGATGGCCAGTTGCGCTATTACCCGGGGTCGCCGGAGCTGGCGCGGCGTCTGACCCGCCCTCAGGACCGTGTGTTGCTCAACGAGAAACATCCGGAAGACGGCGTTTTGCTCAAGGACAACATGGCCGGTGATCGCCGGGTCAAGGTACACCTGGGTGAAGGCTGGCACGTGTCGCGGGCCTTGCTGCCGGTGCCGGAGAAGCGTGCGGTGATGTTGATCGATCCGCCGTTCGAGAAGCTCGACGAGATGCAGCGCTGTGCCGCGTCGTTGAAGGAAGCGATTGGCCGGATGCGTCAGACCGTGGCGGCAATCTGGTACCCGGTGAAGGATCAGCGCGCGCTGCGCCGCTTCTATCAGGACCTGGCCGGTACCGGTGCGCCGAAGTTGTTGCGGGTGGAGTTGCTGGTACATCCGCTGGATACGCCCAACAGCCTGAACGGGTCCGGGCTGGCGATCGCCAATCCGCCGTGGGGGCTGGAGGAAGAATTGCGTGAGCTGCTGCCTTGGTTGTCCGAGAAGCTTGGGCAGACCCAGGGTGGGTGGCGGATGGATTGGTTGATTGCCGAGAGTTGATCTGTAGGAGCGAGCTTGCTCGCGAAGGTCGTGAACGTTAACGCGTAAAACCGGATGCCCAGCGGCGTCCTTTGGTTTTTCGCGAGCGGGCTCGCTTCTACAGTCAGTTGTCAGATCGGGCAGGTCACGCCTGTGCCGCCAATTCCGCAGTAGCCTTCCGGATTTTTCGCCAGGTATTGCTGGTGATACGTCTCGGCAAAGTAGACGGTCGGGGCCTGGTCGATTTCGGTGCTGATTTCACCGAGACCGGCCTTGGACAGCTCGGCCTGGTAGGTTTCCTTGCTCTTGAGCGCCGCGTCCAGTTGTTCCGGGCTAGTGGCGTAGATCACCGAACGGTATTGGGTGCCGATGTCATTGCCCTGGCGCATGCCCTGCGTCGGGTTGTGCAGTTCCCAGAACATCGCCAGCAGTCCTTCGTAGCTGACCTTGGCCTTGTCATACACCACCAGCACCACTTCGGCGTGACCGGTCAGGCCCGAGCAGACTTCTTCGTAGGTCGGGTTCGGCGTGAAACCGCCGGCGTAGCCGACCACGGTGCTGACCACGCCTTCACGCTGCCAGAAGCGGCGTTCCGCGCCCCAGAAGCAGCCGAGGCCGAAGATCGCGAAGTCGACATCTTCGAAGAACGGGCCGAGCAAGGGGGTGTCTTTAAACACAAAGTGCTTTTCAGGCAGGGTCATCGCGGTTTCGCGGCCAGGCAGAGCTTGTTCTTTAGTAGGGAGCACGTTTTTGTTCACCAGAATTTCCGAGCGCAGAACCATGATCAGTCCTCTCAGTCAGGTTGGGTTGTAAATAAACAGACTGTCAGTGTGCCCAATACCTGCCCGATACGCACTACCCCTGTAGGGGGGAGCCTGCTCGCGATAGCGGTGTGTCGGTGTCATGGGGGGCTGACTGGTCCACCGCTATCGCGAGCAAGCTCGCTCCCACAGGTTTTTTGCCTGCCACAGAGTTTATGTCTGCCACAGGTTCTGTATCTGTCAGGCGATTGGGCCACGCGGGTAGCGTTTGAGCTTGTCGATCAGCTCATCGCCCGGGATTGGACGGTCGAACAGGTAGCCCTGGCCGACGTCGCAGCGGTGACGGCGCAGGAACGACAACTGCTCGGCGGTTTCGATGCCTTCAGCCACGACCTTGAGTTTCAGGTTGTGGGCCATGGCGATCACCGCGGAGGTGATTTCCATGTCGTCCTGGTTGTCCGGGATTTCGTGGATAAAGCTTCGATCGATCTTGATGATGTCGATGGGGAATTTTTTCAAGTAACTGAGCGACGAGTAACCGGTGCCGAAGTCGTCCATGGCCAGGGTCAGGCCCAGGCGCTTGAGCTGGTCGAGCTGCAAGTGGGTGTCTTCGGTAGCCTCCAGCAGCAGGCCTTCGGTCAGCTCCAGCTCCAGCAAATGAGCCGGCAGGGCTTCTTCCTTGAGGATGTTGGCAATGGAGGCCACCAGGTCCGGGTCGGAAAACTGCTTGGGCGACAGGTTGATCGCCACTTGCAGGTTGCCCAGGCCGGCGGCGGTCAGCGCTTTGCTCATGCGGCAGGCCTGGCGGGCGATCCATTTGCCGATCGGAATGATCAACCCGGTTTCCTCGGCAACGCTGATGAACTGATCCGGGCGGATCATGCCCTTTTCCGGATGGTCCCAGCGCAGCAGGGCTTCCATCCCCAGCAGGCGACCGCTGCGCAGGCACAGCTTGGGCTGGTAGAACACGTCGAGTTCGTTCTGGGTCAGAGCGCGGCGCAGGTTGTTTTCGACGAACAGCTTGTAGCTGGCCTCGGCGTTCAGCGCTTCGGTGAACACCTGCACCTGATGTTTGCCGTTGGCCTTGGCCTTGTGCAGCGCCAGCCCGGCATTGCGCATCAGGGTTTGCGGGTCGCGCCCGTGCAGTGGCGCGCAGGCCAGGCCCACGGAGCCGGTGACGCTGATCAACTGGTTGTCGACGAACATCGGTTTGTCGAGGGTCGCCAGCAACTGGTTGGCCACTTGCTGGCCCGTCGTGAGGTCGCTGTTGTCCAGCAACACGGCGAATTCGTTACTGGCGAATCGGGCCAGGCTGCCGCTCGGGATCAGGCTGTTGCGCAGGCGCCGGGCGAGGCTGATCAGCAGTTTGTCGCCGGTCTGGTGGCCGAGGCTGTCGTTGATCCGCTTGAAGTTGTCGATGTCCACCAGCAACAGGCTGATCGGCGCGTCGCTGTCCCGGGCGAAGCGCTCATCGAGGTTGCGGATGAACGCCGGGCGGTTGCCGAGGTTGGTCAGGTTGTCGGTGTAGGCCAGGCGCTCGATGCGTTGTTGGGCGAGCTTGGTCTGGGTGATGTCTTCGTAGATGCCGATGTAGTGGGTCAGCTCGCGGTTGTCGCCGTAAACCTTGGAGATCGACAATTGGCCCCAGTAGGGTTCGAGGTTTTTCCGGCGGCTCTTGAATTCACCTTGCCAACTGTTGCTCTTGGCCAGCGCCGAAGGTGCATCGAACAGCAGTTCGCTGAGGTTCTCCAGGGCCGGTAGTTCTGACAGCCGCTGACCGTGCACTTCTTCGGTGGAATATTGGGTGATCGCGGTGAAGCTCGGGTTGACGTATTCCACCACGCCATCGCAGTTGACCAGCAAAAAGGCGTTGGCACTTTGTTCGACCGCGCGCTGGAACAGGTGCAGGGCGCTGGTGGCGGTTCGCCGGTTGTGGTTGCTGATGACCTGGGCAAACTGGTCCGCCAGTTCTCCGGCGAACGCGATTTCATCCGACTGCCAGGCGCGGGTTGCCCCGGTTTGCTCCAGGCACAAAACGCCGACCACCTGGCCATCGACGCGGATACTGGCGTCGAGCATTGCGTTGACGTCCCGCGGGCGCAGGCTTTCGGCCATCTCCCGGGTGCGTGGGTCGCGCATGGCGTTATGGGCGTCGATGGCTCGGCCGGTGTGCAGGGCGTCGAGGTAATCGGGGAAAAGACTGACGTCGATCGGTTGCGGCAGCAGGTATTCCTGATTCGTGCGGTGATAGGCCGAGATCGGCACCAGCATCGAGCCTTCGAGGTGCCACAGGCTGGCACTGTCGATTTCGTAGATGTCGCAGGCGCTGCGGGTGATCAGTTCGGCGGCTTCGCGCAAGGAGTTGTTGCTGCTGTAGCGTTGACGGGTGAGTAGCAGGATCAGATCCTGCTGGGCCCGCACCCGCTCCAGATGCAGCAGTTGCTCCTGCTGGGCACGCTGATTGAGTTCCAGGGCGATTTGCAGGCGCGAGTTCTGGGTTTCAAGGTCCATGGCCGGTTGCAGCGGGTCATCCTCGAACAGGCCGTCGATGACCAGCAGGTAGCCGCGCAACAGGTGTCGATTGTGTTGTTTGTAGGCTTCGCCCAGCTCCAGCAGAGTCAGGGAGCCAGCGGCGGTGTGCAGGGTATAGCGGATCAGGTAGTGCGGGCTTTCAGTCAGCTGTTGCTGGACTGCGTCGTGCAGTTGATAGCGCGCTAGCGGCTCCATCAGGCTGGCGTAGGGCGAGCCCACCAGCGCACACAGTTCCACGGCTGGCAGGCCGAACTGGCGTTCGCAATTGGGATCGAGAAACAGCAGCGCCCAGCTGGGTTCATTAAGCCGTTCGAAACGCAGCATGCCGAGCCGCGAGGGCACAGGCAACTGCGTCACTACCTCGGCCACCATACGGCTGGCGGCATCGGGCTGGCTTTTCATGGAGGGAAACTCGCTTCGAATATGCTGAACGCGCTGGGCTCTCGCCCTCTTTACTGTTGCCTGCGGCAAGGTTGCATCATTGCGACACCGACTGACAAGAGAGATGAAGGCCAAGTGCTATAAGAATATGTCGGCAGACGACAAGTTTTCTTCAGTCCGTGGCAGAAAGTATTGCCAGTCGCTGAAAAATCGCAGTTTTGCAAGTATTGCCAGTGACTGCGATCTGTTTCCGGGTCAGCGAATCGGGATGCCAATGGACTGCAAATGCTTGCCCTCCCGGTCGTGGAAATTCACCTGAAGCTGCCCGGCATCGACGACCAGGTGTGCAAAATTATCCTGGCTGATCACCTTGCTGGTCAGTTCATGTCGATAGTCGCCTGCGGCGGTGCGGACCAGGGGGTGATCGAGGACGAATGTGGCGGTCGTGGCATAGGGCAGCATTTTGCTGTTGCACAGCGGTGACGAGACGATGGTGTGGACCTCGAAGTCTGGATCCTCACTGTGGCTCAGTCGACTGGTCAGCGAGCCGTGGACATCGCCGGAAATGAAGAAGACATTCTTGATGCGGTGTGTGCGAATGGTCTCCAGCAACCGTAGCCGTTGTTCTGGAAAGGCCTGCCAGGCGTCATCATCCGTGCGTTTGCGGTCAGGGTAGAACATGACACTGGTGACCACGAATTTGACCCGTGCCGGGCTGTGGATCAGCCAGTCGCACAAGGCTTGTTCCTGGGCTGCGTCGAGAATGCGTCGGTCAGTGGCCGACAGATTGCGTCGGGTCCGACTGTCGGTAACAAACCATTCGATATCACCTTCAGTAAATTGATACCAGTATTTGTCCAGTCGTTTATTTGTCAGTCCATCATCAGTTAGTGCATGGGCAGGACTATGACTGGCCTGATACAACTCATAGGCCCTGATTGCGTTTGCATATAAGTAATCATCGGACTTGCTCTTGTTGGCGGGCCAGTTGTCCTCTATTTCATGGTCGTCAAGGATCATGTAAGTGGGCAGATTGGACATTAATCTGGCGATATTGATCTGCGAAAACGCCACGCGATATTTATGGAGGATTTCCTTGAGTTCCCGATCAGGGGCAATAATGTTCAAGTCATCGACATAGATTTGGTCTCCCGTCATCACCAGCGCGCTGACGGGAGGACTGGCTTGCTCCACCAAACGTGAAATCGAAGCAAAGACTCTGTCACCCAGATGAGGGGCGGATGCTATGCCTGCGGTCATGCGCAGGTATCGGCAAGAGCCGACAATGTAGGCCCTTGGCAGGCTGGCCTGGCTGGAACGGGTACGCAAGTGATAAACCTGCCGTGACCATTGCAGCGGCAGTTCCTTCACCGTGTCGACGGTGTGCGCAGGGCTGGTCAGGCTGAACCACCCGGCCTGATATTCATAGTCGGAGTCGGCGGACAGGTTGTTCAGCACGATAACTTCGCACATGTCGTGCTCGGGTTCGAGTTTCGCAAAGTTACCTTTTGACCAGTGATCTTCACCTTGTCGTCTATAACGAATGCCAGCAAATACCAAAGTGTTTTTGTTGTGTTCGCCGCGTAAAAAAATACGGGCGTGATTAGTTGTGGTGTGGCCAATAATCGGGCCGACAGTGGGTTTGAACATGTTTGAGTCCATTCGGCTGCTAATGAATTAGTCAGATGGTTGTTTCGGATGTAATAAGTAGTCTTCCAGCCAAGACTAGTTATTTGGCCCGAAAAAATATCTGGCAGAAATGGACTCGAGTTGTGGGCGGTATCAGCCACAAATGTAGGAAGACGTTTTAAGTAATAACTTCAGGCAAAAAAAAGCCCCGCCAAATTGGCGGGGTTGAGGTACGAGCATGGCGCTCGGAAACGTGGAACGCAACAGGCCCTCCGGAGAAGGAGGGCCGGTCGGTGTTACAGGAGCATGGTGCGGATGTCGCCCAGCAGATCGCTCAGACGCTTGGTGAAGCGTGCAGCAGCGGCGCCGTTGATCACACGGTGATCGTAGGACAGCGACAGCGGCAGCATCAGTTTCGGCTGGAAGGCTTTGCCGTCCCAGACTGGCTGGATGGTTGCCTTGGAAACACCGAGGATCGCCACTTCCGGCGCGTTGACGATCGGCGTGAAGCCGGTGCCGCCAATGTGGCCGAGGCTGGAAATGGTGAAGCAGGCGCCTTGCATCTCGTCCGACGAGAGCTTCTTGGTCCGGGCTTTTTCAGCCAGGGAAGCAGCCTCGGCGGCCAATTGCAGCAGGCTCTTCTGGTCGACGTTCTTGATGACCGGTACCAGCAGGCCATCCGGGGTGTCGACGGCGAAGCCGATGTTCACGTATTTCTTGCGGATGATCGCTTTGCCGCTTGGCGCCAGCGAGCTGTTGAAGTCCGGCAGTTCCTTGAGCAGGTGCGCGCAGGTCTTGAGCAGCAACGGCAGGACGGTCAGCTTGACGCCGGCCTTCTCTGCAACGGCTTTCTGGGCAACACGGAACGCTTCGAGCTCGGTGATATCCGCCGAGTCGAATTGCGTCACGTGCGGTACGTTCAGCCAGCTGCGGTGCAGGTTGGCGGCGCCGACCTGCATCAGACGGGTCATCGGCACTTCTTCGATTTCACCGAAGCGGCTGAAGTCCACGACCGGAATCGGCGGGATGCCCGCGCCACCGGTTGCACCAGCAGCAGCGGCCGGTGCTTCCTTGGCCTTCTGCATCATGGCTTTGACGTAAACCTGCACGTCTTCCTTCAGGATGCGACCGTGCGGGCCGCTGGCGCCAACGGCGCTCAGCTCGACGCCGAATTCGCGGGCCAGTTGACGCACGGCAGGGCCGGCGTGAACTTTGGCGCCTGGCTTGGCTGGAGCAGCAACCGGGGCAGCAGCAGGAGCAGCGGCAGCCGGAGCAGCAGCGACTGGAGCCGGAGCGCTCGGAGCGCTCGGAGCAGCAGCGGCAGGTGCGGTCGCAGCAACAGGTGCAGCAGGAGCGGCGCCTTTGACTTTCAGTTTCAGGATCAGGTCGCCGGTTCCGACTTCGTCGTCGAGCTTGATGGAAACGCTTTCCACCACGCCAGCGGCTGGCGACGGGATTTCCATGCTCGCCTTGTCGGATTCCAGGGTGATCAGCGACTGGTCGGCCACAACGGTGTCGCCGGCCTTGACCAGGACTTCGATGATCTTGGCCTTGCCCGCCGAACCGATGTCCGGAACATGGATGTCCTGAACGCTGTCGGCCACTGGAGCGGCCGGGGCTGCGGCAGCAGCAGGTGCAGCGGCGGGTGCCGGAGCGGCAGCCTGGGCCGGAGCAGCAGCCGGTGCAGCAGCACCCGCCACTTCCAGATCCAGGATCAGGTCGCCGGTGCCGACTTCGTCGTTGAGCTTGACGCTGATGGCCTTGACCACGCCAGCGGCAGGCGACGGGATTTCCATGCTCGCCTTGTCGGACTCCAGGGTGATCAGCGACTGATCAGCCGCGACGGTGTCGCCGACCTTGACCTGGATCTCGATGATCTGGGCCTTGCCCGACGAACCGATGTCCGGCACGTGCACTTGCTGAACGCTGGCAGCGGCCGGCGCAGCAGGAGCAGGAGCAGGAGCAGGAGCGGCGGCAGGTGCAGCAGCCGGTTTGGCTTCAGCCTTGGCCGCCGGTGCGGCAGCCGCAGGGGCCGCAGCAGCGGCACCTTCGACTTCCAGCTCCAGCAGTTCGTCGCCTTCTTTCAGGCGATCGCCCAGCTTCACTTTCAGGCTCTTGATGATACCGGCCTTCGGCGCAGGCACTTCCATGCTCGCCTTGTCCGACTCAAGTGTCAGGATGCTCTGGTCGGCTTCGATACGGTCGCCGACCTTCACAAACAGTTCAATTACTTCACCTTCACCGCTGCCGATGTCAGGTACGCGAATGAGTTCGCTCACAGAATCTCTCCTCAGCAGTCCAGTGGGTTGCGTTTTTCCGGGTCGATCCCGAACTTGGCGATGGCTTCAGCCACCACTTTAGGTTCGATATCGCCACGGTCAGCCAGTGCTTCCAGGGCTGCCAACACCACGAAATGACGGTCGACTTCGAAGAAATGACGCAGTTTCTTGCGGCTGTCGCTGCGGCCGAAACCGTCGGTGCCCAGGACTTTGAATTCCTTGGACGGTACCCACTGACGGATCTGCTCGGCGAACAGTTTCATGTAGTCGGTAGAGGCAATGACCGGACCTTGACGGCCGTTCAGGCACTCTTCCACATAGCTCAGCTTAGGCTTCTGGCCAGGGTGCAGACGGTTGGTGCGCTCAACGGCCAGGCCGTCGCGACGCAGTTCGTTGAAGCTGGTAACGCTCCACACGTCGGCGCCGACGTTGAACTGTTCACGCAGGATCTTCGCTGCTTCACGGACTTCACGCAGGATGGTGCCGGAGCCCATCAGCTGAACGTGGTGCGCCGCTTCGCGGTTGTCTTCTTCGAGCAGGTACATGCCTTTCTTGATGCCTTCTTCGGCACCGGCCGGCATGGCTGGCTGCTGGTACGACTCGTTCATCACGGTGATGTAGTAGAAGACGTCCTGTTGCTCTTCGGTCATCTTCTTCATGCCGTCCTGAATGATCACCGCCAGCTCGTAGCCGTAGGTTGGATCGTAGGTGCGGCAGTTCGGGATGGTCGCGGCCAGCAGGTGGCTGTGACCGTCTTCGTGTTGCAGGCCTTCACCGTTCAGGGTGGTACGGCCGGCGGTGCCGCCGATCAGGAAACCACGGGTGCGGCTGTCGCCAGCGGCCCAGGCCAGGTCGCCGATACGCTGGAAGCCGAACATCGAGTAGAAGATGTAGAACGGCAGCATCGGCTGGTTGTGGCTGGAGTATGAAGTACCGGCAGCGATGAAGGAGCTCATGGCGCCCGCTTCGTTGATGCCTTCTTCGAGGATCTGGCCCTTCTGGTCTTCCTTGTAGAACATCACCTGGTCTTTATCGACTGGCTCGTAGAGCTGGCCGACGGAGGAGTAGATGCCCAGCTGACGGAACATGCCTTCCATACCGAAGGTACGGGCTTCGTCCGGGATGATCGGTACGATGCGAGGACCGATTTCCTTGTCCTTGACCAGTTGTGCGAGGATCCGCACGAAGGCCATGGTGGTGGAGATTTCGCGGTCGCCCGAGCCGTCCAGGATCGCCTTGAGGGTTTCCAGTGGCGGGGTCGGGATGTTGAAGCTCTTGGCGCGACGCTGAGGTACGAAGCCGCCCAGTGCGGTACGGCGCTCGCTCAGGTAACGGGCTTCGGCGCTGCCTTCTTCCGGTTTGAAGAATGGCAGGTTTTCCAGTTCATCGTCCTTGACCGGGATGTCGAAGCGGTCGCGGAACAACTTCAGGCTGTCGACGTCGACTTTCTTGGTGTTGTGCGCAGTGTTCTTCGCTTCGCCGGCACCGGTGCCATAACCCTTGATGGTCTTGGCCAGGATGACGGTCGGTTGTTCTTTGTGGTTGACCGCTTCGTGGTACGCCGCGTAGACCTTGTACGGGTCGTGGCCGCCACGGTTGAGCTTCCAGATCTCGTCGTCGGACAGATCTTCGACCATCGCCTTGAGTTCTGGCGTGTTGAAGAAGTGTTCACGTACGAACGCGCCGTCTTTGGCTTTGTAGTTCTGGTACTCGCCGTCGATGACTTCGTCCATGCGGCGTTGCAGGATGCCGTCGACGTCCTTGGCCAGCAGTGGGTCCCAGAAACGGCCCCAGATGACTTTGGTCACGTTCCACTGAGCACCGCGGAACACGCCTTCGAGTTCCTGGATGATCTTGCCGTTGCCGCGAACCGGGCCGTCGAGGCGCTGCAGGTTGCAGTTGATGACGAAGATCAGGTTGTCCAGCTTTTCGCGGCCGGCCAGGGAGATAGCGCCCAGGGATTCCGGCTCGTCGCACTCGCCGTCGCCCAGGAAGCACCAGACTTTCTGTTTGCCTGGCTGGATGAAGCCGCGGTGTTCCAGGTACTTCATGAAGCGTGCCTGGTAGATCGCCTGGATCGGGCCCAGACCCATGGATACGGTCGGGAACTGCCAGAAGTCAGGCATCAGCCAAGGGTGCGGGTAGGACGACAGGCCCTGACCGTCGACTTCCTGGCGGAAGTTGTTCATCTGGTCTTCGGTGATGCGGCCTTCCATGAATGCGCGGGCGTAAACGCCTGGCGAGGTGTGGCCCTGGAAGTAGATCAGGTCGCCGCCGTGTTCTTCGGTCGGGGCCTGGAAGAAGTAGTTGAAGCCGATGTCATACAGGGTCGCACTGGAGGCGAAGCTGGAGATGTGACCGCCGAGGTCAGAATCCTTCAGGTTCGTACGCATTACCATGGCCATCGCGTTCCAGCGTACCAGCGAGCGAATGCGGCGTTCCATGAACAGGTCGCCAGGCATGCGTGCTTCGTGGGTTACCGGGATGGTGTTGCGGTAAGGCGTGGTGATGGCGTAAGGCAACTGCGAACCGCTGCGGGTCGCCAGTTCACCCATACGGGTCATCAAATAGTGAGCACGGTCTTCGCCTTCTTTGTCGAGAACCGATTCCAGGGCGTCCAGCCATTCCTGGGTTTCGACGGGATCGAGGTCTTGCATGGCTTGCTCCAGGGCGGAAAGGCTACCAGAATCGGTTGCCTGAGTTAGCGACTGGCCTTGTGGGCAGACGTTATGAATTCTTGGATTGCCGACAGGTTGTTCCGGCGGCGTGTAGTTTTACTACAAATCATCCGGCATTTCAGCCCGTCTAATGTATATACGAGTAGTAAAACTACAGAAGAGCGGCTTGTGGCCCCCGGCTGCGTTGTGAGAATAATCGTTAAGGTTGGTCTTTTCCCAACTACAAAAGGTAAAAGCTTGATGCTGACTGCCAAAATAAAAGAAATTTCAGCTATTTCTAACTTTTGTTCGACACTCCCTCAGGTAGTGGGTTTTCGAAAACCACTACATGCAGCCCGTTGCACGCCGATCAAGGATAGACCATGAGCCTCCCCTCGCTTGCCGAACTGCCCGCCATTCTCCTGCCGTTTGTCACCCGTGCCGAGCAGTCGTTCCGCGCTGCCGTCGCCGCTCTGGACGATGACCACGGGCTGTCCGCCTGGACGCCGGAACGCTGGGCGCAATTTGCCCGCGTCACCGCCGCCAGCGATTTCGTGATTGAACAGTGTGTTCGTGACCCTTTGATGTTGCTGGGGCTGGTGCAGTCCGGCGAACTGGACCGCGGCTTCGCTCCCGGTGAGTTGTGCGGGCAGATCGCGGCCGCCGCGAACGTGGCCGAGACCGATGATCAGCTTGGCCGCGCCTTGCGCCGCCAGCGTGCACGCCATCAGGTGCGGATCATCTGGCGCGACCTGACCCGCCAGGCCGATTTGATCCAGACCTGCCGCGACCTTTCGGACATGGCCGATGCCAGCATCGATCAGGCCTATCAATGGTTGTACGTGCGGCATTGCCAGCAGTTCGGCGTGCCGACCGGGCGGCGCAGCGGCGAACCGCAGCAGATGGTCATTCTCGGCATGGGCAAGCTCGGTGCCGTGGAGCTGAACCTGTCATCGGACATCGACCTGATTTTTGCCTATCCCGAGGGTGGCGAAACAGTTGGCGTCAAACGCCCGCTGGATAACCAGGAGTTCTTCATCCGTCTGGGCCAGCGGCTGATCAAGGCCCTGGACCCGATGACCGTCGACGGCTTTGTATTTCGCGTCGACATGCGTTTGCGTCCCTACGGTTCGGCGGGCGCGCTGGTGCTGAGCTTCAACGCGCTGGAGCAGTATTACCAGGACCAGGGGCGCGACTGGGAACGCTACGCGATGATCAAGTCGCGGGTGGTGGCCGGGGATCAAGTAGCCGGCGCGCAACTGCAAGAGATGCTGCGGCCATTCGTTTACCGGCGTTACCTCGACTTTTCCGCCATCGAAGCGCTGCGCACCATGAAGCAGCTGATCCAGCAGGAAGTGCGGCGCAAGGGCATGGCCGACAACATCAAGCTCGGTTCCGGCGGTATTCGCGAAGTCGAGTTTATTGCCCAGGCGTTCCAGTTGATCCACGGCGGCCGCGATCTGAGCTTGCAGCAGCGCCCACTATTAAAGGTATTGAGCACGCTGGAAGGTCAGGGGTACCTGCCGCCGAACGTGATCAGCGAGCTGCGTGAAGGTTACGAATTCCTGCGTTACACCGAACACGCGATTCAGGCGATTGCCGATCGCCAGACGCAAATGTTGCCCGATGGCGAGCAGGATCAGGCGCGCATTGCCTTTATGCTGGGCTTCGCGAACTGGACGGCGTTCCACGAACAACTGATGTATTGGCGCGGCCGTGTGGCTTGGCACTTCGGGCAGGTGATCGCCGATCCCGATGAAGAACAGGGCGCCGAAAGCGAAGTGGTGGTCGGCGGTGAGTGGTTGCCGCTGTGGGAGGAGGCTCAGGACGATGAGGCCGCTTGCCGCCAACTGGAAGAGGGTGGTTTCAAGGATGCCCCAAAAGCCTTGAAAGCCCTGGCCGGCTTGCGCAGCAGCCCGCAATTGAGGGCGATGCAGCGTCTGGGGCGCGAGCGTCTCGATGCTTTTATTCCGCGGCTGCTCGCGCAGGCCGTGGAACATGACAACCCGGACCTGGTACTGGAACGGGTGCTGCCGCTGGTCGAAGCCGTGGCCCGTCGTTCCGCGTACCTGGTGCTGTTGACCGAGAACCCCAGTGCGTTGCGGCGTTTGCTGACGCTGTGTGCGGCGAGCCCGTGGATCGCCGAGCAAATCACCCGCTTCCCGCTGCTGCTCGACGAATTGCTCAACGAAGGCCGGCTGTTCAAGCCGCCACTGGCGCCAGAACTGGCGGCAGAGTTGCGCGAGCGCCTGACACGGATTCCCGAGGACGACCTCGAACAGCAAATGGAAGCTCTGCGCCATTTCAAGCTGGCGCACCGCCTGCGAGTGGCCGCCTCGGAAATCGCCGGCAGCCTGCCGCTGATGAAAGTCAGCGATTACCTGACCTGGCTCGCCGAGGCGATCCTGGAGCAGGTGCTGGCACTGGCCTGGCGGCAAACCGTGGCCAAGTACGGCACGCCGCTGCGCACCGATGGCACCTTGTGCGATCCCGGCTTCATCATTGTCGGTTATGGGAAAGTCGGCGGCCTGGAACTCGGGCATGGTTCGGACCTGGACCTGGTATTCATCCACGACGGCGATCCGCAGGCTGAAACCGATGGCATCAAACCCATCGATGGCGCGCAATTTTTCACCCGATTGGGGCAACGGATCATTCACTTGCTGACGGCGCAGACCAACTCCGGGCAGTTGTATGAAGTGGACATGCGTCTGCGACCGTCCGGGGCGTCGGGCTTGCTGGTGAGTTCCCTGGGCGCGTTTGCCCGCTATCAGGAAAACGAGGCCTGGACCTGGGAGCATCAGGCATTGGTGCGCGCGCGGGTGTTGGTGGGCAGTCAGGATGTCGGCCAGGCCTTCGAGAAAGTCCGTGCCGCGATATTGGGTAAAACACGTGATCTGCCGACCCTGCGCCAGGAAGTCAGCGAGATGCGTGCCAAGATGCGCGATAACCTCGGCAGCAAGAGCACCGCGGCCGGCACCGGGGCAAATGCCTTCGAAGCCACGGCGCCGTTCGATATCAAGCAGGACGCCGGAGGTATCGTCGATATTGAATTTATGGTGCAATACGCGGCCCTGGCGTGGTCCGAAACACACCCGCCATTGCTACGCTGGACGGACAACATCCGCATTCTGGAAGAGCTGGAGCATGAAGGGCTGATGCCCGTCGAAGATGCCAGCCTGTTGCGTGAAGCGTATAAAGCGTACCGTTCCGCTGCCCACCGGCAGGCCTTGCAGAAGGACCCCGGGGTGATCCCGGGCGATCAGTTTGCGGACGAACGGCGGCAGGTCATGCGGATCTGGCGTGAGCTGGGGCTAAGCTGAAACGGGATATTTGATACGCCAATATTCCCTGTAGGAGCGAGCTTGCTCGCGATGGTCGTTAACGATAACGCGGCGAGCCTGACACCCCGCGGAGTTCTCGGGTTCATCGCGAGCAAGCTCGCTCCTACAGTAGATTTGCGTTGTTCTGTAGAATTTTCGAGGCGGGGAGGCGTAGGCCTCCCCGGTTCGTTTATGGAAACCACATGAAAATTCTGATCGTTGGGCCCAGTTGGGTCGGTGACATGGTGATGGCGCAGACACTTTTCCAGTGTCTGAAACAACGCCACCCGCAATGCGAAATCGACGTGCTGGCCCCCGAGTGGAGCCGGCCGATTCTTGAACGCATGCCCGAAGTTCGCCAGGCCTTGAGCTTTCCGCTCGGTCACGGTGTCCTGGAGCTGGCAACGCGTCGGCGCATCGGCAAATCCCTGGCTGGCCAGTACGACCAGGCGATCCTGTTGCCCAATTCCCTGAAGTCGGCGCTGGTGCCGTTCTTTGCCGGCATCCCGAAGCGCACCGGCTGGCGTGGCGAGTTTCGCTATGGCCTGCTCAATGACGTGCGCACGCTGGACAAGGATCGTTATCCGCTGATGATCGAGCGCTTCATGGCCCTGGCTTACGAGCCGGGCTTTGAGTTGCCAAAGCCGTATCCACGTCCGAGCCTGCAGATCGACCCGGTTACCCGCGAAGCGGCGCTTGCCAAGTTCGGCCTGACCCTCGACCGCCCAGTGTTGGCCCTGTGCCCCGGCGCCGAGTTTGGTGAGTCCAAGCGTTGGCCGTCCGAGCATTACGCCAAGGTTGCCGAAGCGAAGATCCGCGAAGGCTGGCAAGTCTGGCTGTTCGGTTCGAAAAACGACCACGCCGTGGGCGAAGACATCCGCGCGCGGCTGATTCCCGGCCTGCGTGAAGAATCGGTCAACCTCAGCGGCGGCACCTCGCTGGCCGAAGCCATCGACCTGATGTCCTGCTCCGATGCGGTGGTGTCCAACGACTCCGGCCTGATGCACGTTGCCGCCGCGCTGAATCGCCCATTGGTGGCAGTCTACGGCTCGACGTCGCCAGGTTTCACGCCACCGTTGGCCGAGCACGTCGAAGTCGTTCGCCTGGGCATCGAGTGCAGTCCATGCTTCGACCGCACCTGCCGTTTCGGCCATTACAACTGCTTGCGCCAACTCATGCCGCAAGCGGTGAACGAAGCCCTGCAGCGGTTGCAAGGCACTCCGGTCGAGGTCAAATAGCTTGCGGGTTCTGTTGATCAAGACTTCTTCGCTGGGCGACGTCATTCATGCGTTGCCGGCGTTGACCGACGCGGCGCGGGCGATCCCCGGCATCAAATTCGACTGGGTGGTGGAAGAAGGCTTTGCCGAGATCCCGACCTGGCATCCAGCGGTGGGCAAGGTGATTCCGGTGGCGATACGTCGCTGGCGCAAAAACATCTGGCAGACCATCAAGAGCGGTGAGTGGAAGCGCTTCAAGCAAAGCGTTCGCGCCACGAAATATGACTTGGTGATCGACGCTCAGGGCTTGCTGAAAAGCGCCTGGCTGACCCGTTACGTCAAGGCGCCGGTGGCCGGCCTCGATAAAAACTCTGCACGCGAGCCCATCGCAGCGAGCTTTTACGATCGACGCCTGGCCGTTGCCCGCGGGCAGCACGCGGTGGAGCGAGTGCGTCAGTTGTTCGCCATCGCGTTGGGCTATGACTTGCCCAAAGGCCTGGGTGACTACGGCCTGAATATCGAGCGCCTGGTGGAATTGCCGCGTAAGAATCCGTACGTGGTGTTTCTGCACGGCACCACCTGGGACACCAAGCACTGGCCTGAAGCCTATTGGCGTGAGCTGACCGAGCGGGTCGGCTACCTGGGCGTAGGGGTGAAGCTGCCGTGGGGCAATGCGCTGGAGAAAGCCCGGGCCGAGCGCATCGCAGCCGGTTTCAAACATGCCGAAGTGTTGCCCAAACTGAACCTGGCCGGTGTCGGCAAGGTACTGGCGGGCGCACAGGCCTGCGTGGCGGTGGACACCGGCCTGGGCCATCTGGCCGCCGCGCTGGATGTGCCGACGCTGTCGCTGTTCGGCCCGACCAATCCGGGCCTGACCGGCGCCTATGGCAAGGTGCAGATTCACCTGGCCAGCGACTTCCCTTGTGCGCCGTGCCTGCAAAAGAAATGCACTTATCAACCGACGGCTGAAGATGCCCGTCAGTTTGACCTGAAACGCGAGTGGCCGTTGTGCTTCACGCGTCTGAATCCCGAGCGTGTCGCGAGCCGACTGAGCACGTTGTTAATGGCTGAGGAGCTGCGCTGATGCAATTGGCATTTGTCTTGTACAAGTATTTTCCATTTGGCGGCTTACAGCGCGATTTCATGCGAATCGCCCTGGAGTGCCAGAAGCGCGGCCATCAGATTCGCGTCTACACGCTGATTTGGGAAGGTGACGTACCGCCGGGTTTCGAAGTGCTGGTGGCGCCGGTCAAGGCGTTCTTCAACCATCGGCGCAACGAAAAGCTCAGCGAATGGATGGAAGCGGACCTGGCCAAGCGCCCGGTCGACCGCCTGATCGGCTTCAACAAGATGCCGGGCCTGGACGTCTACTACGCCGCCGACGGCTGTTTCGAAGACAAGGCGCAGAACCTGCGTAACTCGCTGTATCGCCGTTGGGGCCGCTATCGCCACTTCGCCGAATACGAGCGGGCGGTGTTCGCCAAAGAGGCGAAGACCGAAGTGCTGATGATTTCCGAGGTCCAGCAACCGCTGTTCATCAAACATTACGATACGCCGCTGGAGCGCTTTCACCTGCTGCCACCGGGTATCGCCCAGGATCGGCGTCGGCCGGCCAATGCCGATGAAATTCGTGCCGGGTTCCGCGCTGAATTCAATCTCAAGGACGATGAACTGCTGCTGGTGCAGATCGGCTCCGGGTTCAAGACCAAGGGCGTCGATCGCAGCCTCAAGGCACTGGCGGCATTACCTGCCGATTTGAGGAGGCGCACCCGGCTGTTTGTAATTGGCCAGGATGACCCCAAGTTATTCCAGATGCAGAGCGCGACCTTGGGGCTGGGTGACAACGTCACGTTCCTCAAAGGGCGCAGTGACATTCCGCGTTTCCTGTTGGGTGCCGATCTGTTGATCCACCCGGCGTACAACGAGAATACCGGCACCGTGCTGCTCGAAGCCCTGGTGGCCGGCTTGCCGGTGCTGGTGAGCGCGGTGTGCGGTTACGCCCATTACATCGCCGAGGCCGATGCTGGCCTGGTGCTGGACGAACCGTTCGATCAGGCACAGCTGACGCAGTACCTGACCGGCATGTTGAACGACGCTCAAGCAAGGGCGGCCTGGAGCCGCAATGGTCTGGCCTTCGCCGAAACGGCCGACCTCTACAGCATGCCGCAGCACGCGGCGGATGTGATTCTGGCGGAGCACGCTTAAATGAAGTTGATGCTGGCTGAACCGTTCAAGAGCCTCTGGGCCGGACGCGACCCGTTCGCCGAAGTCGAGGGGCTCAAGGGCGAGGTGTACCGCGAGCTGGAAGCACGCCGGACATTACGCACGGAAGTCGACGGCAACGGGTTTTTCGTGAAAATCCACCGTGGCATCGGCTGGGGCGAAATATTCAAGAACCTGCTGACGGCCAAGCTTCCTGTACTGGGTGCCGGTCAGGAGTGGAAGGCGATTCAGCGCCTGCAGGAAGTCGGCGTGCCGACCATGACCGCCGTCGCGTATGGCGAGAAGGGCCGTAACCCGGCCGATCAACATTCGTTCATCGTCACCGAAGAGCTGGCGCCGACGGTCAGCCTGGAAGATTTCAGCATCAACTGGACCCGGCAGCCACCGGAGCCAAAACTCAAGCGCGCACTGATCGCCGAAGTCGCGCGCATGACCGGCATGATGCACCGCGCCGGGGTCAACCACCGCGACTGCTACATCTGCCATTTCCTGCTGCACACCGACAAACCGGTGACCGCCGACGACTTCAAGCTTTCGGTGATCGACTTGCACCGTGCCCAGACCCGTCCGGCGATCACCTTGCGCTGGCGCAACAAGGACCTGGCTGCCCTGTACTTTTCCGCGCTGGACATCGGCCTGACCCGCCGCGACAAGCTGCGTTTCCTCAAAGGCTATTTCCAGCAACCGATACGACAGATCCTGTGTGAAGAGGCAGCTTTGCTGGCATGGCTCGACGGCAAGGCCAACAAGCTCTACGAGCGTAAACAGCGATACGGGGATGCGCTCTGATGTCGGGTTGGAAGCTGGAACCTGCCTACAGCGAGCTGGCCGATGACTTCGGCAGCCTCGAGGCTGTGTTTGCGCTGCAAGGCGAGCGTTTGACCCGTGACGCGCTCTCGGAGGTCATCCGTGTCGAGCGCAATGGTGTCAACTATTACGTCAAACGGTATGTGGGCGCTGGCAAAGGCTTGCGGCGTTACCTGGGCAAGCCTCGGGTGAAGATGGAATGGCAGAACCTCAAGCGCTTTGCCAAGTGGGGTATCCCCACTGCCGAAGTGGTGGCCTGGGGGCTGGAGCGGCGCGGTGCGGCCTACGCTCGCGGCGCGATGATTACCCGGGAGCTGCCGGGTACCGAGGACTTGTCGGCACTGGCCGAGCGCCACGACCCGAAGCTGGCGGACCGCGCCTGGGTCGATACCGTCAGTCGTCAGCTGGCCCAATACACCCGGACCATGCACGACCACCGCTTCACCCATAATGATTTGAAGTGGCGCAACCTGCTGATCGACGATCAGGCTCGAGTGTTTTTGATCGATTGCCCCAACGGCGATTTCTGGCGCGGTTTCTGGCTCAAGTACCGTATTACCAAGGATCTGGCGTGCCTGGACAAGGTCGCCAAATATCAATTGTCGGCTACTCAGCGCCTGCGCTTTTACCTGCAATACCGCAACCGGACCCGGCTCAACGCTGCGGACAAAAAACGCATCCGGCATGTGGTGAGATTTTTCGAGGGACGCGAATGACTGACTTTCTGGCCACTGAAGACCGTGCGCTGCTTGAGCGCCATGGTCTCGGCACGTTCGAGGCACTCTGGACCAAACAGCTCGATGCGGTGGACGAACCCAACACCGGTGGCGGCGGCTGGAGCAGCGTGTTTCGGCTGGACCTGGAAGGTCATGGTTTCTACCTCAAGCGTCAAAGCAACTACCTGACCCGCACCTTGCGCGCACCGTTCGGCGAGCCGAGTTTCGCTCGCGAGTTTCGCAACATCTCCCGTTACCGGAAGATGGGCATTCCGGCGCTCGAAGCGGTGTTCTACGGGGAGCGCAAGGTCAATGGCGAGGTCCGCGCGATCCTGCTGACCCGTGCCCTGGACGGTTGGGACGACCTCGACTCGCTGTTGCAGCGCTGGACTCAATTGAGCCCTGAGCAGCACTCGGAAATCCTCAAGGCCAGTGGCGAACTGGCCCGGCAGCTGCACGCCGCACGCCAGGTGCATGGGTGCTTCTATCCCAAGCACATTTTCATGCGCGCCACCGGCAACGGCTATCAGGCTCAATTGATCGACCTGGAAAAGACCCGGCCGCTGCTGTACGGGCAGCGTGACCGAATCAAGGATCTGGAGCCGCTGACGCGCCGTGCGCCCGAGTGGGGCGAGTCGCAACTGCGGCAATTGCTGGCTGCCTATCTGGATCAGCCGCAGGACAGCTCGCTGATCGATAGCTGGCTGCAGCGATTGACTGCGCGGCGCAGCCAAAAGAGGCTGCGCTGATGCGTTTATCCGAACTGAAGACCGCAGGCCGCAATCCCGTTTTGCCGCTGAGCGTTTCGCTGGCCGACGCCGCCGGCCCTGCCGAGTTGCAACTGCTGAGCCTGTTGCGAGTGTTGCCGGGGCAGCGTTATGTCGGTGCCGGCGTCTGGCGTGGCCGGCCGGTGTTGGCCAAATTGCTGGTCGGCAGCAAGGCTGCACGGCATTTTCAGCGTGAACTGGATGGCGTGCGCCTGCTCTCTGCCCAGGGGCTGACCACGCCGCAGCTGTTGGCCGATGGCCTGAAGGACGGCGAGGGTGGCTGGCTGCTGTTTGATTTCCTTGAGCATGCCGAAAGCCTGGGCGACACCTGGAAGCAGGTGGAGCAGCAGCCCGTACTGTCCGATGGGCAAGGGGCGGTGCTGGCCGAGGCGTTGGGCGCGATCGGCCAGATGCATCGCAAGGGCCTGTGGCAGGAAGACCTGCACCTGGACAATTTGCTGCGCCAGGGTGGTCGCCTGTACCTGATCGATGGCGCAGGTATCTGCTGCGAGACACCTGGCCAGCCGCTGTCCCGGCAGAAGGTCCTGGAAAACCTCGGGGTGTTCTTCGCCCAGTTGCCGAAGTCGATTGAACCCTTCATTGAAGAGTTGCTGGTGTATTACCTGCTTAGCAACGGCGAACACGCCTTACCCATGGAGGCGTTGCAGAAGCAGATCGACAAGGTCCGCAGTTGGCGCCTCAAGGACTTCCTGATCAAGGTCGGCCGCGAGTGCACGCTGTTCAGCGTCCAGCGAGGAGCCTTCGGGTTACGGGCGATTCGCCGCGAGGAAGTGCCGTCGATGGTGCCTGTGCTGGAGCAGGCCGATGCCTTGCTCGATCAGGGGCACCTGTACAAGACCGGCGGTGCGGCGAGCGTCGGCAAGGTCGAGGTGGATGGCCGCACGCTGGTGATCAAACGCTACAACATCAAGGGTTTTGCCCACTGGCTCAAGCGCTTCTGGCGTCCGAGCCGGGCCTGGCATTCATGGCGCGAAGGCAACCGCCTGGCGTTCCTCGGGATTGCCACGCCCAAGCCGCTGGCGTTGCTGGAAAAGCGTTTCCTGTGGCTGCGTAGCCGGGCTTACCTGATCACCGAGTACCTGCCGGGGCCGGACATCATCGAGCGTTTTGCGCCGTATGTGGAGCGTGGTGATGCGCCGGAAGCCGAGCTGGCGGCACTGGATCATCTGTTCGCCGAGTTGATTCGTCTACGGATCAGCCATGGCGACTTCAAGGGGCATAACCTGTTCTGGCAGCAGGATCGCTGGGCGTTGATCGACCTCGATTCGATGTGCCAGCACGGCTCCCTCGGCAGTTTTTCCCCGGCGTATGCAAGGGATCGCGCGCGGTTCATGCGCAATTGGCCTGAAGGCAGTGCCCTTTATCAGGTCATCGATCAGCGTCTTCCCAAAGATATCTCCAGCGCTGCTTAAACCGCTTATCGCGAGCAAGCTCGCTCCCACACTGAATCTTTGTCGGGCACATATTTTGTGTGCGGCCGAGAACCACTGTGGGAGCGAGCTTGCTCGCGATGAGGCCGGTACTGCCAACCGAGAAAGCAGACAAGTTCTTGTGAACCGTCCTACGCGATCTTGGGACGTCATGAACTGTGGCCCAAATCGCCCGGATGCTAGTTTGCCTGACGTTCTCGGAGGGCTGGCAGTGACGATCAAAATGGCAGTTTCAGCGGGTGTTTTATCAGTGTCGCTAACGGGGTGCGGGACCGCCGCCACCGTCCTGCAGGATGAAGCCCAAGCCGCGCAGGGGCTGCGTCGGCAAAAGACCTATTGCCAATCCATTCCACGGGTCTACAGCGGCCTCGCCTACGACTTCTGTGTCTTGAATGCACCGCCAGACCCTACGGGTATCCTTGTGCCGCTCGTATTGGTGGACCTGGCCGTGTCTGGCGCGCTGGATACCGTTGTCTTGCCGTACACGATTTACCGGCAAAGCGTGGACGGCAGTATCGCCATCTATTGGCGGCCTGCGCGCGGATAAAAAATGCCGTGAGGTCCCGGCCGTGGTTGCATGCCGCTTGCAGCTAGAGGTTTGCCGCCGCTTTTACGCTATAATCCCGCCCTTTAGCTGTCTCTCGCTCATTGCGAGGGCACATTAATTTTTGAGGCGCTTGCGCCTGCATGCAGACTAAAGAGGCTAGACCCCTGTGGCATTGACGATTCTTGGCCTGTCCGGCGCCCTTAGCCATGATCCTTCCGCAGCCCTGTATATCGACGGCAAGCTGGTCGCGGCGGCTGAAGAGGAGCGCTTCGTACGCGATAAACATGCAAAGAACCGCATGCCCTACGAATCGGCGAAATTCTGCCTGGAACAGGCCGGTATCAAGCCGTCCGACGTTGACGTGGTCGCGATCCCATTCGCACCGATCAGTCTGTTCGGCAAGGCCCGCTGGCAGTACGCCAAGCGTTACTGGTACGCCCCGGACCGTGCACTCGACGCGATCCTGATGGGCAACCGTCGCTACAAGCGCTATCGCAACAAGATCGTCTGGTGCCTGGAGCAACTGGGTTTTGATCCGAAGAAGATCAAGATCGAGCCGGTCGAGCACCACCTTGCCCACGCCTCCAGCGCTTATCACTGTTCCGGTTTCAAAGAGAAAACCGCGATCCTGGGCATCGACGGCAAGGGCGAGTACGCCACGACCTTCTTCGGTTACGGCGAAAACGGCAAGATCCACAAGATCAAGGAATTCTTCGATCCGGACTCCCTCGGCGGCCTGTATGGCGCGATCACCGAGTTCCTCGGTTTCGATATGCTCGACGGTGAGTTCAAGGTCATGGGCATGGCGCCGTACGGCGACGCCAGCAAATATGATTTCTCGCGCCTGGCTTCGTTCGAAAACGGCGAACTGGTGATCAACACCGACTACGCCAACGTCATCGGCCTGCGTCGCTACAAAGAAAAGGGCAAGGGTTACTACTTCTCGCCGAAGCTGATCGAGTGGCTGGGTCCAAAGCGCGAAGGCGACATCGCCGACGAGCCTTACATCCACTACGCCGCCAGCATTCAAGCGCTGTTCGAAAAGATTGCGCTGCAGATGATCGACCACTACCTGGGCGACGTGCTCAAGGAAACCGGCAAACTGGCCTATGCCGGTGGCTGTGCGTTGAACGTCAAGCTGAACCAGAAAATCATCGCCCGCGACGACGTCAAAGAGCTATTCGTACAGCCGGCGTCCGGTGATGCCGGTACCGCAGTCGGCGCGGCAGCCTATGTGTCCCACGCCCGCGGCGTGCCGGTCGAGAAGATGGAACACGTCTACCTCGGCCCGTCGTACAGCAACGAAGACGTGATTGCCGCATGCGCCCGTCACGAGAACAAGCCGACCTGGCGCAAGCTCGACAACATGCCGGAGCAGATCGCCAAAATCATGGTCGATGGCAACCCGGTGGCCTGGTTCCAGGGCCGCATGGAGTTCGGTCCGCGTGCACTGGGCGGGCGTTCGATCATCGGTTGCCCAAGCGTGCCGGGCGTGGCCGACCGCATCAACCACCAGATCAAGTTCCGCGAGCGCTGGAGGCCTTTCTGCCCGTCGATGCTCGACACCGTGGCGCCACAGATGATCAAGATCGATCACCCGGCGCCGTTCATGACCTTCACTTTCGAAGTGGCGGAAGAATGGAAAACCCGCGTGCCGGAAGTCGTCCACGAAGACGGCACGTCCCGAGCCCAAGTGCTCAAGCGTGAATATAACCCGCGCTACTACGACATGATGAAAGCGCTGGAAGTGCTCACCGGCAACGGCGTGTCGCTCAACACCTCGCTCAACCGTCGTGGCGAGCCGATGATCTGCTCGCCGACCGATGCATTGAATATGTTCTTCGGCTCCGATCTGCAGTACCTGATCATGGAAGACATCCTGGTGGTCAAAGAGGGCGCAAACGCTTATGACTCGCTCGGCTGAACGCCATGTGCTGCAGTTCTGCCACGGCTATGACGGGCCGTTCCTGGACTGCGCACGGCAGTACGCCAGCCTGTTCGCGGGCACCGGTTATCGGGTGACCACGGTCTTTCTGACCGGGGCTGCCGATAGCGAGGTGGCCGCAGCGTGTGCTTCCGATGAAGTGTTGTTCATGGAATACAGCTCCAAGGCCATTCGTGGCCTGAAGCTGGGTGCCATCGGCGATCTGCGCAAGATCGCCGCGTCGCGTAACTTCAGTTTCTGCATCGCCCATCGCTTCAAGCCGATCTACATCGCCTTGCTCGGCACTTCGTTGCCGGTGATTGGCGTGCACCACGCGTTTGACGATTACAAGCGCGGCACGCGCAAACTGTTCGCGCATATTTTCCGCAAGCGTCTGAGCCTGCTCGGTGTGTCCGATGCGGTGCGCGACGACATGCGCCAATGCCTGCCGAAATGGCCGGCGACGCGTATTCAAACCCTTTACAACCGCATCGACGTGCCTGCGCTGCAAGCCAGTCAGGTTTCCGCTCGCGAAGCTCGGGAAACCCTCGGTCTCTCGGCTGATGCGTGGATTGTCGGCAACGTTGGCCGACTGCACCCGGACAAGGATCAGGCTACGTTGCTGCACGGTTTTGCTGCGGCGTTGCCGGGGCTTCCGGGCAACAGCCAACTGGTGATTCTCGGCAAGGGGCGTCTGGAGCAGGATCTCAAGGAGCTGGCTCGGGAGCTGGGTATCGGTGATCGGGTGCTGTTCCTCGGTCAGGTGCCGGACGCGCGCAATTATTTCCGCGCCTTTGATGTATTTGCCCTGAGTTCCGATCACGAACCGTTCGGCATGGTGCTGCTGGAGGCAATGGCCGCTGGCGTACCCTTGCTCGCCACAGCGTGTGGCGGGGCGAAGGAAGTGGTCGAAGGCGTGGGCATTCTGTTCCCGCTCGGCGATGCTGAACACCTTGCACAAGGCCTGCAACATTTGGCGGGTATGGATGATCAACAGCGCCGTCAATGCGCCGAGATGATGCTCGATCGCTTGCGTGAGCGTTTCTCCGACCGTGCGGTGCGCGACACCTTCTGGCGTCTGCCGCAAGTTACCGATCTGGCACCGAGGGGCTGATGCTCAACCGATTCCAAGGCTGGCGCGAACGTGGCTGGTCGCCCGTTGACGCCTCTACCTACGCAAAAGCCTGGCAGCAATTTGGCGGAAGCGTCGCGACTCACCCTCTGGTGGTCGAACGTCTGGCGGATCTTGCCGGCATCCCGGTGCGATACCTGGCCTGGGAGCAACAGGGCGAAGTCAAGGCCGCGATCCCGACCTGGGGCCGCGATGTGGCGCTGTCCAAGGATGTGCTCAAGCGCAACGGCAAAAAAGGCCTGTTCGATCTCGGCAATGCCGAGCTGATTTTGCCGGCCGCCGCTGATGTTCAGGCTCCTCTGCGCCATCGTGCACGCTACTTGTCGGCACTCAACGAAACCCGCTTCAGCGGCCTGAAGTTGCAGACAGAACAACTGGCCATGGCCCGTACCCCGGAAGAGCTGTCGAAGAAGTTTCGCTACAACCAGCGCCGCGAATTGCGTCTGCTGGAAGAGGCGGGCGGTGTGGTGCGTCCGGTCGGCGAATTTTCCAGCGCTGAATTGGCGGCGATCTACTGTGATCTGTTCCAGCGTCGTTGGGGGTTCCCGGCCACCGGCGCTGCGCGCATGGCCGAAGTCCTCGAACTGCTGCGCGAGTTGCTGATCGGTTCGGTGATCTTCCTCAACGATGCGCCGATTGCGATTCAACTGGTGTACCGCGTCGAAGCGCCGGAATGGATCAGCGTCGAGTACATCAACGGCGGCGTTGATCCCGAAACCCGCGAATTCAGCCCCGGTAGCGTATTGAGCTTCATCAATACGCAAAGCGCCTGGGAGCATGCCCGGGCGCAGGACAAACCGTTGCGCTTTTCCTTCGGTCGCGCCGACCGTGAATACAAGGATCGCTGGTGCAACCCCGTGCCGGTCTTCACCGTATGAGCCAAACCATGAGCCGCAAACAGCAACTGCTCAAGCGCCATCGGCGCAATAAACGTATCGGCCTGCTGATTGCGCTGGTGCTGTTGATCGTCATGGGTGTACTGGTGGCCTGGTGGTTGCCGCTGGTGCTGGCGGTTCTGGGTTGGGTTGCCCACGAAGCCTGGTTTGCCGACCACCTGTTCTACTCACCGAAAGACGATTACCAGTACAGCTTTCCCCCCTACACGCCCCAGCCCAAGGTGCACCTGAACGGTGAACATTTGCGGCTGGACGAGGGCGTGATGCTGGTCGACGATGCGACGCTGGTGCTGGCCCTGCGGGTGAAAAGCACCTGGCTGGGACGTTTTATCGATCCAGTGGTCGAGTTGGTGGGGGGCGAAAACCCTGACCGACAAACCTTCGAACGAGGCGTAAACGGCCTGCGTTACCTCAATCTCAGTGGTCAGGCTCAGGCGCTGTCGCGTGGCGAGCTGCGCTTGCGCGGGCGTTTCTGTCGTGTGTTCGGTGAGCCTGTGCTGTGGGCGCTGGAACATCCGGATTATCGGCGTCAACGGGTGATGGTCATCGCGCCCCACGCCGATGATGCCGAGCTGGCAGCCTACGGTTTGTACAGCCAGGCCGACGAAACCTGGATCGTCACGCTGACAGCGGGCGAAATCGAAGCCGAACACTACCGGCAGATGGGACTGAACAAGGTCGATGCGGCCCGCTTGAAAGGCCGCCTGCGCACCTGGGACAGCATCACCGTGCCACGTTGGGCCGGTGTACCCGAGGCCCGCTGCGTACAACTGGGTTATTTCTGCCTGCAACTGGCGAGCATGCAGGCCGCGCCTGCGGTGGCCGCGGGATCGCGGGAAGCGGACCTGGACGATACCCGGCTGTTCCGTCAGTTGAATCCTTTCACGCTGCCGGGCGATGCCGATGGCGCGCCGACCTGGAACAATCTGCTGGCGGATCTGCGTGAGTTGCTGCTGCGGGCCCGCCCCGAGGTCATCGTCCTGCCGCATCCGACCCTCGATCCGCATCCCGACCATGTCTGCGCCCAGGCGGCAGTTCTCGAAGCCTTGCAAGGCCTGGACTGGCAGCCGACCACGCTATTGGGCTATGCCAACCACCTGCACGACAACGACCGCTGGCCGATGGGTGATACCGGTGATGGCATCGCCTTGCCGCCGGCCTTCGATCCGGCCCAACCGATGCAGCCTTATTGCCTGCCCTTGCCACTGGAGCAGCAGCGAGACAAGGCCATGGCGTTGGGCATGATGCACGACCTGCAATCGGCGATGCCGTTCAAGCGTCGCTTGCGTCGGTTGATACAACGTTTGTTGGCCGGCCGGTTGCCGTCCACCTATGGCCAGAACGAATTCTTTCGCAAGGCCGTCCGGCGCCACGAGCTTTTGTGGTCCATCAAGCACACACCAGGCAATGTTTCTCAGCGGGGAGAGTTATGAGTCAGCGGTCAAAGGTCCTGCAACTGCAGCCTGACTACAACGTCAAAGCCCATGATTTCGCCGACCTCGCGGAGCAAATCGTCAAGGCCCTACCCAGTGATCGCTATGAAGTGACCGCCGCGTTTCTGCGCGGCAAACCCGGGCCGGGCGAAGCAGTGAGCCGAGCCGACCGTTCGGTGTACTTCGAATTTTCCGACAAGTCCCTCAAGGGCATGCGCCTGCGGGCCATGTGGCAGCTGTACAAGTTCTGCCGTCGGGAAAAATTCGATGTAGTGATCTGCAACCGCTTCAAGCCGGTGAACATGATGCTGGCGCTCAACCGCTGGTTGAAAGTGCCGTTGTGCATCGGCATTTCCCACGGCTTTGGCGAGTACGACCGTTTTTACCGGCGCCGCCAGACCCAGCGCCTGATTGATCGTCACTGGCGCTTCGTCGGCGTGTCGCCAGCGGTGAAACAGTATCTGCTGGACTGTGACTGTGGCTTCACCGATCAGAATACCTATGCCATCACCAATGCCATCGACATCGAGCAGGCCGAAGGTCTGCAACACAGTCGTGAAAAGGCCCGTGAAATGCTGGGCATCGATCCGTCGGTGCGGCTGATCGGTGCGTTGGGGCGACTGGTGCCGGTCAAGGGCCATATCTATTTGCTGCAGGCCTTCGCGGCACTCAAGGACAAATACCCCAATACCCAACTGGCGATCATTGGTGCCGGCCGCGAAGAGTCGCGTCTGGCCGCGGAAATCGACCGCCTCGGCCTCAGCGGTCGCGCCCATTTGCTGGGGTTCAAGGAAATTGCCCTGCAGTACATTCGAGCTTTCGACATCTGGACCATGCCTTCTTTGGCCGAAGGCCTCGGGCTGGCGCTGCTCGAAGGCATGAGCGGGCATTTGCCGGTGATCGCCTCGAACGTGCCGGCCATGTTGCCGCTCATCGAGGGGGCCGGTGGCCTGGCGATTACGCCGAAGGATGTGCCGACGCTGCAGGCGGCGCTGGACACTTATCTTGGCCTTTCGGATGACGAGCTCAAGGCCAAGGGCGAGCAGTCCTTCCGTTATCTGCAGCAACACCATGACATTGAGGAGTTCCGTCGCGAATACCTCAATCTGATCGATTCCGGCCTGGAGCAGGCCCGCAAGGAGCAGCCATGAACGACGCGCAACCCATCGTCACAGTCATCATCGCGTCGTACAACCATGCCCCTTACATCGAGGAAAGCATTCTCAGCGTCCTCAACCAGACCTATCGGAACATCGAGTTGCTGGTGGTCGACGACGGCTCGAAGGATGACAGCGTCGAGCGGATCAAGGCATTGCAGGCCATCCATGGCTTCGACTTCCGGGTTCAGGAAAACCAGGGGCTGACCAACACCCTCAACGGTGCAATTGCCCGGGCCAAGGGCAGCCTGATCGTGCCGTTCGGTTCGGATGACATCATGCTGCCGGAGCGAATCGCCACTCAGGTCGCGCATATGGAGGGCAAGCCCGAGGTCGGCATTTGCGCCGGTAACATCGAACTGATCGATGCCGACGGCAATCTCTACCCCGAGAAGCGCCAGCGTCGGGATGTGCCGTTCCGTCGTCTGGATTTCGACGACATGTTCCTCGAGCGCAAGCCCTATCCTCCGGCGCCCACCCTGATGATCCGCCGCGAAGCGCTGGACAAGGTGGGCGGTTTCGACCCGACCATTCGCCTGGAAGACTTGCTGATCGAGCTGAAGGTGACCCATGCCGGTTACTTCATCGACGGTCTGAATGTGTTGATGGCGCGCTATCGCAAGCACGCCACCAACTCCTACAAGAATCACCGCTTCATGATCGATAGCATCCTGCGCACCTACGCGCTCTTCAGCGATCACCCGCTGTATGACGAGGTGCGCTACAAGTTCCTCAATTCCATGTTCCTCAAGACCGCCAACCGTGATCGCAAGCTGGCGCGGGAGTTGCTGGCGCAGATTCCATTCAAGGCCTGGAACAAGAAAACCTGGCGTGGGCTGGGCCGGATGTATTTCTCACGGCTGGAGAAAGACTGAGTCAGAGGCTGGATTCAAGGGGGGGAAGGCGGGGCATTGTCCTCGGAGGCATGCCCCGGAAACGGCTCAACGTTGTTGAGCTGTTTCCTCCGGAAGTTCTTTCCTCGGCTTCCTGTTCTGGCGCAACCAGTGCAGGGTTTTCTTGCCGGCATTGATACCGGGCTTTTCGATGTACAGGTAAGCCAGGCTGCTGATGATGATCAGCAGGCAACTGCACACGGCCAGCAACGGCAGGAAGACCCAGGCTTGCCGGACATCAAGGTGCAATATCGGCGGTAGTCGCTGCACCAGTACCCAGAGCACGAAACCGTGCAGCAGATACGTGCTGTAGCTGATTTCCCCCAGCCAGCGGATGCTGCGTGGTCTCAGGGCGCCGAACAAGGTATTGCCGGACGCCACGATCACAAAGAACAGTGAAAGCAGCAGCAGCGCCCCCAGGTTGAATGCCCGGTTGAACGCCGTAAAGGCGATCGCCAGCGCGAGCAGGGCGACGATGCCCGCCAGTGGAGACAGGCTCCAGGCGACGCATTGTGGACGGCGAATCCAGTACGCCGCAGCGATGCCGCCGAGGAAGCTGGCCAGGAAGTGCTTCTTCAGCGAGTGTTCCCAGCCGACAACCTGGTACAGGGTATAGATGCCGATCAGGCACAGCACCGTCTGCATCCAGCCGCCGCGATAAATGAACACCATGGCGGCCAGTGGCAGGGCCAGGTAGAAAAACAACTCGTACCCCAGCGTCCAGGTGACGTTGGAGATCAGCATGCCGGTCTGGTGGTACTGGTTGACGTCTGGCCGGTCGAAGATCAGCCAGGCCAGGGTCTGGCCAATGAGTTGGGTGCCGGAGTCCTTGAGTTCCCAGTCCTGCAAATAGAACACACAGACAAACACGGTCAACATCAGCGGCAGGTAGAGCGGGTAGAGGCGAAACAGCCTGGATACCGCAAATGCCAGCCAGTCGTGCTGCCGTCCGTGGGTGAGCAAGCGGTTCCAGAACAGAAAGCCGGTGATCATGAAAAAGAGGGCGACGCTACCCTGGCCGAGCTGCGAGTAGAAGTTGCTCGGTGGAAAGTCGATCACGCCGGTTTTCAGAAAGATCCAGGTAATGATCGAGTGGTGCACGAACACGCCGAAGGCCAGATACCCGCGTAAGCCGTCGATGCCGGCAAAGCGGCTTTCGCCCCAATGCTCCAGCTCTCGGGGGATTTTCGGCACGCTGCGCAACAGTAGCGCAGCGGTCGCGATGGCGAGCAGGTAGGCCGCCATCGCGATAAGCGGGTTGGTTTCTGTCATCAGTGAGCCTGGGCCGGAGGACTACCGGCCAGCACGTGCCTGTGCAAATTATCCACGTCGGCTTTCGAGGCCGTCGCGGCGTATCCCAGCAGCAGTGCTTCGAAGTGATCCTCGAACAACCAATGCCGATCCGATGCATAGCGCTGCATGTGGCGCAGATTACGCCGACGCAGGGAAGGGCTCAATGCCGAGGGGTAAATTCGCAGGTCGGCCAGGTCGATCAGGCCGAACTCGCCGTCCTCCAGCACCAGCACATTGCCCAGGTGCAGGGAGCGGAAGTAGACCCCTTGCTGGTGCAGTTGAGCCATGAATTTACCGAAGCGCTCCACCAGTGCCTGGCGCACCGCCGGGGCGGTGATGCCTTGCAGGATCTGGCGCAGCGTGTTGCCTGGCAACGGGGAGTAATGCACGGCGGTGCTGCCGTCTTCGAACCGGTAAAGGTCGAGGATGTGCGGTGTCGGGATGCCCATGCCGCGCAGTTGCACGCTATTGACGGCAAACCGATCGGAGTAGGGCGTGAAACTGCCCGAGGTATACCAGCGACGGCGACGGAACAGCTTGAGAAAACTGCCATCGGTCAGGCGCAGGACCTTTGGGCCCAGACCATCCTCTTCGATGACCCTGGCATCGGCAGTCAGCTGTTGCAGGGCGCTTGGTGTCGCCGTCTTGATCGGCGTGTCCAGCAGGCGCCGGGCACGTTGATTGATGCTCAATGCGGCAATCAGCGCCAAGGGGATCCATAGCAGGAACCAGTGCTCCTTGGGGCGAGAGATGATCCCGCCACCTTCAGTCAGGCCTGCACCGATACCGAAGGCCAGCCAGGCTGAGGCGATGATAAACAGCGGTTGCACACGATGGCGCCGGCTGCTGATGAAGCTCCATACAACAAAGAACAGCCATGGCAGCAGGCCGATAATGCCGACGTAGTAGAGCACGCCCAGGGCAAAGCTATGGGGTTCCTGAAGGTTGTAGCCTACGCCGGGGTCCAGTCTCAGTGCGGCGTTGTAACCGTGCCCGATCCATGGGTGTTCAGCGATCCGGTTCAGGGTCAATTGCCAGAGCTCGATGCGGAAGGAACTGCCTCTTTCGAAGATTTTGTCCGCAAACAACGCGAAAGTCGCCGTACCGGCGAAGAACATGGCGCCAAGCATGAAGACCGAGCGTCGATTCCAGCAGATGAAACACAGCCATAGCGCCGCCAGCGTCAGTGCAACCAGTGGGGTCCTGGAGCCGGTGGCCAGCACTGCGGCAAACATGATCGCCATCGCCGGTACGCTCAGCCAAAGTACCTGGCGTCGCTTGCAGGTCATGCTCAGGCTCAGCCAATAGGTACAAAAAAAGCCGAAAACGTGGGAGCTGAGCAGTGGATTGTCGAATGCGCCTACACCGATCAAGCGCATTTCCGGTTGGTAGATCTGGTCGAACCTGTACAGGTTGTAGGCAGAGATGACCAATGCCACCGTTGCGGCGCAGAACAGCAGGGGCTGGATGATTTCGCTGCGAAAGCGCACCAGCAGGTAGCAGCCTACGAACAGCAACAAGGTGTGCAATGGCGGTTTGAACTGGCCAAAGTCGATGTCGTCGTCTGGCCTCCAGCACAGGCTGAGCAGTGCCCACGCCATAAATAGCAGGGCTGCAATGACGATCGGCTCGCGCAGCAACTCTTTGCCGAGCCGCGGCCGCAGGCACAGTGCAAAGAGTGCCGGAATGCTGAACAGGCCATAATAAAGCTTGTGATGCACACTGCGCCCCGGCAGGAAAAACAGCGCACAAAGCAGGAACAAATAACCGAGCGGAAGGATCCACAAACAAATGAAATCGAAGATTCTGTTGGACGTGCTGTTCAAAACGTTTAATTGCATGCTGGGTAACTTATTCCTGAATTGAGCGATCATACCAAGGCAGGGACATCTGGTGGCTGTTTGACGCGCCACAATACACAGACTGTATGCGATTGCCAGAACCCTGGGGAAGCTGTGGTAAAGTCAGCGTCCTTTTCATCGACATTCGCGTGATATGACCGACTCCAGTCTCTGCGCAAGCCCATCGAGCTTGAAAATCTACTTCCGCCTGCTCGGCTATGTCCGGCCGTATATCAGCCTGTTTCTGATCAGCATCGTCGGTTTTCTGATTTTCGCTTCGACACAGCCAATGCTGGGCTACATTCTCAAGTACTTCGTCGACGGTCTATCCAATCCTGAAGCGGTGCTGTTTCCAACAGTGCCCTACCTGCGGGATCTGCAACTGCTGCAGGCGGTGCCATTGTTGATCATCCTGATCGCCGCGTGGCAGGGGTTGGGGTCGTACCTGGGCAACTACTTCCTGGCCAAGGTTTCCCTGGGCCTGGTCCATGACTTGCGGGTCCAGTTGTTCAACAACCTGCTGGTGTTGCCAAACCGGTATTTCGACAAGCATAACTCGGGGCACCTGATTTCACGTATTACCTTCAACGTGACCATGGTCACGGGGGCGGCAACAGATGCGATCAAGGTCGTAATCCGTGAAGGCATGACGGTGATCTTCCTGTTTGCCTCGCTGTTGTACATGAACTGGCGCCTGACGCTGGTCATGGTCGCCATCCTGCCGTTGATCGCCCTGATGGTGCGCACGGCCAGCAAGAAATTCCGCAAGCAGAGCAAGAAAATCCAGCTGGCCATGGGGGACGTGACGCATGTGGCGTCCGAAACAATCCAGGGCTATCGCGTGGTGCGCAGCTTCGGCGGTGAAAAGTACGAAGAGAAACGCTTCTTCGATGCCAGCCAGGGCAACACCGACAAGCAATTGCGCATGACCCGCACCGGCGCCATCTACACGCCGTTGCTGCAACTGGTGATCTACACCGCCATGGCCGTGCTGATGTTCCTGGTGCTGTTCCTGCGGGGCGATGCGTCGGCCGGCGACATGGTGGCCTACATCACCCTGGCTGGCCTGCTGCCCAAGCCGATTCGCCAGCTGTCCGAAGTCAGCTCGACCATCCAGAAGGGTGTGGCCGGCGCTGAAAGTATCTTCGAGCAACTGGATGTCCAGCCTGAAGTCGATACCGGCACCGTCGAGCGTGATGTGGTCAGCGGTCGCCTGGATGTGCGCAACCTCAGCTTTACCTACCCTGCCACCGAGCGTCAGGTGCTCAATGACATCAGTTTCTCGGTCGAGCCCGGGCAAATGGTGGCGTTGGTGGGACGTTCGGGCAGCGGCAAGTCGACCCTGGCCAACCTGATTCCGCGTTTCTATCACCACGACAAGGGCGAAATCCTGATCGATGGCGTCGAAGTGGAGCAGTACAAGCTGTTGAACCTGCGTCGGCATATCGCCCAGGTGACTCAGCACGTGACCCTGTTCAGCGATACCGTGGCCAACAACATCGCCTATGGCGATCTGGCTGGCGCACCCCGTGAAGACATTGAAAAGGCGGCCAAGGATGCCTACGCGATGGACTTCATCGCTCAATTGCCTGAAGGCCTGGACACCCAGGTCGGGGAAAACGGCGTGCTGCTGTCCGGTGGGCAGCGCCAGCGCCTGGCGATTGCCCGGGCACTGTTGAAGAATGCTCCGCTGCTGATCCTCGATGAGGCGACTTCGGCGCTCGATACCGAGTCCGAGCGGCATATTCAGGCAGCCCTGGACCAGGTCATGAAAGGTCGCACCACGCTGGTGATCGCTCACCGCCTGTCGACCATCGAGAAGGCCGATCTGATCCTGGTCATGGATCAGGGGAAAATCGTCGAGCGCGGCACCCATGAACAACTGCTGGCGCAAAACGGCTACTACTCGCGCCTCAACGCGATGGGCCTCGACGCCCCGGCCGAAGACATCGCCTGACCCCGAAGGGGCGAGCCTGGCTCGCCCTTTCGCACTCCCGTCGAAACCGGTCAGCCACTACCGTGACTTTGTTGATTTCGCCTAGCGGGTTTATTGCTCAAAAAATGAGCAAAAAATGTTGGCGAATCATCCGGTTGCAGCCACCGCACTAGCCGACACCAACCCTGTGTTAATATCGCGCCCCTGTTCATTCTGTATGTGGGTTGCACCATGAAGTTGTCCATGCCGCGATTCGATCAAGCCCCTGTCTTGGTAGTCGGCGATGTCATGCTCGACCGTTACTGGCATGGTGGTACCTCACGGATTTCTCCTGAGGCACCGGTGCCGGTGGTCAAGGTCGATCACATCGAAGACCGCCCGGGCGGTGCTGCCAACGTTGCCTTGAACATTGCCGCCCTGGGGGCTCCGGCTTCGCTGGTCGGTGTCACCGGCGACGATGAAGCCGCCAACAGCCTGGTCAACAGCCTCAAGGGCGCCGGCGTGCGGGCCATCTTCCAGCGCATTGCGCACCAGCCGACCATCGTCAAGCTGCGGGTCATGAGCCGTCACCAGCAATTGCTGCGCATCGACTTCGAAGAGCCCTTCGCCACCGACGCGCTGGCGCTGGCCGCGCAGGTCGATGAGTTGCTCGAAGGCATCAAGGTGCTGGTGCTGTCCGACTATGGCAAAGGCGCGCTGAAAAACCATCAGGCGCTGATCCAGGCTGCCCGTGCCCGCGGCATTCCGGTGCTGGCCGATCCCAAGGGCAAGGATTTCTCGATCTACCGTGGTGCGAGCCTGATCACGCCAAACCTCAACGAATTCGAAACCATCGTCGGTGGTTGCGCCGATGAGCACGAATTGGTGAGCAAGGGCGCGCAACTGATGCACGACCTGGACCTCGGTGCCTTGCTGGTGACCCGTGGCGAGCACGGCATGACCTTGCTGCGCCCGGATCATCCAGCGCTGCACTTGCCGGCCCGGGCCCGTGAAGTGTTTGACGTGACCGGTGCCGGCGACACAGTAATTTCCACCCTGGCGGCCGCGATTGCTGCGGGTGAGGAGTTGCCCCACGCGGTGGCCCTGGCCAACCTGGCGGCCGGTATTGTGGTCGGCAAGCTCGGTACGGCGGCCATCAGTGCGCCTGAACTGCGTCGTGCGATTCAGCGCGAGGAAGGTTCCGAGCGTGGAGTGCTGGGCCTTGAGCAGCTGTTGCTGGCGGTCGATGATGCCCGCGCGCACAACGAGCGGATCGTGTTCACCAACGGTTGCTTCGACATCCTGCACGCTGGTCATGTGACCTATCTGGAGCAGGCGCGGGCCCAAGGCGATCGCCTGATCGTGGCGATCAACGACGATGCATCGGTCAGCCGCCTGAAAGGGCCAGGCCGTCCGATCAACAGTGTCGACCGGCGCATGGCCGTACTGGCCGGCCTGGGTGCGGTGGACTGGGTGATCAGCTTCTCGGAAGGCACCCCGGAAAACCTGCTGAGCGCGGTCAAACCGGACGTGCTGGTCAAGGGCGGCGACTACGGCATCGACCAGGTGGTCGGCGCGGACATCGTGACGGCCTATGGCGGTACCGTGAAAGTGCTGGGGCTGGTGGAAAACAGCTCGACCACCGCGATTGTCGAGAAGATCCGCAAGTCTGAATAATCTGCGGCCACCTGTGGCGAGGGGGCTTGCTGTGGCGAGGGGGCTTGCCCCCGTTGGGTTGCGAAGCGACCCTAAAACCTGCAGCTGCGGGGTATCAGGTACACCGCATGCAAGGGTTCTCCGACTGCTTCGCAGCCGAACGGGGGCAAGCCCCCTCGCCACAAGAATCCACGTGATCTTCCTATCGTGCCACTTTACGCGGCACTATTTTCTTCAGCAACAGCTTGGCCTTCCCGCGTAACCGCGCCAGACCTGAATCCTTCCCCGGCGGGGTCAGGCCCTGCTGCCTCACCCAGTCCTTCCAGCGAATTCGCTCGTCGCGAACCAGCCAGCCTTCCTGTCGGGCAAAACTCTCGGCCAGGTACAGTCCGCGCGTGCTGGCGGGACACAGCTGATCCTTTTTCAAGGTGTAGAGCTCAGCCATCGGGTGGCCGTCCTGCAGGGGCATCAAGTACAGATCGGGGCGCTTGCGGTCGAGGCGGGCGACGAGTTGATCGCCTTCCAGTCGTTCATCGACATGGAACAGGCTCAGGGATTTGGCTTCCTTGGGAACGTCCAGGCGCAAGTCGTAGATCAGTTGCAGTGACGCTGTTGGCAAATGCACGTAAGCCCGCGGACGCTCCATCAGCATCAGGTTGGCGCAACGTACCGGTCGCGCCGAGCCAGACAGTGGCGACAAGCGAAACGGCAGGGCTTCACGGTAATGCAGGGCGGCCGAGTAGGGCGCTGGCAGCCAGGTGTCGTTGAACCGCCCACCGAGCCAGCCTTCCGGGGTTTCCAGCAGGCATTCTTCGGCTATCTCCTGGATCGCCGTGTGCAAGGGCAGATTCAGTTCATGGGCGGGCACGTAACCGGAGATCAGCTTGAGCACCACATCGCCACGGTCCTGCCGGCGTTGGCGCACCAGCACCCAATAGTCGCGATTCTGCCAATGCAGGGTCAGGCGCACCGAAACCCCGAGGTTGGCCAACTCCAGGGCAAACCGTTCGCTGTCGCCAACCGTCACCGGCCGACGACGTTGCAGAGTCTGGGAAAAATTCAGCGGCCTGCCGACGCTCTGATAAGCCAGGCCTTCGGGGGTCGCTTCGACGAATAACGGCAGGGTCTTGAAGTTGCTCGGGTTCTTTCTGATGAGCGTACGCGACATGTCGGCTCCTGCTTAAGGCCGCGTGGGCGGCGTCAGTGGCTACGTAGGACCTGGGCAACGGTCGCGACATTGTGGGCGAGGTGCAGCGGATTGATGGTCCCGACAATAGCACTGGCAACACCCGGATGTTCAAACAACAACTCGAAACTGGCGCGCACCGGATCCACGCCCGGACTCAGGCAGACATGACCACTGGCGAGGGCTTTCTTGACCAGAATGGCTTTGCCGTGTGCAGCAGCATAGTCAATGACGGCCTTCTCGTTTTGTTCGTTCAGATTGTAGGTGACCATCGCGCAATCGCCTTGCTCCAGTGCCTTGAGGCCACCGTCGACGGTTTTGCCGGAAAACCCGAAACCGCGAATCTTGCCTTCGGCCTTGAGCGCAGCGAGGGTGTCGTAGACTTCGCAGTCATTGAGGATCGCCAGGTCGTTGCCATCGGAGTGCACCAGCACCAGGTCGATGAAGTCCGTTTCCAGGCGGTGAAGGCTGCGTTCCACCGACATTCGAGTGTGCGCGGCGCTGAAATCGTGACGGGACTGGCCGTCGGCAAACTCTTCGCCGACCTTGCTGACAATCACCCAATCCTGACGCTGACCGCGCAGCAACGGGCCGAGGCGTTCTTCGCTGCGACCATAGGCCGGGGCGGTGTCGATCAGGTTGATGCCCAGGTCGCGGGCGAGTTTGAGCAGCCTGCGTGCTTCATCGTCATCGGGAATCTGGAAGCCGTTGGGGTACTTCACCCCTTGGTCGCGGCCCAGTTTCACGGTGCCCAGGCCCAGGGGTGAAACCAGCAGGCCGGTGCTGCCCAACGGGCGATGCAGGTCGTGCAGGGTCGGTTGGGTCATGGCAGCAGTTGCTCCCAGGCCGGTACGCCCATCGGCGGCTTCGGCAGTTCAGGCAGTGCTGCCGGGTGGCTTGGCTGGATATCGTCGCGGGTCAGGCTGGCGATCACGCGGTCGGCGAAGTCCGGTGCCAGGGCGAGTTTGGTCGGCCAGCCCACCAGCAGTCGGCCTTCCTCGGCCACAAAGGCGTTGTCGGGACGGGTCAGGCCTGATTGCAGCGGTTCGGCGCGATCCACGCGCAAGGTGGCCCATTGCACTGTGCTCAGGTCGATCCATGGCAGCAATTGACCTAGTTCTTTCTGTGCGGTGGCGATCTGCTCGGCGGGCTCACGGGTCACGCCTTCGGATTCCGCGATATCGCCGCCCAGGTACCAGACCCATTGGCCATCCGCCGCCGGGTGCGTGGTCACGGTGATGCGCGGTTTGGTGCCACCACCCAGGCAGTGGGCGTACAGCGGTTTGAGGCTTGGCCCCTTGGCGATGATCATGTGCAACGGGCGGCGCTGCATGGCGGGCTGGCTCAGGCCCAGCGTTTCAAGCAATGCCGCGGTTCCGGCGCCGGCGCTCAGGACGATGCGTTGGGCACGGATCTCGCGCTCGTCCACCTTCAGGCCGACCAGCACGCCGCCTTCGAGCAGCGGCTCGATCTTCTGCCCGGCGAGCAAGCCATCTCCGGCCAGGTCGGCCAGGCGCTGGATCAGGCTTGGCACGTCGACCACCAGTTCCGCCAGGCGATAGACCTTGCCCTTGAAACGTTTGTCCTGCAGGGCTGGCGGCAATTGCTCGCCCTTGACCTGATCGACGCGGCCGCGCACGGCTTTGCTGGCGAAGAAACTGGTGAGGTTGCCGGCGAGGGTGCCAGGGGACCAGAGGTAATGAGCTTCGGACAACAGTCGCACCCCGGACAGGTCCAGTTCGCCGTCGCCAGCCAAGGCTTCACGCCAGCGGCGCGGCATGTCGGCGATGGCTTCCGAGGCACCGGTCAGGGCGCCATGCAGCGCGTATTTGGCGCCCCCGTGGATGATGCCCTGGGACTTGACACTCTGCCCGCCGCCGAGGCTGGCGCTTTCCACCAGCACGGTCGAAAAACCCTGGCGACGCAGGCGCGCATTCAGCCAGAGGCCGGCGACACCAGCGCCGACAATCAGCACGTCGGTGGAAATAACGGATGGCATTCGGCGACCTCTGTGTTCAAGACGAGGGCGCAGTATACAGACTCGAAGATTGGAGGGGCTGACGCCAGTACTCTCGAGCCAACGAGTAACCCTGTGGGAGCGAGCTTGCTCGCGATAGCGGTGGGTCAGTCAACATTGATGCTGAATGCCATGCCGTCATCGCGAGCAAGCTCGCTCCCACAGGGGATCGTGTTTCGAGCTCTAGTGCCCGGCAGTCTTGGAGAAGAGCTGGATGACCACGACACCCAGCACAATCAGCGCCATCCCCATCATCGCCGGCACGTCCAGCTTCTGCCCATAGATAAACAGGGCCGCGACGCTGACCATCACGATTCCCATGCCGGCCCACACGGCGTACGCCACGCCCACCGGAACGCTGCGCACCACCAGGGTCAGCATCCAGAAGGCGATCCCGTACCCGACGATGACCAGCACCAGTGGCAGCGGGGTGCTGAAGCCTTTGACCGCTTTCATCGAAACAGTGGCAATCACTTCGGCGCAGATGGCAATGGCCAGGTAGTAGTAAGCGGTCATGGGTCAATCCTCGTGTGAAGTGTTGCTCTCTGAGGTCGGCATTCTAGAGATTCGCCAGATGCGGTAAAGTCATTACCTATCTGTTTGAGAGATGGGTTGAGCCATGAGCATGCAATGGAATCTGGAGCAGCTGCGGTTGTTTGTGAGCGTAGCGGAGCAGCGTTCGTTTTCTGCTGTTGCGCGCGATCAGCGCAAGGCGCAGTCGGCGGTCAGCAGTTCGATAGCGCTGCTGGAAGAAGACCTGGGCGTCAGCCTGTTCGACCGCAGCAGCGGCCGTCAGCCGAAACTCACTGAAGCCGGCACGGCTTTGCTGGACGAAGCGCGGGAAGTGTTGCGCCAGTGCGAACGGCTCAATGGCCGGGCGCTGGCGATGATGCGCGGACAGGAAGCTCGACTGCGTGTGGCGCAGGATGAGGCGATGCCTTATCAGCCGATCATCGAAAGCTTCGAAGCCCTGGCGGAAAAATTCCCCAGCCTTGAAGTGCAACTGACCAGCGCCGCCCAAGGCGATGTCGCGCGCAAGCTAGTGGAGCGGCGCGCCGATCTGGGGTTGCTGTTCTTTCACGATCAGATTCCCGAGGCACTTGAGCGGCGGGTGCTGGGCAGCGTGGAAATGGTCACAGTGTGCGGCAAGGATCATCCGTTGGCGCGCAAGGGCGTAGTGGACGGCCAGCAACTGGCGCAACATCGGCAGTTGCTGATGTCCACAGAGTCGAGCATTTATCCCGGCAGTGATCCGGCCAGCCCGCAGGTCTGGCGCGCCGACAGCTTCTATGTGATGGCCGAATGGCTGGTGCGCGGCCTTGGCTGGGCCTGGTTGCCGCGCCACGTAGTGCAGTACCCGACCTATCAGAACCAGATGGTCGAACTGGTCAGCGAATGGACCCCGCCGGCCCTGGTGGTGGAACTGGTATGGCGCCGGGATGAACCGCTCGGTCCGGCCGCGCGCTGGCTCGCCGAACGTTTTGCCGTGCACTTGCAGACGATAGGCGAAAAAAGCCGATAAACTCCGCCGCCATGAATAGAACTCTCTACACCGCGCTGTTTTATCTGGGGCTGCCATTGGTAGCGATTCGGCTTTGGCTGCGCGCGCGCAAGGCGCCGGCGTATGCCAGGCGCATCGGCGAGCGCTTTTCCTACGGGATGCCGACGATGAAACCGGGCGGCATCTGGGTGCACGCCGTGTCGGTGGGCGAAAGCATTGCGGCCGCACCGATGATTCGCGCCTTGCTGGCGCGTTATCCGGATCTGCCGATCACCGTGACCTGCATGACCCCGACCGGTTCGGAACGCATCCATGCACTGTTCGCCAATGAGCCGCGCATCCAGCACTGCTATCTGCCCTATGACCTGCCTTGCGCTGCCCGGCGCTTCCTTGATCGGGTCCAGCCGAAACTGGCGGTGATCATGGAAACCGAACTGTGGCCCAACCACATCCATCAATGTGCCAAGCGCGGGATCCCCGTGGCGTTGGCCAATGCGCGGCTGTCCGAGCGTTCGGCCAGAGGTTACGGCCGGTTCCCCAGGCTGACCCAGCCGATGCTGGCCGAGATGAGTCTGTTCGCGGTGCAGACCGAAGCCGAGGCCCAGCGCTTGCGCGACCTGGGTGCGCGGACGGAAACCGTCGAAGTGACCGGTTCGATCAAGTTCGACCTGACCATCGACCCGCAACTGCTGGAGCGCGCCGTTGAGTTGCGCGGGCAATGGCAGGCGCTGGAACGACCGGTGTGGATCGCGGCCAGTACTCATGACGGCGAAGACGAGGTGGTGCTGGCGGCCCACCGTCAGTTGTTGGCCAGTCACCCCGATGCCCTGCTGATTTTGGTGCCGCGTCATCCTGAGCGCTTCAATTCGGTGTTCGGGTTGTGTCAGCAACAAGGGTTTGCCACGGTTCGGCGCTCCAGCGGCGATGCGGTCAGTGCGAATACTTCAGTGCTGCTGGGCGACACCATGGGCGAGTTGCTGTTTCTCTACGCTCTGGCGGACAGCGCATTTGTCGGTGGCAGCCTGGTGCCGAATGGCGGGCATAACCTGCTGGAGCCGGCGGCCCTGGCTAAACCGGTGTTGAGCGGTCCGCATCTTTTCAACTTCCTCGAAATCGCCGCGCAGTTGCGCAGTGCCGGGGCGTTGCAGGAAGTGGAAGATGCCGAAGGGCTGGCGGTGGCGGTGCAGCGACTGTTCGAACTGCCGCGAGATGCGCAGCGCATGGCTGAAGCTGGGTTGACGGTGATGCGCACCAATCAGGGGGCGTTGCAGCGGTTGCTGGACGGGTTGGGGCGGTTGATCGACAAGTCTTCAGTTCGCCGCTGATCCTGTGGGAACGAGCTTGCTCGCGATGGCGGCTGTACATCCAACACCTAAGTTGCCTGTCAGTCAGCTATCGCGAGCAAGCTCGCTCCCACAAGGTTTGTGCTGCCTTGAACTCTGATGGTCAAGGTCTCGCTTTCAACTGCTCCTCTGCCGCCTTGGCCAGATCCGGAGGCAGGAAGTCCTTGTCCGGGTTGTAGTTGGGGTTGAGCCAGCGAGCCAGGGTTTGCAGGTCCCCCGGATTCAACGTGCCGGCCTGTTGCTTCAAGCGCAGGTTGTCGAGGATGTAGTCGTAGCGGGTGTTGTTGTAGTCGCGCACCGAGGTGTAGAGCGAGCGCTGCGCATCCAGCACGTCGACGATGTTTCGCGTACCCACCTGATAGCCGATTTCAGTCGCTTCCACCGCGCTCTGGTTGGAGATGATCGATTGCTTGCGCGCCTGTACCTGCTCGACATCGGTGTTCACCGCGCGGTGCAGGTCGCGGGTGTTTTCCACGATGCTGCGGCGCAGGGATTCGCGTTGCTGTTCGGTCTGGTCCAGTTGTGCATAGGACTGACGCACCTGGGAGTTGATCAGGCCACCGCTGTAGATCGGGATGTTCAGTTGCAGGCCCACGGTCGTTTGCTCGACGTTGCCGCCATACGCCTGGGGCAGGTTGTTCGGGTTGCTGAAGCCCAGTGCGTCGTTGTCGCCTTTCTCGTACTTGGCGATCGCGTCAACCGTTGGCAAGTGCCCGGACCTGCGTTGCTTGAGGGTTTGCTCGGCGGCGCTGACGGCATAGTTGCTGGCCAACAGATTGAGGTTCTGCCTGCCCGCGGTTTCGACCCAGGCCTTGGCATCGTTCGGTACTGGCGGCAGGATCGGCAAGTCATGCCTGATGCCCCAGATCGAGTTGTACTGACGGTTGGTCAGGGTAATCAATGCTTCAAAGGCGTCGTCCACCTGGCGCTGCGCAACGATGCGGTTGGCGCGTGCGGTGTCGTAGCTGGCTTGTGAGTTCAATACGTCGGTCTTGTCCGAGAGGCCGACATCGAAACGTTCGTTGGATTGATCGAGCTGGCGTTTGAACGCCGCTTCTTCGGCCTTGGTCGAGGCCAGGTTGTCCTGGCTGCGCAGCACGTTGAAATAGCTGTCAGCGGTTTGCAGGATCAGGTTTTGCTCGGTCGCCGAGAGTTGCAGGGCGGCCTGTTCGTTGACTTCCTTGGCGGCCTGGAACTGGAACCAGCGATCGGCGCGGAACAACGGCTGCGCCAAAGTGGCCTGGTAGGAATGAGCGTCGCGGTTGGTCGTGCCCGAAGGTTGATCGAGCGACGTACGCACCTCGGAAACATTGGCGCCGCCCGAGAGGTTCGGCAGCAGCCCGGCGCGGGCCTGGGGCACGACTTCTTTCTGTGCGCCATATTGGGCGATGGCAGCCGCCAGGTCGGCGTTGTTGTTGACGGCTTCTTGATACACGCTGACCAGGTCCGTCTTGGCCGATAAGGGCACATCTGCTGCCCAGGCCATTCCGTTGGACGCACAAGACACGGCGAGGGCCAGTGAGAGTTTGCGCAGCATAGACGATCCCTAGAATTGATATTACAGAGGTAATTTGAGCGCCAAGGCTAAGGCCCTGCTTTGACAGCGTCAATGCGCGGCTCAGCGTAGCGAGTGTAGTTGTGCATTCGGACGGCAACAATCCTGATACTGCGTGTAATTACGCCATTCATCATGGTGTTTGCCGTGGGGTTGGCGTTCTTTGCCAGTTGTGTCTAGACTGGCCGGGTTCTTGTCGGGGTGCCTTGCTTTGAGGCTGAGATCGAATAATTTCGGATCCCGTTGAACCTGATCAGGTTAGCGCCTGCGTAGGGAACAAGATTTCTCGTCACCCGGCGAGTCCTCTTGTGCTTCGTCCGGGATGTTGTTCGACAATCGAACACCCCTCGAGCACTGAGCACAGCACAGCTGGTTTTCCCAGCGCCCGTGCGTCCATTCGTTTACAGGTTCGCTCCGACAAAAATCCACTGCCTGGATGTGTGTCTGGAGAGCCCGTGATGACTACAAAAGCAAAAATCGCCACCAACCTGAGTGATTCGGCCAAGGTCGATCAGCAATCGGTTCAGCCGTTTACCCGCTCGCAAAAAATCTATGTTCAGGGCACTCGCCCGGACATCCTCGTGCCGATGCGCGAAATCAGCCTGGACGTGACGCCGACCGACTTCGGTGGCGAGGTCAACGCACCGGTGGTGGTGTATGACACCTCGGGCCCGTACACCGACCCCAATGTCATCATCGATGTGCGCAAAGGCCTGGCCGATGTGCGTTCGCCGTGGATCGAATCCCGTGGCGACACCGAGCGCCTGAGCGGCCTGAGTTCGAATTTTGGCCAGGAGCGACTTGCCGATCCGGAGCTGACCAAGCTGCGCTTCGCCCACGTCAACAACCCGCGCCGCGCCAAGCCGGGCGCCAACGTCAGCCAGATGCACTACGCGCGCAAAGGCATCATCACCGCCGAGATGGAATACGTCGCCATCCGCGAAAACATGAAGCTGGAAGTGGCCCGCGCCGCCGGCCTGCTGGACCAGCAACACGCCGGTCACAGCTTCGGCGCCAGTGTGCCGAAAATCATCACCCCGGAATTCGTCCGTGACGAAATCGCCCGTGGCCGCGCGATCATTCCGGCCAACATCAACCACACCGAACTGGAACCGATGATCATCGGCCGTAACTTCCTGGTGAAGATCAACGGCAACATCGGCAACAGTGCACTGGGTTCGTCCATCGAAGAAGAAGTGGCGAAACTGACCTGGGGCATTCGCTGGGGTTCGGACACGGTCATGGACCTGTCCACGGGCAAGCACATCCACGAAACCCGCGAGTGGATCATCCGTAACTCGCCGGTGCCGATCGGTACGGTGCCGATCTACCAGGCCCTGGAAAAAGTCGGCGGCGTGGCCGAAGACCTGACCTGGGAGTTGTTCCGCGACACGCTGATCGAGCAGGCCGAGCAGGGCGTCGACTACTTCACCATCCACGCCGGGGTGCTGTTGCGCTACGTGCCGATGACCGCCAAGCGTGTGACCGGTATCGTTTCCCGTGGCGGTTCGATCATGGCCAAGTGGTGCCTGGCGCACCACAAAGAGAACTTCCTCTACACCCATTTCGAAGACATCTGCGAAATCATGAAGGCCTACGACGTCAGCTTCTCGCTGGGCGATGGCCTGCGTCCGGGCTCGATTGCCGACGCTAACGACGAAGCGCAGTTCGGCGAACTGGAGACCCTCGGCGAGCTGACCAAGATTGCCTGGAAACACGACGTGCAGTGCATGATCGAAGGCCCGGGCCACGTGCCGATGCAGTTGATCAAAGAGAACATGGACAAGCAGCTCGAATGCTGCGACGAGGCGCCGTTCTACACCCTTGGCCCGCTGACCACCGACATTGCGCCGGGCTACGACCACATCACCTCCGGTATCGGTGCGGCGATGATCGGCTGGTTTGGTTGCGCCATGCTCTGCTACGTGACGCCGAAGGAGCACCTGGGCCTGCCGAACAAGGATGACGTGAAGACCGGGATCATCACCTATAAGATCGCCGCGCATGCCGCCGATCTGGCGAAGGGGCATCCGGGCGCACAGATCCGCGACAATGCCTTGAGCAAGGCGCGTTTTGAATTCCGTTGGGAAGACCAGTTCAACCTGGGGCTCGATCCGGACACCGCGCGTTCGTATCACGATGAAACCCTGCCGAAGGATTCGGCCAAGGTGGCGCACTTCTGCTCCATGTGCGGGCCAAAATTCTGCTCGATGAAGATCACCCAGGAAGTCCGCGAGTATGCGGCCAACCAGCGGATCGAAGCGGTCGACGTGGACGTCGCCCAAGGCATGGCCGAACAGGCCGAGCGCTTCAAGCAGGAAGGCAGTCAGCTGTATCAGAAAGTTTGATCTGAGCTGAGGTCGGCGGTGTTTTCACCGCCGCCATCGCGAGCAAGCTCGCTCCCACAAGGGATTTGTGAGCGCCGCAAGTCCCCTGTGGGAGCGAGCTTGCTCGCGATGACGATCATACAAACAACAAATGTCCCTCTGAGATAACACCCTTGAGCATTCAACCCAGCACTTACTCCCCCGATATCGCGGTGCCGACCGACAAGCGTGTATTCGGCGGCCGCGATCTGTTTTCCCTGTGGTTCTCCCTCGGCATCGGCCTGATGGTCCTGCAGACTGGTGCATTGCTCGCGCCAGGCCTTGGCCTGTCCGGTTCGTTGCTGGCGATTTTTCTCGGCACCCTGGTCGGCGTTCTGCTGCTGGCGGCGGTCGGCGTGATCGGTAGCGACACCGGCCTGTCGTCGATGGCTGCGCTCAAGCTCAGCCTCGGCGCCAAAGGCGCAAGCCTGCCGGCGGTACTGAACCTGCTGCAATTGATCGGCTGGGGTTCGTTCGAAATCATCGTCATGCGCGATGCTGCCAGCCTGCTGGGCGCGAAGGCCTTCAACGAAGGTAGCCTGCTGTCCAATCCCGTGCTGTGGACGCTGTTTTTCGGTGCCCTTGCGACCTTGCTCGCGGTCAGCGGTCCGCTGACTTTCGTGCGCCAGATCCTGCGCAAATGGGGTATCTGGCTGCTGCTGGCCGCGTGTGTCTGGCTGACCTGGAACCTGTTCGCCAAGGCTGACCTGGCCGCATTGTGGGCCCAGGCCGGTGACGGTTCGATGCCGTTCGCCGTGGGTTTCGACATCGCCATTGCCATGCCGCTCTCGTGGTTGCCGCTGATCGCCGACTACTCGCGCTTCGGCAAACGGGCGAAAAACGTCTTCGGCGGCACCGCCATCGGTTTCTTCATCGGCAATTTCTGGCTGATGAGCCTGGGCGTGGCCTATACCCTGGCGTTCGCGCCGAGCGGCGAAGTCAATGCCTTGCTGCTGGCGCTGGCCGGCGCCGGCCTGGGGATTCCGCTGCTGCTGATTCTTTTGGATGAATCGGAAAACGCCTTTGCCGATATTCACTCGGCGGCGGTGTCCAGCGGGATTCTGTTGCGCGCCAAAGTCGAGCACCTGGCGTTGGCCATCGGCGTTATCTGCACGCTGATTGCCCTGCTGGCGCCGTTGGCCCAGTACCAGAACTTCCTGCTGCTGATCGGTTCGGTGTTTGCGCCGTTGTTCGGCGTGGTGCTGGTGGATCACTTCATCCTGCGCAAACGCAGTGGCCTGGTGGCGTCAGCCGCGTTGCGCTGGCCGGCGCTGCTCGCCTGGCTGGGCGGGGTCAGCACCTATCATTTGCTGGCCAACCTGTATCCGGATGTCGGCGCAACCCTGCCGGCACTGGTAGTGGCAGGGTTGCTCCAGCTAGTGCTGGGTCGGGCCTTCAGTTACGGCCGGGAAACAGCTCGGGCTTGATGATGCCGTTCAGGCGAGGGTAGGGGATCTTCAGTTCGACATGGCCCAGCGCGTAAGGCGCGATGGTGCTGGTTTCGTATTTGAGGATTACCCCGCCGTAGGTCAGCGCCACGTTCTGGGTTGTCTGGAACGGCCAGCTCTTCACGAACTCCGGTTCCTGATCGAGCTTGGTGCTGATCAGCCAGCTGTTGTGCGCCACTTGCGCGGCTTTCCAGAACGCGTCTTCCTGCCCTGGCACCAGCATGTCCGACAGCGTCAGCACTTTATGCTGTTGGCGTGAATAGTTGATGAAACCTCGACCTGGGGTGCCATGGGCACCGCCGGTGTCCAGGTAGCTGGACAATTCGACGATCACCAAGCCGTCATGCTGCTCACGTACCTTTGCCTGCAGATAGCTGCTGAAGCGCGGGCCGGCGGTGCGCAAAAACTCTTCGCGATAGGCCGCCAGGGTCGGGGCGACCGGCGCGTTGGGCGAGGTGCGGGTCATTTGCAGCAGGCGCTTTTCGATGATGCCGTCCAGTGCAGGTTCGTCCGGGAAGTGCAGGGTGTCGATGTTGACCAGGGGGCAATCCGGGTTGCTGCAACCGGGCTTGAGTTGCTCGGAGGCGTCGCGGGTGGTTTCCAGCGGCGTCCGGTAGTTGGGCTGGAACAGGCTCGCGCAAGCGCCCAGGGTCAGGGCGATAGCGGCCACGGAGGCGATTTTGAAAAGCGACATGAGCGTCCTTTCTGAAACAGGGAAGGCAAAAAGTTACCGGCTTCGACTCTCAACAAAGCAGTCAGTTCGCCACTAAGCTAATTAGAGTGGGTTTCGCCCTCACCGTCCATCCCGCTGACGGGAAAGGGGCTGCATCAAACGTCACGGGCGCGTTAGGATGGCGCGAAGTCGAGGCCCAGGAAAAAAGCAACCTCGAACAGGATTTGCAGTAAAAGAGGATACTCATGACGGATTTTGCCAACGCCATTCCGACCGCCGTTGATATCGTGCGGCGCGAAAAGTGCTACGAGGGCTTCTACAAACTCGAACGCGTGCACTTGCGCCACGAATTGTTCGCCGGGGGCATGAGTCGCGAGATCAATCGTGAAGTGTTCGTTCGCCATGACGCGGTATGCATGCTGCCTTACGATCCACAACGCGATGAAGTGGTGCTGATCGAGCAGTTTCGCGTCGGCGCCATGGGCAAGACTGACAACCCGTGGCTGATCGAACTGGTCGCTGGTCTGATCGACAAGGATGAAGTGCCGGAAGCAGTTGCTCACCGCGAAGCGCAGGAGGAAGCTGGGCTTGAAATCGGGGCGCTCTGGCCGATGACCAAATACTTTCCATCGCCGGGCGGCAGCAACGAATTCGTGCATCTGTACCTGGGGCGTTGCGACACTACCGGGGTTGGCGGCCTGCATGGGCTGGAGGAAGAGGCAGAAGACATCCGCGTCACGGTCTGGGCTTTCGAAGATGCCCTGCAAGCCGTGCGCGACGGGCGTATTGCCAACGCGGCGAGCATCATTGCCTTGCAATGGCTGGCTTTGAACCGCGTTGAAGTGAGGGGGTTATGGTCGTAAACAAGCTGCGCGATCGCTATCGGGTGGACCTGGTGGGGCTGCAAGCGTCCTGCGAGGCGAACTACGCGCGCTTGATGCGACTGCTGCCGGACATGCGCAGCGAGCCCGCCGCGCGGCGCATCGCCGTGACCCATGGCGACCAGATGCTCGGTGTGCTGGCCCTGGAAGTCCTGCTGACCTGCCCCTACACCACGACCCTGCAAGTGCGTCAGGAACACAGCCTACCCTGGCTGCCGGTGCCGCAACTGGAAGTGCAGGTCTATCACGACGCGCGCATGGCCGAAGTGGTCAGCGCCGAACATGCACGACGCTTTCGCGGCATCTATCCTTACCCGAACGCCTCGATGCACCAGCCGGACGAAAAGGCCCAGCTGAACATGTTTCTGGGCGAGTGGCTGAGCCATTGCCTGGCGCTGGGGCATGAGTACGAAGTTGTCCGTTAAACGAGCAACGCAGTTGTGAACTGTGTCAGGTTCAACAGTTTCCCCTTTCGGTCATCCCCCAGCATAATTGCGGCACTTACCCATCCCCGTGATCACGCCCTGGGAGAACGCCTTGCCGAGCGTATCCACATTGACCACCGCCGATCCGGCGTTGCTGGTGCAACTCTCCGACAGTCACCTGTTTGCCGAAGCGGACCGCGCGTTGCTGGGCATGAACACCCGCGACAGCCTGCAAAAGGTCATCGAACTGGTGCGCGCGCAACAGCCGCGGATTGACTTGATCCTGGCCACGGGTGATCTGTCCCAGGACGGGACGCTGGAGTCCTACCAACAGTTTCGCGACATGACGCGTCAGCTCGATGCGCCGGCGCGCTGGATTCCCGGCAATCACGATGAGCCGCAGATCATGGCCAAGGCGGCGGTGCAGAGCGCTTTGCTCGAACCGGTGGTGGATATCGGCAACTGGCGGGTCACGTTGCTCGATTCGGCGGTGCCAGGCTCGGTGCCGGGTTATTTGCAGGATGAACAGCTGCAGTTGCTCGCCCGCTCATTGAGCGAAGCGCCGGAACGCCATCATCTGGTGTGCTTCCACCATCACCCGGTGTCCATCGGTTGTGCATGGATGGAGCCGATAGGCTTGCGCAATCCCGAGGCGCTGTTCGCCGTGCTGGATCGCTTCGAGCAGGTACGTGCGGTGTTGTGGGGGCATGTGCACCAGGAAATCGACCGGATGCGCAACGGCGTACGTTTGATCGCCTCGCCCTCGACCTGCATCCAGTTCGAGCCCGGCAGTGAGGATTTCAAGGTCGGGGAACAGGCCCCAGGATATCGCTGGCTGCGGTTGCTGCCCGATGGGCGGCTGGAAACGGGTGTCGAGCGGGTCACCGGGTTTGATTTCACCGTGGATTACGGTTCCAACGGCTACTGACCCCCCTGTAGGAGCGAGCTCGCTCGCGATTAGCCTGAGAGCGCCGCGGGGCGTCAGGTTTGCACCGTTATCGTTGACGACCATCGCGAGCAAGCTCGCTCCCACATTGGATCTGCGTTGTTCATAAATCCCTTGCAGGAGCGAGCCTGCTCGCGAAAAGCCTGAGAGCGCCGCGGGGCGCCAGGTTTTCACCGTTATCGTTGACGCCCATCGCGAGCAAGCGCGCTCCTACAGTAAACTCTGCCTCTTTAGCCGACGCACAGGGAGCTCAAATGTCCGGTTCGATCCTTTATATCCACGGCTTCAACAGCTCGCCGTTGTCGAAGAAGGCCTGTCAGTTGGTCGAGGTGATGGAGCGTCTGGGCCTGAGCGAACACTTGCGCGTTCCGGCATTGCACCATCACCCGCGCCAGGCTATCGAGCAGCTGGAGCAGGCGATTGCCGAGCTGGGGCGGCCACTGCTGGTCGGCAGCTCGCTCGGCGGCTACTATGCCACTCACCTTTCCGAGCGCCATGGCTTGAAAGCCCTGTTGATCAACCCTGCCGTCAGCCCGCACCGGATGTTCGACGGCTTTCTGGGGACGCAGAAAAACCTGTATACCGAAGAGACCTGGGAAATGACCCACGACCACGTGGTGGCCCTGGCCGAACTGGAAGTGCCGGCGCCCCGGGATCCACAGCGTTATCAGGTATGGTTGCAGACGGCAGACGAAACGCTGGACTATCGCCTCGCCCAGCAGTATTACCGGGCATGCGCCTTGCGTATCCAGGCCGGCGGCGACCACAGTTTCCAGGGTTTTGCCGGGCAATTGCCGGCCATGTTGAGTTTTGCCGGCATTGGCGCCGATTTGTATCAGGCAATCGATTTCACCGCACTGTGAGCGATAGCCCCATGAATTCTTTTTTCACCGAACACTGACGACGAGACCCCATGGCCACTCCCAGCGCTAGCTCTTATAACGCAGACGCCATCGAAGTCCTCTCGGGCCTCGACCCGGTGCGCAAACGCCCCGGCATGTACACCGACACCAGTCGGCCGAACCACCTTGCCCAGGAAGTCATCGACAACAGTGTCGACGAAGCCTTGGCCGGGCATGCCACATCGGTGCAGGTGATCCTGCATGCCGACCATTCCCTGGAGGTCAGCGATGACGGCCGAGGCATGCCGGTGGACATTCACCCCGAGGAAGGTGTTTCGGGCGTCGAGTTGATCCTCACCAAGCTGCATGCCGGTGGCAAGTTTTCCAACAAGAACTACCAGTTCTCCGGCGGCTTGCACGGGGTGGGTATTTCCGTGGTCAACGCCTTGTCCACCGAAGTGCGGGTGCGTGTAAAACGTGACGGCAACGAATACCAGATGACCTTCAAGGATGGCTACAAGGCCACCGAGCTTGAAGTCGTCGGTACTGTCGGCAAGCGCAATACCGGGACCAGCGTGTTCTTTGCGCCGGACCCGAAATACTTCGACTCACCAAAATTCTCCATCAGCCGCCTCAAGCACGTGCTCAAGGCCAAGGCCGTTCTGTGCCCGGGCCTGCTGGTCAGTTTTGAAGACAAGGCCACCGGCGAAAAAGTCGAATGGCATTACGAAGACGGCCTGCGTTCCTATCTGGTGGACGCGGTCAGCGAATTCGAGCGCCTGCCGAACGAACCGTTCTGCGGCGCTTTTGCCGGTAACAAGGAAGCCGTGGATTGGGCGCTGCTGTGGCTGCCGGAAGGCGGCGATGCGGTGCAGGAAAGCTACGTCAACCTGATCCCGACGGCCCAGGGCGGTACCCATGTCAACGGTCTGCGTCAGGGCCTGCTCGACGCCATGCGCGAGTTCTGCGAATTCCGCAGCCTGCTGCCGCGCGGCGTGAAGCTGGCACCGGAAGACGTCTGGGAACGCATCGCCTTCGTTCTGTCGATGAAGATGCAGGAACCGCAATTCTCCGGGCAGACCAAGGAGCGCCTGTCGTCCCGTGAAGCGGCGGCGTTCGTCTCCGGTGTGGTCAAGGATGCGTTCAGCCTGTGGCTCAATGCCAACCCGGAAACCGGCATGCTGCTGGCGGAACTGGCGATTAACAACGCCGGCCGTCGCCTCAAGGCCAGCAAGAAGGTCGAGCGCAAACGCGTTACCCAAGGCCCGGCGCTGCCGGGCAAACTGGCCGACTGTGCCGGACAGGACCCGATGCGTTCCGAGCTGTTCCTGGTGGAAGGTGATTCCGCCGGCGGTTCGGCCAAGCAGGCGCGGGACAAGGAGTTCCAGGCGATCCTGCCGTTGCGCGGCAAGATCCTCAATACCTGGGAAGTCGACGGCAGCGAAGTGCTGGCCAGCCAGGAAGTGCACAACATCGCCGTGGCCATCGGTGTCGATCCGGGCGCGGCGGACATGAGCCAGCTGCGCTACGGCAAGATCTGCATCCTCGCCGACGCCGACTCCGACGGTCTGCACATCGCGACCTTGCTGTGCGCCTTGTTCGTCCAGCATTTCCGCCCGTTGGTCGATGCCGGTCACGTTTACGTCGCGATGCCGCCGTTGTACCGCATCGACCTGGGCAAAGAGATCTACTACGCCCTCGATGAAGCCGAGCGCGACGGGATTCTCGATCGCCTGGTGGCCGAGAAGAAGCGCGGCAAGCCGCAGGTCACCCGATTCAAGGGTCTGGGCGAAATGAACCCGCCGCAGTTGCGCGAGACCACCATGGACCCGAACACCCGGCGTCTGGTGCAGTTGACCCTGGAGGATTTCGAGGCTACCTCGGAGATGATGGACATGCTGCTGGCGAAGAAGCGTGCCGGTGACCGCAAGACCTGGCTGGAGTCCAAGGGCAACCTGGCCGAGGTGCTGGGCTGATGCGCTTGGGCTTTGCCCTGGCGTGTGCGTTGCTGCTGACCTCAATGACGGTGTCTGGCGAACCGACACCGCAACTGCGTCTGTTGTCCGAGCATGCCGTCGATGGCATGCGCGGCGGCAACCTGTCCGGGCTGGCCCAGTGCGGCAAGGAGCTGTGGACGGTCTCCGACCGTGACGATGATCAGATCTATCGTCTCGATACCCAGGCCAACGTCTGGCGCGCAGAGGCCGTGGGCATCGGCGTACCTGAAGTACCTGACAGCGGGTTGCCCTGGGGATTGCGTTCGCGGACCTGGGCCGCTTCGTTCGTGCGTGGCGGCAATCTGGATTTCGAAGGCATCACCTGTGACCGAGCCGGCAATCGTTACGTGGTCAGCGAATCCCATGCAGCGGTGTTGCAAATACCGCCAACCGGGCCGACTTCCTGGCTGAAGATTTCGCCGCTCATGGTGCGTGAAGCCCGGGCCAGAGGCATGCTGTTGCGCTTCAATGCACTATTCGAAGGCTTGGCGATCAATCCTGAAGGTGACCAGTTGTGGTTGGCCGCGGAGCGCGAGAGCCGCGGGTTGCTGCTGATCAAGCGTAAGCAATCCGTGTGGGACTGTGATGGTGGATGTGTGCTGCTGAGTGAAGCCGGGAAAGAAATGCAACCCGCACAGTTTCCCAACGCCAGAGCGATGTCTCGGGATTTTGCCGATCTATCATTGTTCAACGGCAAGCTGTTTACCCTGGAGCGCAAAGCGTTCGAGATCTGCCGCCGAGACGCGCTGACCGCCAAAGTCGAGCGTTGCTGGTCGTTTGCCGAAGAGGCATTGCAGGAAAATCGGCGTTATCCACAGGGTTATGGCCTCGCGGAAGCGCTGGTAGTGGAAGCTGACGGTGTCTGGATCGGTATCGATAACAACAACGGTGCTCGCGCCGATGGCGAAGTCCGTCCGGTGGTCTGGCGTTTTGCTGCACCGGAAGGTGGCTGGAGTGCCAAGTCATGAGGCAACGAAGCCCGGGGCAGCGCATCGGCCGGGTGTTTATGGTACTGGCCTGGTGTGCCGCGTTGTTTCTGGCCACGCGTTTTTTCGGCCAGTGGGAAGCGCGTCAGCAAAATCCGAACGTGGTGGTCAGCTCGGAGCAGGGCGAGGGTTTCATTGAGGTGAAACTGGTGAGCAATGCGCAGGGGCATTTTGTCGCCAGCGGTCAGATCAACGGCCATCCGGTGGACTTCATGCTCGATACCGGGGCGACCGATGTGTCGATTCCGGCGGACCTTGCCAAGCGTTTGAAGCTCGAAGAAGGATTCGGCGTGACCCTGAGCACGGCCAATGGCCTGAGCCAGGGCTATCGCACCCGTATTGAACGCCTGCAACTGGGCGACATCGTGCTGCGGGATGTACGCGCACTGGTGGCCCCGGGGCTGCATGGCGATCAAGTGTTGCTCGGCATGAGCGCACTGAACAAACTTGAATTTACCCAGCGCGGTGGCACCATGCTGCTGCGCCAGACAACGAACCGATGAGGCCCGCATGAGCGACTCCCTTGATCTCAGCCTGGACGGTGTAGAACGCCGGTCACTGGCTGACTTCACCGAAAATGCCTACCTCAACTACTCCATGTACGTGATCATGGACCGTGCCCTGCCGCATATCGGCGACGGCCTGAAACCGGTACAGCGGCGTATCGTCTACGCCATGAGCGAGCTGGGGCTGGACGCTGATTCCAAGCACAAGAAGTCGGCGCGTACCGTCGGTGACGTGCTCGGTAAATTCCACCCCCACGGCGACTCGGCCTGCTACGAAGCCATGGTGCTGATGGCCCAGCCGTTCAGCTATCGCTATACGCTGGTCGACGGCCAGGGCAACTGGGGTGCGCCGGATGATCCCAAGTCCTTCGCCGCCATGCGTTACACCGAAGCGCGGCTGTCGCGTTATTCCGAAGTGCTGCTCAGCGAACTGGGCCAGGGCACGGCGGATTGGGGCCCGAACTTCGACGGTACGCTGGACGAGCCGCTGGTGTTGCCGGCCCGCCTGCCGAACATCCTGCTCAACGGCACCACCGGTATCGCCGTGGGCATGGCCACCGACGTGCCGCCGCACAACCTGCGGGAAGTCGCCACGGCGTGCGTGCGTTTGCTCGATGAGCCCAAGGCCACGGTCGAACAGCTCTGTGAACACATCCAGGGCCCGGACTACCCGACCGAAGCGGAAATCATCACCCCGCGCGCCGACCTGCTGAAAATCTACGAAACCGGTCGCGGTTCTGTGCGCATGCGCGCCGTGTATCACATCGAAGACGGCGACATCATCGTCACCGCGCTGCCGCATCAGGTCTCGGGCGCCAAGGTGCTGGAGCAGATCGCCGCGATGATGCAGGCCAAGCCGTCCAAGGCGCCGCAAATTGCCGACCTGCGTGACGAATCCGACCATGAAAACCCGTGCCGGATCGTGATCATTCCGGGCGCACGGAAAAACTTCGACCACGATGCGCTGATGCAGCACCTGTTCGCCAGCACCGAGCTGGAGTCGAGCTACCGGGTCAACATCAACATCATTGGCCTGGACGGTAAGCCGCAGCTGAAAAACCTGCGGGCGCTGCTGGTCGAATGGCTGGAGTTCCGGGTGCAGACCGTGCGTCGTCGCCTGCAATTCCGCCTCGACAAGGTCGAGCGTCGTCTGCATCTGTTGGACGGTTTGCTGATTGCCTACCTCAACCTGGATGAAGTGATCCACATCATCCGTACCGAGGAGCAGCCGAAAGCCGCGCTGATCGAGCGCTTCGCCCTCAGCGAAATCCAGGCCGACTACATCCTCGACACCCGTCTGCGTCAGTTGGCGCGACTGGAAGAGATGAAACTGCGTGCCGAGCAGGATGAACTGCTCAAGGAACAAGCCAAGCTGCAAGCCCTGCTGAGCAGCGAAGCCAAGTTGAAAAAACTGGTGCGCAGCGAACTGATCAAGGACGCTGAAACCTACGGTGATGACCGCCGGTCGCCTATTGTCGAGCGCGCCGAAGCCAAGGCCCTGACCGAGCACGATCTGCTGCCGAACGAGAAAGTGACGGTCGTGCTGTCGGAAAAAGGCTGGATTCGCTCCGCCAAAGGCCACGAAATCGACGCCACCGGGCTTTCCTACAAGGCCGGGGACGGCTTCAAGGCACTGGCAGCCGGGCGCTCCAACCAGTTTGCCGTGTTTATCGACTCCACGGGCCGCAGTTATTCGGTGGCCGCCCACACCTTGCCGTCGGCCCGTGGCCAGGGCGAGCCGCTGACGGGTCGCCTGACGCCGCCGCCAGGGGCGAGTTTCGAGTGCGTGCTGATGCCGGAAGACGATGCGCTGTACGTGATCGCCTCCGACGCCGGCTACGGCTTCGTGGTCAAGGGTGAAGACCTGCAGGCCAAGAACAAGGCAGGCAAGGCCCTGTTGAGCCTGCCGAACAACGCCAAGGTCATGCTGCCACGCCCTGTGGCCGATCGTGAGCAGAACTGGCTGGCGTCGGTGACGACCGAAGGTCGCCTGCTGATCTTCAAAATCAGCGACCTGCCACAATTAGGTAAAGGCAAAGGCAATAAGATCATCGGGATTCCCGGTGAGCGAGTGGCCAGTCGCGAAGAGTATGTGACGGACATCGCCGTATTGCCGGACGGTGCAACACTGGTGTTGCAGGCCGGGAAACGTACCTTGTCACTGAAAGCGGACGATCTTGAACACTACAAGGGTGAACGTGGTCGTCGTGGCAACAAGTTGCCGCGTGGCTTCCAGAGGGTAGACGCGCTGCTCGTCGAAAACCTCAATTAGGCGACCTGGGGGCGTTCTCGACTAGTTTCACCACCGCGCCGGGTCTGCTGTTGAGCAGGGCAAGGCGCGAGAAGCGAGGTTTGGTCATTCCAAATAAGCTTCGAGCAACACAGCCCTGCACAACAGCAGGCCCGGCCCTTCGGGTTGTGCCTTAAAGCGGGCCAGGCTGCGTTGGAGGCCTTGGAAAGGGAGCAACCATTACCTGCGGCCTCCGCCTTGCCTGGCCCGCTTTAAGGCGACAACGCGGTGGTGAAACTAGGCGAGAACGCCCCCTGGAAGCGCCGAACTACGAATTAACCCGTAGTTCGGCGCTTTACGCTGGAGTCGGAACGCATATTCACGGATGATATGGCCTTTCAAGCGCCGGCGTTGCCGCGCGTTCTTCATATTTATTGAGTATTTTCACTGTGGTCAGCCTTTTAGCGACCACCTGGATGGGACGATGACTGCTCTGCGCCTTCCTTTTATTCTTTTGCTCGCCGGCGTTCTTGGCCTGGCGGGTTGCAGCGTTCACCAGCCGGTGTCGTTGTATCAACTGGACGCTGGTAGTCCGGTTCAGCCCGCACAGAACGCGGGTATGGCGGTATTGTTGGGGCCGGTCACCGTGGCCGACTACCTGCAACGCGAAACCCTGTTGCAGCGTCAGCCCGATGGCAGCTTGCAAGCCTCGACCGACGGTCGTTGGGCTGGCAGCCTTTCGTCGGATATCGATCAGCTGCTGCTGCGCCAGGTCGCGGGTCGCCTGGACAGTCAGCGCGTAGTGCTGGCCCCGGCGACATTGGGCTTCACCCCGGATGTTCAGGTACTGCTGACCATCACGCGCCTGGATTCGGGTGAAAAACAACCGGCGATCCTCGACGCGCAATGGCGCCTGATCGACCGTCGCGGGCAGGTCCGCGACAACCGCATCATCCATTTGCAGGAACAGCATGCCGGCACCACGGCGGCTCAGGTCCAGGCACAGGGTGTGTTGTTGCAACGCCTGGCCGAACAACTGTCGGTGGCGCTCAAGCCTTTGGCCAATCAGCCTCCGATCGCCGAAGCCCCACGCAAGCCGGCAGCCAAGGCGGCAGCACCTGCGGTAGAACAGGAAAAGCAGCCGAAGATCCCGATGGCCGCGCCTATTCGTACGGATATGGAAGTGTTCCGCTTCTAAGTGTGGACTGAATCCATACAAAGCCCGCATTGATGCGGGCTTTGTTGTTTTTACAGGTTGGAGATATCTAGCGCCTGTTCTGGCCTCATCGCGAGCAAGCTCGCTCCCACAGGGGATCTTCAGTGAGCACCCCCTTGGGCTAACCCGGATCAAGTGTGGGAGCGAGCTTGCTCGCGATGAGGCCAGAACAGGCAACAAAAAAGCCCGCAGACGATCACTCATCTGCGGGCTTCTTCATATCGAGGTTAAGGCTTAAGCTCGACGCTCATGCATCCGCGCCAGTTGCCGTTCAAGCATCGACGGATACGGCTCCATCAACCGTTCCACGCAGCACGCACCTTCAGGGCTGGCGATCGGGCGGATCCGCGCGCGCTGGCGAATCAACACGTCGTCACTGATCTTGCGCTCCACCAGCAGCAGGTTGCGGCTGTGTTGCGACAGGGCCAGGGCGTCCTGGGCAGGGTCGGTCAGCAGCAAGTCGATCTGGCTCAGGCCAAACAGTTCGTCGCCCAGGGTCAGCCCCAGCTGCAATTGCAGGGTGATGCCACTGTCCGCGACTTCGATCTGCAACTGGTGGCCCAGGGCCCGCAGCAGCTCGCCACAGCAAATGGCGTTGGTCAGGTAATCGTCGCCGCTGTCTTCGGTGTGGAACAGCATCAGCGTGCTGCCATCGTTCAGGGTCTCTACTTCGCCCTGATACAGGGAAGCTGCCTGGTCGAGGCAATCGCGATAGCGCTCGAGCAGTTCTTCAAGACGCGCCCGCGGCAGGCGCCGCAGTTGCTCCTGGGAGCCCAGTTGCACCGCCAGCACCGCGCTGTGTTGCGGTACGCTCGGCGTGGCTTTGCGAATCACCGGTTGAGGGGTGCTGTCCAGCGACTCGTCGCGCAGATCGGCGAACGGGTCTTCGTCATCGTCGTCTTCAACGGTGCTGACGATCTGTCGTGGCGCTGGTTTGAGCGCCGCTACCGGGCGGCTCTCGTCGAAACTCGGATCGCGCAGGTTACGGACTTCGAAGGCCGGGTCGGCCTCGTCATCCATGTCGTCGAACTCCGGTTCCGGTTCTGGCACAGGGGCGGGTTCCGGGGCGAAGTTGGCGTGCAGCTGGCGCGCCAGGTCGCCGATTTCGTCCTGGCGGTCGGTGGCCGGGGTGAACTCATCGATATTGCGCAGCCACACCCGCAATTGCAGCAGCGGCGTGGAGAGATAACGCCCCATGCGCAGGCTCAGGGCCAAGGACAGGGCCAGCAGGATTGCACTCAGAATGCCCATGCTTTGCAGGCTGATGGTCATCGGCTGCTGGAACTGGTCCATGTCCAGGCTGATGCGCAATTGCCCGGCAGTCACGTCCTGGAAGGTGATCTTGCTTTGGTACATGCCCTCGGCTTCGCCCAGCAGGCCATGCTTGGGGCGTTGGCCGGATTCGGCGAGGATGCGGTTGTCCGGGCTGTAGATGGCGGCGTGGGCCACCAGCTTGTTCTTGGTCAGGTTGTTGAGCAGCACGTTGAGGCTGAGGATGTCGTTGGACACCAACAGCTCGGTGGCCGAGGTGGCCGTCTGCGTGGTCAGGCTTTCGCCCAGCGCATCCGCCTGCTCGTGCATGGCCTGCTTGAACTGCAGGCCCATCACACCGGCATAGATGACCAGAGCCAGGGCGACCAGGATCACGTTATGGCTGGCGATGCGCAATGCAATCGGTACACGGCGGTGGCGCAGTGCCCGGAAGATCAGCAGGAAGAAGTTGTCGGTTTTTACTGGCGTGGGCCGGTTCACTTGAGCTCGGCTCTTTTGTCCGTGAAGTTGACGCGCAGTATAGCGACAGGCCCTAGACCGTCAAAGCGCTCACGGTGCCCGATGGTCACTGAAAGTGGGTAGAATGCGGTTTTTTTCCACTTGCGGGGGTGCGCCTTGCGCGAAATCGTCCTGATAAACATCACGGGAGTCGACCGTCCGGGTCTGACTGCGGCCATTACCGGCGTTCTGGCCCAGGGTGGTGTGAACATTCTCGACATCGGTCAGGCGGTGATCCACGACACCTTGTCGTTCGGCATCCTGGTTGAAATTCCCGACACCGAGCAAGGCAAGTCCGTGCTTAAGGACATCTTGTTCAAGGGCTATGAACTCGATCAACAAGTGCGTTTCACGCCGGTGTCCGAACAGGATTACCAGCAGTGGGTCGGCAATCAGGGCAAAAAGCGCCACATTGTGACCCTGTTGACCCGCAAGGTGACAGCCGGGCAGTTGCAGGCCGTGAGCTCGATCACCGCCAAATATGGCCTGAATATTGACCACATCGATCGCCTGTCCGGGCGCATGCCGCTGGACACCCCGGCCGACAAGGGCAAGGGCTGCATCGAGTTTTCCGTGCGTGGCGAGGCGGCTGATCCGCAGGCGCTGCGTGCCGAATTCCTCAGCGTCGCCCAGGAACTGAACGTCGACATCGCCTTCCAGGAAGATTCGCTGTTCCGTCGCAACCGTCGCCTGGCGGTGTTCGACATGGATTCAACGCTGATCGAAGCCGAAGTGATCGATGAGCTGGCCAAGGCGGCTGGCGTCGGCGACAAAGTGTCGGAAATCACCGAGCGGGCAATGGCCGGTGAGCTGGATTTTCGCGCCAGCTTCAAGGAGCGCCTGGCCTTGCTCAAAGGTCTGGACGTCAATGTGCTGGACTCCATCGGTGCCTCGCTGCGCCTGACCGAAGGCGCAGAAACCCTGTTCGCCGAACTCAAGCGCCTGGGCTACAAGACCGCGATTCTGTCGGGCGGCTTCACCTACTTCGCCAAGCAGTTGCAGGCCAAACTGGGTATCGACTACGTGTTCGCCAACGAACTTGAAGTGGTCGACGGCAAAGTCACCGGCGTGGCGGTCGAACCGATTGTCGATGCACAGCGCAAGGCGGATTTGCTGAAGGAACTGGCACACAAGGAAGGCTTGCGCCTGGAGCAGACCATTGCGGTCGGCGATGGTGCGAATGACTTGCCGATGCTGGCGATTGCCGGGTTGGGCGTGGCGTTCCGGGCCAAGCCGCTGGTCAAGCAGTCGGCCAAGCAGGCGATTTCCACCTTGGGGCTGGATGGTGTGCTCTACCTGCTGGGTTTCCGCGATCGCGACGGCCAGCTGTAACACCGCAAAACAACTGTAGGAGCGAGCTCGCTCGCGATGGTCGTCAACGAATACGCGGGCTTTCTGAATGCCCGCGTCGCTCTATGGTTCATCGCGAGCAGGCTCGCTCCTACAGTGGCGGTCTCTATCAGGCCTTCGGTGCGCCCATGCCCTGGCCCATCTGCACCGCTGTACCAGCGGTCATTTCTTCAGCCCACTTCACCTGATCCGGCCCGAACAGCACGACGGCGGTCGAACCCAGTTTGAAGCGACCCAGTTCCGCACCTTTTTCCAGGTGGATCGGCGCGCGTGCGGCTTCGTCGTAACGGAAGGTTTTCAGCTCGCGCTTCGGCGGTGTCACCAGACCGGCCCACACGGTTTCAATCGAAGCCACAATCATCGCACCCACCAGTACCACAGCCATCGGGCCGCGTTCGGTGTCGAAAATGCACGCCACGCGCTCGTTGCGGGCAAACAATTCCGGAACGTTTTCAGCAGTGGTCTGGTTGACCGAGAACAGACGGCCCGGGATGTAGACCATCTCGCGCAGGGTGCCGGCCAGGGGCATGTGCACGCGGTGGTAGTCCTTCGGCGACAGGTAGATGGTCGCGAAGTCGCCACCCATGAACGGCGCAGCGTTTGCCGCATCGCCACCCAACAGTTCCAGCACGCTGAAGCTGTGGCCCTTGGCCTGGAACACGCGGCCGTGCTCGATCGGGCCGAGCTGGCTGATCGCGCCGTCGGCGGGGCTGAGGATCGCGCCCGGGGTTTCGTCCAGCGGACGGGCGCCGTCTTTCAGTGCGCGGGTGAAGAACGCGTTGAAGTGCTCATAGGCGGTCAGGTCTTCGACCAGCGCCTGGGACATGTCCACCTGATAACGCTTGGCGAACCAGGCGGTAAAGGCATTCTTGAACCAGCGCAAGCGGCATTCGGCGATGCAGCCGGCCAGTCGCGAGAGCAAGTTGTGGGGCAGCAGGTACTGGCCGAGGAGAAACAGACGCTTGTTCATTAACGGTCCTTAAAAATCTTAAATTTCTACCGGGGTATCGGGATGATTGCCCCATTCGCCCCAGGAGCCGGCGTAGCCTTTCACCCGCGGATAACCGAGAGCCTTGGCCACCAGATAGGTGAAACCAGAACGATGATGTGTCTGGCAGTGGGTAATCACTTCTTTGTCTTTGCTGATCCCGAGTTGTTCGAGGATCTGCGGCATGTCGGTGCGGATGCGCAGCTGGCGTGCCCGATCCATGCCAGCGGTCCATTCGAAATTGATCGCGCCGGGAATGTGTCCGCCCTTGGCTGCCAGGACTTTCTCGCCGGAGTACTCCAGCGGCCCGCGCGCATCCCAGATTGCCAGGTCGGCGGCGCCGAGACGGCTTTGCAGGTATTCGCGGGTGGCGGTGGGTTCATCGTGCAAGGTCAGTGGAACCGGGCCGCCCACCGGTGGCGGGACCTGGATCGACATGGGCGAACCTTCCGCCAGCCAGGCCGGCAGGCCGCCATCTATATAGTGGTACTTGCTGTGGCCGATGACATCCAGCAGCCAGATGAAGCGTCCGGCCCAACCGCCGCCTTCGTCGTCATACACCACGTAGACCGCATCGGGGTTGTGCCCCAGCTCACCAAACAGCGTTTCGAGTGCTGCCTGCGGGGGCATCAGCCCCGGGGCGGGGGCCTGGCCGAGCTGCGTACGCTTTGGATCGACAAAGCGCGCGCCGGGAATGTGCCCTTCGGTGTAGCGGGCGGCACTGGTCAAGTCCACCAGAATCAGTTCGCGGGCGTCGAGGCGAGGGAGCAAGTCGCTCGGCTCGATCACCAGCGGCAAGCCAGAGAAGTCAGACATGTGAGGTCTCCAGAGCACAAAAGGGAGGATTGTAACGCAGCTTATTGGCCACGGTGGCTAAAGCTGTGCAGGGCTTTCTCGATGCACTGTGCGGTTTTGCCGAAGGCCTGTACGGAAATTTCCGAAAACGGCCCGCCGCCTTGATCCGCCACGACGATCATGATCACCCGGCCATTGTTGATCAGCGAACGCAGCAGCAAGTGTTCACCGCTGAACTGCGAGCGCAGGCTATTGGGCAACATGGCCGAGAATTGCGCGTTGTTGGCAGGCGTCAGGCGCACCTGGGCCTGCTGCGCGAGCAGGCGTTGCAACACGTTGCTCTGGCTGGCCACGAAATTCAACCCGGCCGCTTCCTTCGGCAGGCCAGCCGTCTGGTGCACGCGCAGGTTGGCGTGGGTGCGGTCGGCCATCAGGATCATCACCCGGCGCATGCCGCAGGCCACGAGGGCGTCCCGGGCGGCGATGGTCAAGTGCATGGCGTTGGTGAAACGGCTCGGCTCGACCAGCAACTCGGCGCATTGCTTGCGCCACTTCGCCAGGTCTTCGGCGGTAGGTGCCGCTGCCGGCAGCAAGCCTGCGTGGACACGGTTCATGCCCCACGGCCAGATCAGCGACTCGGCGGGGTGCCAGAGGTCGGGCATGGCGTGTTGGCGTGCACTGTTGGCGGCTTGCTGGTGCAATTGCTGCTGCAGTTCGTCCATCGGCATTTGCAGGTAAAGGCTGGTCAGGTACTGCCAGCGCTCGCTGTGGGGGCTGTCCCAGGCGTGTTGCGCCGACAGCGCCAGCCCATTGGCCAGCAGCACTGTATTGGCCGGTTGATTGAGCCAGCGGCGCAGGGTCGGATCGTCATCGAGGCGATTCTGCTGGCGCAGTGGATGGTCGCTGTCACGGGCGATGCGCAGGACTTTCACCAGTTCCCGCTGCTCGGTGAGCAGCAATCGATAGCCTTGCTGCACCCAGATCGGCAAGCGCCAGACCTCCACCAGCGCCTGGCCGATATCCAGCAGGCGTACGCCAAACAGTTGCTGCTCGACTTTGCGTGCCGACTCGCCTTTATGGATGACCCGCAGCTCCCAGTCTTCGAGCAGTTTCGGATGGGTCAGTGCCAGCGGCCACAGGGGCGAAAGAAACAGCAGGCTGCCCCAGTGGATGTCCTGCCACAGGCGCGCCAGGCGACTGGCAAAAAAACCGTTGGCCTGTTGCGTGGCGTGCTGGCTGATCATCTGCAACTGACGCAGGGCTTTGGGAATCTCGAGCTCGGGTTCGGCGGGTAGCCGCGCGAGCAGTTCTTCGGTGCGCGTCAAACCGAGGCGGTTGATTGCAATTTCAAGGTTTTCCGCAGGCTCGGTCATGCTGCCATGGGTATGCCGGTTGGCTTCGCGAATCACGCTCAAGGCCAGGGCCGGGCTGCCTTGCATGAGGTCGGCGATGTCGCGCAGCGAGCTGCGATTGTCGCGGATGGCTTTGCAGACACGGTCATGGCTGGCTTGCGGGACGGGAAGACGTACGCCATCGAGCAGCTTGACCCAGCCTTCGAGGGTCGTTGGTTTTGGCGTTGGAACGTTCGTTTCGTTAACCATGGTGGGAGGCGATCATCGTCAACATTACCTGTGCCCGGATGGGGTCAAATTAGCTTTTCGCCTGAACGGGCTATAGTCTGGCGCAGTTTTGCCGATAAGTAGAAGAAGAGATTTTTTAACTTCCGAATATGACCTTGAACCCGACTCAGTAAGTGCTCTCCTAACCTATGGCTAAAATTATCGGCATCATCGTCGTATTCGCGAGCGTGCTCGGCGGATACGTGCTTTCCCACGGCAAGATTGCCGCCCTGATACAACCTTTCGAGGTCATGATCATTGGCGGTGCTGCCCTCGGCGCCTTCTTGCAGGCCAACCCCGGCTACATGACGATGCACGTGCTCAAGAAGTCCCTGAGCATGTTCAGTTCACGTTTCAACCACGCCTTCTACCTTGAAGTGCTGGGCCTGATCTACGAGATCCTCAACAAGAGCCGCCGCGAAGGCATGATGGCCATCGAAGGCGACATCGAAGATGCCGCTGCGAGTCCGATCTTCGCGAAGTACCCGACGGTACTCAAGGACGAGCGCATGACCGCGTTCATCTGCGATTACCTGCGCATCATGTCTTCCGGCAACATGGCGCCGCACGAGCTGGAAGGCCTGTTCGACATGGAATTGTTCAGCCTCAAGGAAGACCTGGAGCATCCGTCCCACGCGGTGAACGGCATCGCCGACGCCATGCCCGGTTTCGGTATCGTCGCGGCGGTACTGGGTATCGTGGTGACCATGGCTTCGCTGGGTGAAGGCGACCAGAAGTCCATCGGCCTGCACGTAGGTGCGGCACTGGTGGGTACCTTCTTCGGTATTCTCGCCGCCTACGGCTTCTTCGGCCCGCTGGCCCATTCCCTGGCCCATGATGCCAAGGAAGAGCTGAACGTCTACGAAGCCATCAAGGCCTCGCTGGTGGCTTCGGCTTCCGGCATGCCGCCATCGCTGGCCGTGGAGTTCGGGCGCAAGGTCCTGTATCCGGCGCATCGTCCAAGCTTCGCCGAGCTGGAACAAGCGGTTCGCGGTCGTTAAGCCATGGAAAATAACCAGCCGATAATCATCAAGCGCGTCAAGCGCATCGCCGGCGGGCATCACGGGGGCGCGTGGAAAATCGCCTTCGCCGACTTCGCCACGGCGATGATGGCGTTCTTCCTGGTGTTGTGGCTGCTGTCCACCGCCACGCCGGAACAGAAAATTGCCATCGCCGGTTACTTCAAGGATCCGATCGGCTTTTCCGAAAGTGGCACGCCCTACATCATCGATCTGGGCGGCACGCCGACCCTGGCACCGGAAAACACTCTCAACCCCGAGGTGAAGTCCCAGCCGCAGCCGGACAAGGTCACCATCGATACCGATCAGGTCGAAGGCATGGCCGAGCAGGTCGAAAAAGAGCGCCTCGAGCTGTTGCTGCAAGAACTGCAGAACAAGGTCGAAGAAAACCCGCAGATGCAGAAGTTCAAGGATCAGATCCTGTTCGAAATCACGCCGGACGGCCTGCGAATCCAGATCATGGACGCGGAAAACCGCCCGATGTTCGATTCAGGTTCAGCACGCTTGAAGCCGTATTTCGAAGACATCCTGCTGGCCATGGCCGACACCATCAAGGCGGTGCCGAACAAGATCAGTATCAGCGGCCACACCGATGCCAAGCCATACACCGGCACCGGTGATTTCGGTAACTGGGAATTGTCTGCCAACCGTGCCAACGCCGCACGGCGTGCGCTGGTGGCGGGCAGCTATCCGGATGCGCAGGTGGCGCGCGTGGTCGGTTATGCCTCGTCGGCCCTGTTCGATCGCGAGCATCCGTTCAACCCGGTGAACCGCCGTATCGACATCGTGGTGCTGACCAAGAAAGCACAGCGTGCCATCGAAGGTTCGCAAGGTGCTGAACCTGCTCCTGATGCACCGCAAGGTTCGACTGCGCCGGGAGCCACACCGGCTGCACCGGTCGACCCGAACGCGTTGCCGGCGGACAAGGAACCGCTGCCGGCGCACGAACTGCGCGAGCGTCTGAATCTGTTCGATGATCCGGCACCGAAGCCGGGTGAGCCGGCCAAACCGGCTGAACCGCCCAAGCAGTGACCGACAAAAAAGCCGACAGCGATGTCGGCTTTTTTGTGCATGCAAGAATGAGTTCAGATCCGCTGCATTGCGAAAAAACTCAAGGCATGAGGTCTGGTCCGAGAATTGTGTAGGACGGGTCTGAGACCCGAAAACCGGGTTTTACTTCGCTTGGGGCCTCGGTACAGTTCGCCAGTCGCCGACGAATCGGTGACGGACCTTAGCCGGTCGTTTGAGAGGAATGCACGAGCGCCCGTATAATCGCGGCGCGTTTTGCTGCCTGACATATGTCTATGGTGGCTGTGCGTGGGACACCTTCGGGTGTGCCGGGTTCCTCTGACCGGTCGGCTAACCCGCGTACAGCTGCCACCCCATTCGATTAGCCGCGAAAAGGGTGGGAGTTTCATCTTTCAGACGGAATTCAAGCCATGTCCCAATTCCACCCGCTTCAAAGCAACTTCAGCGTCGGGAGCACGCTGTACATCGACACTGAAGCTCGAGCTTCCGATCTTCTCGAAACCGCCATTCACCGAATCAAAGCTGCGCGCAATCTGCTCAACAGCATCACCTGCCTGTGCGTGAAAGATGCTGAGGGTCACGATTTGGAACATTTCGCCAATGCTGCACACATACTGATACAGGAGGGCTGTGACGCATTGGATGCGCTGGGCTGGAAGCTGGAAAAGACCGCACGCTGAAAATAGGAAAGCCGTAATGTTCGCGGTTTTTTTGTCACACATTTGAGGCTATGCGGTCGTAAAGCTTTCGAGATCGACGTCCTCTGACTGCCCCGGGATTTACCATGGACAATCAATCACTACCACTGCTGCAACAGCGTTTCGACGCGCTGGTACATCGCGTGCCTGATGAAAGCATCGAATTCTGGTTCGCCCGCGAGTTGCAAGCTCCCTTGGGTTACGCGCGCTGGGATAATTTTTTGACCGCCATCAGGCGTGCTATAGCCTCCTGTGAAGCTACTGGAGTGGAGGCTTCTGATCATTTTCGTGACGTCACGAAAATGATCGAGGTGGGCAAAGGTGGTCAGCGTCCTGTCGAAGATTTCATGCTCACTCGTTATGCCTGTTACTTGATTGCCCAAAATGGTGACCCGCGTAAACAAGCGATCGCATTTGCTCAGAGTTACTTCGCGCTCCAAACGCGCAAGCAAGAGTTGATCGAGGACCGAATGCGCTTACAAGCCCGCTTCGAGGCTCGAGATCGGTTGCGTGAGTCGGAGAAAGAGCTATCGCAGAACATTTACGAACGTGGTGTAGATGATGAAGGATTTGCCCGTATACGCTCCCGAGGAGATGCAGCATTGTTCGGCGGCAAGACCACGCAGGCGATGAAGGACACGTATGGCATTGTTAAGAGCCGCCCATTGGCTGATTTTTTACCGACGCTGACTATTGCTGCCAAAAATCTGGCTAATGAGATAACTAATCACAACGTGCTACAGGTGAACTTGCAAGGCGAGCCGGCCATTGCCAAGGAGCATGTCCAGAATAATTTGAGCGTCCGAGACATGTTGGAGCAGCGCGGCATCAAGCCCGAGGAGCTTCCCGCTGAAGAGGACATAAGAAAGCTTGAACGTCGCGTGAAATCCGAAGAGAAAAATCTTGCGAAACAGGCGACCAAGCTTCCGGCAGATGATTCAACCGATGGTTGAGTTTGAGTCTTACTAGACTATCTGAACTGGCAATAGTGAATCGATTACCTCGGGTGTCGATTGATTGGTCAGCATGACCCACAAAAAAGCCGACAGCGATGTCGGCTTTTTTGTGGGTGTTTCCTACGTTAAAAGCCGCGGATGATTCGGGACTTGAGGTCGGCGTGAAAGCGATCCGCATTGGATTTGTTAACTCTGCGCACCGACTCGCTACCGGTCACCGAATCCAGTGACATCGAGCGCTTGAGCATCGACTCGTTGCGATAGGCATCGATGAAGAACTCGATGTCCCGGTCGCTGGTCAGCTTCGGCCATTTGTCGAGGTACAGCGGCAGTTCTGTCGGGCCGGTCTTGAACGAGCAGATGCGCCGGTTGGTGATGGTCGCTTCGCCGATTTCGAACGGCACCCACCAGGACAGTGCGGTTTTCTCCGACACCACTGCCAGCAGGTGTGTGCATTCGCTGATGTTGCGGGTGATCACCCCGGTGATGTCGTCGGTGGTCTGGGATTCGGCATCCAGTACGTCGAGGTAGGTCTTGATGTTGGCCTGCATCAGGCGCGTGTTGATGTTGATCGCGTGGGCGCGGTCCATGTGGCGGTAGCTGATAAACACTGGCATCAGAAATGTCCCTTGATCGCGAGTTCGCGGTAATAGGCGCCGAGGGCGGTGAGGCGGCAGCCGGTGGAGTGGATGGCGGCGTAATACATGTGTTCGGCGTCCACCGGTTCGACCAGGCTGTGGCGGTTGCACTTTTGCAACTGGGCGAAGACCTCGCCCTGTTCCGGGTTGAACTCGGGCTCGGTGGGCTCAAAGCTGGGGGCGAGGGGGTACACCGACTCGGCTTCGGCAAACCATTCGGGGAGTTTGCGCAGGATTTCCTTGGGGATCAGCGGGGACACTTCGCGCAGGGAAATGAACTGCGAGACATTGGTCTTGAACACCGGACGCTGTTCCCAGGCATCAAGGGCATTGTCGACAAACGAATAGAGGCTGCCGGGGGTGATCTTGCCCAGGATGTTCGCGGCTCCGCCGTGCAGGGCCTGGAGCAGCAATCCGGTGAACACGCCGTGCTGCATGCCCTCCATCGCCGGCTCTTCCTTTTTACAGGCGGTCAGAATGGTCATGCCTTCGCCGACCACGCTGCCTTCGCTGCGCAAGGCGCGCAGTTCGCCGGCCGAGCCGCTCTGGCAACAATCGAGAATGATCACTTTGTTTTTGATCTTGGTGGCCTTGCTCGCCCAGTTGAGGATGTCGCTGAGGCGAATCCCGTCCTTGGCGCTCTTGTAATCCTGCGGGATCAACATGCCTTCGTCGGTGTCGGTGTCGAAGCTGCCGTGGCCGGCGAAGTACAGCAGCGCGACGTTGCAGTCACCGGAAAACAGCTCGCGGATCTGGTCTTCGAGTTTTTCCCTGCTCAGGAAGTCCTCGGCGGAAGTCAGCACGATGTTCTTGAAGTTCGGATCGCCATTGGCGTCGGTTTTCAGCACGGAGGCCATGGCCATGGCGTCATTGCTGCAACCGCTCAGGCGCGACACATGGGTGTAGTCGTTGATGCCGATAAACAGTCCCTTGCGCATGGTTACACCGCCGTATGCTGGCGAATCGCGCTGATGATGCTGTTGGTGTTCCACGCACATTCGGCATGTGCCGCGTCACGTACCACCGTGGAAATGCGCTCGGCACCGAACGGCTTGATCGCAATGATCACCTTGCCCATGCGCTTGGCGATTTCGATTTCCTTGTTGATCCACTTGCTGTAGGTGGAGTACATCCCGGCCATGATCAATACCGCCGAACACGGGCGAATCTTGTTTTCGATGGCCTCCTCAAGTTGTTTGTCGGTTTTCGCGCCGACAATCGGGTTGTCCGGTGGAACCGAAAAATTCTTGTACGTGAAACCAGGCTTGGCGTTGAGCAGGCGCACGAGATTGTCGTGGGCGTCGGAGTAGTTCCACGAGTGGCTGATGAACAGGTGGTAGGTTTGCATAGGTGTCCCTCGGAGTCGCTGGAGTGCGAAGAGGGCTAGAACTTAGGCGAATACAGGGCGGCTACAAGGGGGTGGTGCGGAAAGAGAAATGCCCTACAAGCGAGCGTGCACAGGTCTTACAGAAAGGTCTGATGTTTAAGCGGGGGGAAGATCCAGCCGCCGGCCACCCCGCTGAAGGCAGGGTGGTCGACACGTCTGTTTAGTAGCCGTTTTCCGGCAGACTGGCGATGATCGAGCGGTAGCTGTTCATCCGCTGTTGCTGCACGCGGCCGTCTTCAAGGGCCTTGAGCAGGGCGCAACCGGGTTCGCGGTCATGCTTGCAATCACGGAAACGGCAGGTGCCAAGCAGGTCGTTGAACTCGATGAAGCCGGCTTCGACGTCGGCACGGCTGACGTGGCCCAGGCCGAATTCGCGGATACCCGGGGAGTCGATCAACTCACCGCCACCGGGGAAGTGGAACAACCGCGCGGTAGTGGTGGTGTGGGTGCCCTGGCCGGACAGTTCGGACAACGGGCCGACGCGGGTTTCGACATCCGGCAGCAGGCTGTTGACCAGCGACGACTTGCCGACACCGGACTGGCCGACGAATACGCTGATGCGTCCGTCCAGCTGTGTCTGCAATTGCTCCATGCCGTTGCCGTGGTGCGCCGACACTTCCAGCACCGGATAGCCGAGGGTGCGGTATACGGCGAGCAAGGCATTCAGTGCGGGAGCGTTGTTTTCGTCGATCAGGTCGAATTTGTTCAGCAGCAACAGTGGCTTGATGCCTGCATGCTCGGCCGCCACCAGGTAGCGGTCGATCAGGTTGGCATGGGGCTCGGGCAGCGGTGCAAACACGATGACGATCATGTCGACGTTGGCCGCAACCGGCTTGAGCTGACCACGGCTGTCCGGGCGACACAGCTCGGTGTTGCGCGGCAGTTGCGCCACGATCACGCCGATACCCTGGTTGCCGGCACGCCAGACCACCTGATCGCCGGTCACCAGCGCTGGCAGGTTGGCGCGCAGGTGGCAACGGAATACCTGGCCGGCCAGTTCGCCGTCGCGGGCCTCGACCTCGACCTGCACACCGAAGTGCGCGATCACCAGGCCGTGCTGTTCCGGGCCCAGATCACCGCCCTCAAGTGCCTCGACGGCCGAGGACTCGCGTTTGGCGGCGCGGGCAGCGCGTTCGCCCTGAATCTTTTCGATGCGCCAGTTTTGACGACGATTGAGTTGGCGTTTGGCCATGGGTGTTCCGTATCAAGAATGCAGCGATTAGGTAAAACGGCCGCGAGTTTAGCACGCCCGGCCACCGGCCTAGGCTAAACTGCGCAGCATTGCCTAGGAGCCGACACATGCAAAACCCACAGAACCTGATCTGGATCGACCTGGAAATGACCGGTCTGAACCCGGACACCGACGTCATCATCGAAATGGCCACCATCGTCACCGACAGTGACCTGAACACCCTGGCCGAAGGCCCGGTGATCGCCATTCACCACAGCGACGAAATCCTTGCCGGCATGGACGAGTGGAACACCCGTCAGCATGGCGGTTCCGGGCTGACCCAACGGGTTCGCGACAGCCGCATCAGCATGGCCGAAGCCGAAGCCGAAACCATCGCCTTCCTGGAAAAGTGGGTGCCGAAGGGCAAGTCGCCGATCTGCGGCAACAGCATCTGCCAGGACCGTCGCTTCCTTTATACCCACATGAAATCCCTGGAAAGCTTCTTCCACTACCGCAACCTCGACGTGTCGACCCTCAAAGAGCTGGCTGCGCGCTGGGCACCGGATGTGCGTGACAGCTTCAAGAAGGGCAGCACGCACCTGGCCCTGGACGACATCCGCGAATCGATCGCTGAGCTGCAGCACTACCGCAAGCATTTCATCAAGTTCTGATTCACGGTCGTCCGTTCCGGCCCCATCGCGAGCAAACTCGCTCCCACAGGTGCAACGTTGCACCTGTGGGAGCGAGCTTGCTCGCGATGGCGTCAGTTCAGTCACCTTGGATGGTTGGAGCGAATCTCAGGCGCCCTCTTTTGGTGCCAGGGTGAACTGAGTAGACTGCGCGCCTTTCTGCAAGGATCGCCCCTATGCTGCTGATGCTCTACCTGATCGCCATCACCACCGAAGCCATGACTGGCGCCCTCTCTGCCGGCCGACGAGGCATGGACTGGTTTGGTGTGGTGCTGATCGCTTGCGTCACGGCGCTGGGTGGCGGGTCGGTGCGCGATGTGCTGCTCGGGCATTACCCTCTGACGTGGGTCAAACACCCGGAATATCTGGTGCTGACCACGGCAGCCGCGATGATCACAGTGTTCACGGCCCGCTGGATGCGGCATTTGCGCTCACTGTTCCTGGTGCTCGACGCCATGGGCCTGGTGGCGTTCACCCTGATCGGCTGCATCACCGCCCTGGAAATGGGCCATGGCATGTTGGTCGCCTCCGTTAGCGGCGTGATCACCGGCGTCTTCGGCGGCATCCTGCGGGACATTTTCTGCAACGATATTCCGCTGATCTTCCGACGTGAGCTTTATGCCAGCGTTTCGTTCGCCGCGGCGTGGTGCTACATGCTCTGCATCTATCTGCAATTACCCGATGAACAATCGATTCTGATCACCTTGTTCGGCGGTTTTCTGCTGCGCTTGCTGGCGATCCGTTTTCATTGGGAAATGCCCAAGTTCGTCTATAACGACGAAGCCTGACGTTCGGCGTGTTGCCGCAACGCCCACGCGACATGTTCACGTACCAGTTCCGAAGGATGTTCCCGTCGCGCCTTCAGCGCCTCCAGCACCGGGATCGTTGAAGGCGCATTGCCCAGGCCCACCGCCAGGTTGCGCAACCAGTTTTCATAGCCCGTCCGGCGCAGCGGCGAGCCTTCGGTGCTGCTCAGGAATTTCTCTTCATCCCACATGAACAGTTCCGCCAGCCCGGCGTTGTCCAGATTGTGCCGCGGCTTGAAGTCGCTTTCACCGGAGGGGCGGGCGAAGCGGTTCCACGGGCAGACAATCTGGCAGTCATCGCAACCGAACACCCGGTTGCCGATCAGTGGCCGCAGGTCTTCAGGGATCGCGCCTTTGAGTTCGATGGTCAGGTAGGAAATGCAGCGTCGGGCATCCAGCACATAGGGGCCGACGAAGGCGTTGGTCGGGCAGATGTCGAGGCAGGCACTGCAGCGCCCGCAGTGTTCGGTGGCATGGGGCGGGTCGACCGGCAGCGGCAGGTCGACGAACAGTTCGGCGAGAAAAAAGTAACTGCCGGCCTTGCGGTTCAAGACCAGGGTATTTTTGCCGATCCATCCAAGCCCCGCCTGTTCGGCGATGGCTTTTTCCAGCACCGGGGCACTGTCGACGAAGGCGCGGTAGCCAAACGGGCCGATCTGCGCCTGAATTTTTTCCGCCAGTTGTTGCACGCGTTTGCGGATCAGCTTGTGGTAATCGCGACCCAGGGCATAACGCGAGACGTAGGCTTTTTCCGGTTGGGCGAGCATTTTTGCCATCTGCGTGTCGCCGGACAAGTAATCCATGCGCAGGGACACCACGCGCAAAGTGCCCGGCACCAGCTCTTCGGGGTGCGAGCGTTTGCTGCCGTGGGCGCCCATGTAATCCATTTCGCCGTGGTAGCCGGCTTCGAGCCAGCGCTCCAGGTGCTGCTCATGCTCGGCCAGGTCGAGGCCGCTGATGCCGACTTGCTGAAAGCCCAGCTCGCGGCCCCAGTCCTTGATGGATTGGGCGAGGGCGGGCAGATCTGTGGTAATAGCGGGCATGAGACGAGAGAAACCGGGGCTGAGATGCGTATAATTCTGCCAGACATCGGAGCCCGAAGACGCATGCCGCACACTAAAGATGAATTACCCGACGTGCTGTATAGCGCCGCCCAGGTGCGAGCACTCGACGCGAGCCTGATCGCCGCCGGCACGGCGGGCTTCGAATTGATGCAGCGCGCGGCGCGGGCGACGTGGCGGGCGCTGGTGCGGCAATGGCCGACGGCAAACGAGCTGAGCGTGCTGGCCGGACATGGCAACAACGCAGGCGACGGGTACCTGGTGGCCGTACTGGCCCAGCGTGCCGGTTGGTCGGTGCGGGTGCTGGCGGTGGGCGATCCGCAGCGCTTGCAGGGTGATGCGGCGTCGGCCCATGCCGAGGCGGTGTCTGAACAGGTGCTCATCGAGCCCTGGACGGCACAATCCGGATTGCGCGGCATTGTACTGGATGCTTTGCTTGGCACCGGTCTGAGCGGTGACGTGCGTGATCCCTATGTCAGCGCCATCGCCGCGATCAATGCCAGCGGACTGCCGGTAGTGGCGGTGGATATTCCGTCAGGGTTGTGCGCGGATACGGGCCGTATCCTTGGTCATGCAGTGCATGCCGACCTGACGGTCACGTTCATTGGCTTGAAGGTGGGGTTGTTCACCGGTGATGCCGCGGATGTGACGGGTGAGTTGGTGTTCAACGATCTGCAGGCTGATCCGCAGTTGCTGAACGGTACTGCGTTCACGGCTCGGCGCTTGTGTATCGCTAACCTGCCGCGTCTGGTGTCCCGGGCACCGGCATCCCACAAAGGCAAGTTCGGCCATGTGCTGCTCATTGGCGGTGATCGCGGTTACGGTGGGGCAATTTTGCTGAGTGCACAAAGTGCTCTGCGCAGCGGTGCGGGCATGGTTTCGCTGTCCACCCGTCCGGAACACGTTTCGCCAGCGCTTTCTCGAATTCCGGAAGCCATGGTGCTGGGCACGTCGTCGGCCAATCAACTGATGGGGTTGCTTGAGAAGGTATCGGTGTTGGTGGTCGGGCCGGGCCTGGGTCAGGCAGGGTGGGGGCGCAGCCTGCTGTCGGCTGCGGCCAATGCGCCTTTGCCGCAAGTCTGGGATGCCGATGCCTTGAATCTGTTGGCGGGTGGACAGGTCGATCTGCCCAGGGGTTGTGTGATCACCCCGCATCCAGGAGAGGCTGCGCGACTGCTTGGGGTGAGCACTGCCGACGTTCAGTCTGACCGTCCCGCCGCAGCCCATGCATTGAGTAAAAAATATACAGCTGTCGTCGTCCTGAAAGGTGCCGGCAGCCTGATCGCCCATCCCGATGGACGTCTGGCGCTGTGTCATCAGGGGCACCCGGCCATGGCCACCGCCGGTTTGGGCGACGTGCTGGCCGGTTTGCTCGGCGCATTGCTGGCCCAGAGCATGGAGCCGTTCGACGCGGCCTGCCTGGCGGTCTGGCTGCACGCCAATGCCGGCGAGCAACAAGGAAAATTGGGCCGTGGGCTGGCGGCCAGTGATCTGATCCCAGCCATTCGTCAGTTGTTGGAGGAGCAAGCACCGTGTCTGAAGTAACCCTGTACCTGGCCGATGAACAGGCCATGAGCGACTTTGGCGCACGCATTGCCCGAATCACCCAAGGCCATGGCCTGATCTTCCTTGAGGGCAACCTGGGGATGGGCAAAACCACGTTGTCCCGAGGCATCATTCGCGGTCTGGGGCATGTCGGGGCAGTCAAAAGCCCGACCTTCACCCTGGTCGAACCCTACGAGATCGGCGACATTCGCGCCTTCCATTTTGATTTGTACCGTCTGGTCGATCCGGAAGAGCTAGAGTTCCTCGGTATCCGCGACTACTTCGAAGACGATGCCCTGTGTCTGATCGAATGGCCCGATAAAGGTGCAGGCTTTTTGCCAAAGCCTGACCTGACCATTACCATTAGCCCGCAAGACAGCGGGCGTTCGCTGAAAATTTTATCCCAGGGCTCGCGTGGCGAGGCCTGGTGTGCCGCTTTGGCATTGGAATCCAAATAGATGATGGGGTTAGGTATGCGCTTTCGCGCGTTGGTGGCTGCCGTAGGGGTGTTGTTCTTGGCGGTGACCGTCGACGCTGTGGCCGATTCGAAGGTCAACAGTGTTCGTCTGTGGCGGGCACCGGACAACACGCGACTGGTGTTTGACCTGACCGGCCCGGTGCAACACAGCGTCTTTACCCTGACGGCTCCGGACCGCCTGGTCATCGACATCAATGGCGCGACCCTCGGTGCGCCGCTCAACGTCAACACCTCGAACACCCCGATTACCGCCATGCGCTCGGCCCAGCGCACGCCGACGGACCTGCGGGTGGTCATCGACCTGAAAAAGGCCGTGACGCCGAAAAGCTTCTCCTTGGCGCCGAACGCTCAGTACGGTAACCGATTGGTGGTCGACCTGTTCGATAACGCCGCAGACGCCGCGCCACCGCCTGCGCCGACACCGTCGGTCGCCACGGTGCCTGCCGTGCCGGTCACGCCTGCGGAACCGGCGATCAAGCTGCCACCGGCTCCGGCCGGCAAACGCGACATCATTGTGGTGATCGACGCCGGTCACGGTGGCGAAGATCCGGGGGCTTCCGGCTCCCGAGGCCAGCGCGAGAAAGACGTGGTGCTGCAGATTGCCCGCGAAACCCAACGCCAGGTCAACGGCATGAAAGGCTTCCGTGCCGAACTGACCCGTACCGGTGACTACTTCATTCCGTTGCGCGGCCGTACCGAAATCGCCCGCAAGAAAGGCGCCGACCTGTTCGTCTCGATCCACGCCGACGCCGCGCCTTCTGCCGCCGCTTTCGGTGCCTCGGTATTTGCCCTGTCCGATCGCGGCGCGACTTCCGAGACCGCCCGTTGGCTGGCCGACAGCGAAAACCGCTCCGACCTGATCGGTGGTGCCGGCAACGTCAGCCTCGATGACAAAGACCGCATGCTCGCCGGCGTGCTGCTCGACTTGTCGATGACGGCATCCCTGACCTCCAGCCTGAACGTTGGCCAGAAAGTCTTGAGCAACATCGGTCGGGTCACGCCATTGCACAAGCAGCGGGTTGAGCAGGCCGGGTTCATGGTACTGAAGTCGCCGGATATTCCGTCGATCCTGGTGGAAACCGGGTTCATCTCCAACGCCAACGAAGCCTCGAAGCTTGCCGCGTCAAGCCATCAACAGGCGCTGGCGCGTTCGATCAGCAGCGGCGTGCGCCAGTTCTTCCAGCAGAACCCGCCGCCAGGCACTTACATTGCCTGGCTGCGTGATTCCGGAAAAATCGCCCAAGGTCCACGTGACCATCGGGTAAACCCTGGCGAGACACTGGCGATGATCGCCGTTCGTTATCAGGTTGCGCCGGCCACCCTGCGCAGCGCCAACAACCTGTCGAGCGATGAACTCAAGGTTGGTCAACACTTGACCATTCCGGGCACTGAACTGGCGGCCAAAGAATGAATCAGGTCGTGAACAACAGCGTTCGCATCGAGCTGCTCAGCCCGCGGCTGGCGAACCAGATTGCCGCGGGTGAGGTGGTCGAACGCCCGGCTTCGGTGATCAAGGAACTGCTGGAAAACAGCCTCGACTCCGGCGCCAAACGCATCGACGTCGATGTGGAGCAGGGCGGCGTCAAGCTGCTGCGGGTGCGCGACGATGGCAGTGGCATTTCCGCCGATGACCTGCCGTTGGCCCTGGCCCGTCACGCCACCAGCAAGATCCGCAACCTGGAAGACCTCGAACAGGTCATGAGCCTGGGGTTTCGCGGCGAGGCCCTGGCATCGATCAGCTCCGTCGCGCGCCTGACCTTGACCTCCCGCACCCGCGACGCCGATCAGGCGTGGCAGGTCGAGACCGAGGGCCGTGACATGGCGCCCCGTGTGCAACCTGCGGCCCACCCGGTGGGCACTTCGGTTGAAGTGCGCGATCTGTTCTTCAACACGCCGGCGCGGCGCAAGTTTCTCAAGACCGAAAAAACCGAATTCGATCACCTGCAAGAAGTGATCAGGCGCTTGGCCCTGGCGCGCTTCGATGTGGCGTTCCATCTGCGCCATAACGGCAAGACCATCCTCAGCCTGCACGAGGCCCATGATGATGCGGCCCGTGCCCGGCGCGTGGCAGCGATCTGCGGTCCGGGTTTCCTGGAGCAGGCACTGCCGATCGAAATCGAGCGCAACGGCCTGCATCTATGGGGCTGGGTCGGCCTGCCGACCTTCAACCGTAGCCAGGCCGACTTGCAGTATTTCTTCGTCAATGGCCGTGCCGTGCGCGACAAACTGGTGGCCCACGCGGTACGCCAGGCCTATCGCGACGTACTGTTCAATGGTCGGCACCCGACCTTCGTGCTGTTTTTCGAAGTCGATCCGACCGGCGTCGATGTCAACGTGCACCCGACCAAGCACGAAGTGCGCTTCCGTGAAGGGCGCATGGTTCACGACTTCCTCTACGGCACCTTGCATCGCGCCTTGGGCGATGTGCGCCCCGACGATCAACTGGCGGCGCCGGTTGCCACGGCCATCGTCCGGCCTACCGGCCTCGAAGCCGGTGAATTCGGACCCCAGGGCGAAATGCGCCTGGCCGCCAATGCGCTGCTGGAACAGCCTCAGGCTCAGCCGTCGTTCAATACGCCGGCGGGTTCGGGGGCTGGCGCGGGTTATCAATATCAATACACGCCGCGACCGCAGTCCGGTGCACCTGTCGCCGAAGCGCAGGCCGCCTATCGCGAGTTTTTTGCACCGCTGCCCGAGGCCAATGCCGTCGCGCTGCCGGCCGGGCAGGACGACATCCCGCCGCTCGGTTATGCGCTGGCACAACTCAAGGGCATCTACATTCTTTCGGAAAACGCTCAGGGCCTGGTGCTGGTGGACATGCACGCCGCCCACGAGCGGATCATGTATGAGCGTCTGAAGGTGGCGATGGCCAGTGAGGGCCTGAGCGGCCAGCCGTTGCTGGTGCCGGAGTCCCTGGCCGTCAGCCAGCGTGAAGCCGATTGCGCCGAGGAGCATGTCGCCTGGTTCCAGCGCCTGGGCTTTGAATTGCAGCGTCTGGGCCCGGAAACCCTGGCGATACGGCAGATTCCGGCACTGCTCAAGCAGGCCGAAGCCAACCGGCTGGTCGCTGATGTCCTGGCTGATCTGATGGAGTTCGGCACCAGCGACCGCATTCAGGCGCACCTGAACGAATTGCTCGGGACCATGGCCTGCCACGGCGCGGTTCGTGCGAATCGGCGGTTGGCCCTGCCGGAAATGAACGGTCTTCTGCGTGATATGGAAAACACCGAGCGCAGTGGTCAATGCAACCATGGCCGACCGACCTGGACCCAACTGGGCCTGGACGATCTGGACAAACTGTTCTTGCGCGGTCGTTGATGAGCCAGTTCCCACCTGCGATTTTCCTGATGGGCCCGACCGCCGCCGGCAAGACCGACCTGGCCATCGAGCTCACCAAGGTCCTGCCTTGCGAGTTGATCAGTGTCGATTCGGCGCTGGTCTACCGTGGCATGGATATTGGCACCGCCAAGCCTTCCAAAGAGCTGCTGGCGCAATTTCCGCATCGTCTGATCGATATTCTCGACCCGGCCGAGAGCTATTCGGCTGCGGATTTCCGCCGTGACGCCCTGGAAGCCATGGCCGATATCACCGCACGCGGAAAAATTCCGCTGCTGGTGGGCGGCACCATGCTCTATTACAAGGCTTTGGTTGAAGGTCTGGCAGATATGCCGGCCGCCGATCCCGAGGTCCGTGCGCAAATCGAAGAAGAGGCTGCGCGCCTTGGCTGGCAAGCCTTGCACGAACAATTGGCGGTGATCGATCCGGAGTCCGCGGCTCGAATACATCCGAACGATCCCCAGCGATTGAGTCGAGCGCTGGAAGTTTATCGTGTCAGCGGTCAAAGCATGACCGCCCTGCGTTTGCAACAATCTGCGCAAAGTACTGAAGCAGCCGCTTCGGGACTGCAACAATTGCCCTATACTGTCGCGAACTTGGCCATTGCTCCGGCAAATCGCCAGGTACTGCACGAGCGAATTAAACAAAGATTCACTTTAATGTTGGAACAGGGATTCATTGACGAGGTCGTAGCCCTGCGTAATAGAGGAGACCTGCATACCGGGTTGCCGTCTATACGTGCAGTAGGCTATCGCCAAGTCTGGGACTACCTGGATGGCAAGCTGACGTCAGCCGAGATGCAGGAGCGTGGGATCATTGCCACGCGCCAATTGGCGAAACGCCAGTTCACCTGGCTGCGCAGTTGGACTGATCTGCATTGGCTGGACAGTCTGGATTGCGACAATCTGCCGCGCGCCTTGAAATACCTTGGGACCATCTCCATATTGAGCTGAGTCCTTGCAATTGCCGTCTATCCTTGGGGGTGTGACGGCCAAAGCCATCTGATTACCTATTTTTTATATTGAATCCTTAAAGGAGTGCGGCACATGTCAAAAGGGCATTCGCTACAAGACCCTTACTTGAATACTTTACGTAAAGAGAAAGTTGGGGTGTCCATCTACCTGGTCAACGGTATCAAGCTGCAAGGCACGATCGAGTCTTTCGACCAGTTCGTTATCCTGCTGAAAAACACCGTCAGCCAGATGGTCTACAAACACGCCATCTCTACAGTGGTGCCGGTTCGTCCAATTCGTCTGCCTAGCGCAACCGAATCCGATGCAGGTGATGCTGAGCCAGGTAACGCCTGATAGGAGTCTCCTTTGTTCTTTGAGCGCCACGGTGGTGGTGAACGAGCCATTCTCGTTCACTTGGATGGTCAGGACCCTGAGGCGCGCGAAGATCCGCAGGAGTTTCAGGAGTTGGCAATTTCGGCTGGCGCCGAGACCGTCGCGTTTTTCAACGTGCCGCGTCATCGGCCAACCGCCAAAACCCTGATCAGCAGCGGCAAGGTCGAAGAGTTGCGCGACCTGGTCCAGGCCGAACAGGTCGATCTGGTGATTTTCAATCACATCCTCACGCCCAGTCAGGAACGTAACCTCGAACGTATTTTCGAGTGTCGCGTGATCGACCGCACGGGTTTGATTCTCGATATTTTCGCCCAACGGGCCCGCACCCATGAAGGCAAGCTCCAGGTCGAACTGGCCCAGCTTGAGCACATGAGTACGCGGCTGGTTCGCGGCTGGACTCACCTTGAACGGCAGAAAGGCGGTATCGGCCTGCGCGGTCCGGGTGAAACCCAGCTGGAAACCGACCGGCGCCTGTTGCGGGTTCGCCTGCGGCAGATCAAGGGGCGCCTGGAAAAGGTCCGCAGCCAGCGTGAACAATCGCGCCGTGGCCGCAAACGGGCTGACATTCCGACGGTTTCGCTGGTGGGTTATACCAACGCCGGCAAATCGACGCTGTTCAACTCGGTGACCGACTCCGACGTCTTTGCGGCTGACCAGTTGTTCGCCACCCTTGACCCGACCTTGCGCCGGCTCGAGCTCGATGACCTCGGCCCGATCGTGCTGGCTGACACCGTGGGCTTCATTCGTCACTTGCCGCACAAGCTGGTCGAGGCATTTCGGGCTACGCTCGAAGAGTCGAGCAACTCCGACCTGTTGCTGCACGTGATCGACTCCCATGAGCCTGAGCGCATGGCCCAGATTGAACAGGTCATGGTGGTTCTTGGAGAGATCGGGGCTCAAGACTTGCCGATCCTGGAGGTCTATAACAAACTCGATTTGCTCGAGGGCGTGGAGCCGCAGATCCAGCGCGATGCCGATGGCAAACCGCAGCGGGTCTGGCTTTCGGCGAAAGATGGCACAGGTCTTGATCTGCTCAAGCAGGCCGTGGCCGAGTTGCTTGGCGATGAATTGTTTGTTGGCACCTTGCGCTTGCCGAACCGATTTGCTCGACTGCGTGCGCAGTTTTTCGAACTCGGTGCGGTACAAAAGGAAGAACACGATGACGAAGGCATCAGCTTGCTGGCCGTTCGTTTGCCACGGGCCGAATTGAATCGGCTGGTGAGTCGCGAAGGTTTGCAACCGATGGAGTTCATCGAGCAACACACTTTGCAATAAAAGCCTGAGAAAGCGGTTGTGCCGTGGTGACAGGCATTCTGTAGCATTGGTCGGCGCGCCGTGGGTGCGTCTTTGCTTTATCAGATGGAGAGCGCTATGGCTTGGAATGAGCCGGGTGGCAACTCGAATAATCAGGATCCTTGGGGTGGCAAGCGTCGTAACAACGGCGACCGCAAGGGGCCACCGGATCTCGACGAGGCCTTCCGAAAGCTGCAGGAAAGCCTGAACGGTTTGTTCGGTGGTGGTAAGAAACGTGGTGGCGACGACGGCGGTGGTCCGGGCAAGAGTGGCGGCTTTGGCGGCCTGCTCGGCATCGGTCTGGTCGTGTTGGCGGCCGTTTGGCTGTACAGCGCGGTCTATGTCGTCGACGAGCAGGAGCAAGCTGTGGTGCTGCGCTTCGGCAAGTACTACGAGACCGTGGGTCCGGGCCTGAACATCTACTTCCCGCCGATCGACAAGAAGTACATGGAGAACGTCACGCGTGAGCGTGCCTACACCAAGCAGGGCCAGATGCTGACCGAAGACGAGAACATCGTCGAAGTGCCGCTGACCGTGCAGTACAAGATCAGCAACCTGCAGGACTTCGTGCTGAGCGTCGATCAGCCGGAAATCAGCCTGCAGCACGCGACCGACAGCGCCTTGCGCCATGTGGTGGGTTCCACCGCGATGGACCAGGTGCTGACCGAAGGTCGTGAGTTGATGGCCAGCGAGATCAAGGAGCGTCTGCAACGCTTCATGGACACCTATCGCACCGGTATCACCGTCACCCAGGTCAACGTACAGAGCGCAGCGGCACCGCGCGAAGTCCAGGAAGCCTTCGATGACGTGATCCGTGCCCGGGAAGACGAACAGCGTTCGCGCAACCAGGCCGAAACCTATGCCAACGGCGTCGTGCCGGAAGCTCGTGGTCAGGCCCAGCGCATCCTTGAGGATGCCAATGGTTACCGTGACGAGACCGTCTCGCGCGCCAAGGGTGAGGCCGATCGCTTCACCAAGCTGGTCGCCGAGTACCGCAAGGCCCCTGAAGTCACCCGCCAGCGTCTGTATCTGGACACCATGCAGGAAGTCTTCACCAACACCAGCAAGGTTCTCGTGACCGGCAACAAGAACGGCCAGAACAACCTGTTGTACCTGCCTCTGGACAAGATGGTCGAAAGTGGTCGCAGCACCAGCACCCAGGTGAGCAGTGCGGCAGCCACCAGCAATGAAGCGAATGCGCGTGCGGCAGCTGATCTGCAGCAACAGCCAGCACGTACCAGGGAGAGTCGCTGATGAGCAATAAATCGCTGATCGCCCTTATTGTCGGCGTCGTCGTGGCGATCGCTGCCTGGAACTGCTTCTACATCGTGGCTCAGACCGAGCGTGCGGTGTTGCTGCAGTTCGGTCGCGTGGTCCAGACCGATGTTCAGCCAGGCCTGCACGTGAAAGTGCCTTACGTCAACCAGGTGCGCAAATTCGACGCACGCCTGATGACGCTGGATGCACCGACACAACGCTTCCTGACGCTGGAAAAGAAAGCCGTGATGGTCGATGCCTTCGCCAAGTGGCGCGTGAAGGACGCGGAGCGTTACTACACCGCGACTTCCGGCCTGAAGCAGATCGCCGACGAGCGTTTGTCCCGTCGTCTGGAGTCGGGCCTGCGTGACCAGTTCGGTAAGCGCACGTTGCACGAAGTGGTCTCCGGTGAGCGCGATGCGCTGATGGCGGACATTACTGCTTCGTTGAACAAGATGGCTGAAAAAGAGCTGGGCATCGAAGTGGTCGATGTTCGGGTCAAGACCATCGACCTGCCGAAAGAAGTGAACCGCAGTGTGTTCGAGCGTATGAGCACCGAGCGTGAGCGTGAAGCTCGCGAGCACCGCGCCAAGGGTAACGAGCTGGCCGAAGGCATCCGTGCCGACGCCGATCGTCAACGCCGCGTGCTGCTGGCTGAAGCCTATCGTGAATCCGAAGAGGTTCGCGGTGACGGCGATGCCCAGGCTGCTGCGATCTACTCCAAGGCCTACGGTCAGGATCAGGAGTTCTACGCGTTCTACCGTAGCCTGCGCGCCTACCGTGAAAGCTTCGCGAACAAATCCGACGTCATGGTCCTCGACCCAAGCAGCGACTTCTTCCATTACCTGGAAAAAGCCAAGCCTTGATACGGCGTTGACCTGAATTATCCCCCGCCGGGCGGCTAAAACCTCTGGCGGGGTGATCCTTTGGGAAAACGTGTGTATGATGCGGCAGCCGGGAAATTCCCGGCTTTTTTGCGTCTGCATGTTTGATTGCTGTGTTCAAGCAGATGCCGGGCCGATTGGCTCGACAGTTTTTCGAGGAAAGTGGTTGGCGAAGCCGGTAGAAGGGCTTTTCGCTCCGTCGCTCATGCGCGTGGTTTGTGCGCAAGCCGACCATTTTCTGCTTCACTCAAGGCTCGCCGACAGGCTGGTCGCCCGGAGATAGGGGAAGGCGTAATGGCAACGGTAGACCGCTGGCTTCTGCCAGATGGCATCGAAGAAGTACTGCCACCGGAAGCTGCGCGTATTGAAGTCGCGCGTCGTCAGGTGTTGGATCTGTTCCAGAGCTGGGGTTACGAGTTTGTCGTGACTCCCCATATCGAGTACCTGGAATCCCTGCTGACCGGCGCGGGCCAGGACCTGGATCTGCGCACCTTCAAGGTCATCGACCCGCAATCGGGCCGTCAGATGGGTTTCCGCGCCGACATCACGCCGCAAGTGGCGCGCATCGATGCGCACACCCTGCGTCGTGAAGGCCCAAGCCGCCTGTGCTATGCCGGTAGTGTCCTGCACGCTCAGCCTCGCGCCCTGTCGTCCTCGCGCAGCCCGATCCAACTGGGTGCCGAGTTGTACGGCGACGGCAGTCCGAGCAGCGACGTCGAAGTCATCAGCCTGATGCTGGCCATGCTGCAACTGGCCGATGTGCCGGATGTGCACATGGACCTCGGTCATGTTGGCATCTATCGCGGCCTGGCCCGTGCGGCCGGTTTGTCCGGTGAAGTCGAGCAGCAGTTGTTCGATGCCTTGCAACGTAAGGCCATCGACGAGGTCATTACCTTGACCGAAGGCTTGCCTGCCGATCTGTCGGGCATGCTGCGGGCGTTGGTCGACCTGTGTGGCGGTCGTGAAGTGCTGGCTGCGGCCCGCGAGCGTCTGGCCAAGGCACCGGCCCCTGTTCTGGCAGCGCTGGACGATTTGCTGGCGATTGCCGAGCGGCTGTCCGTGCGTTTCCCTGAGCTGCCGCTGTATTTCGACCTGGGCGAGCTGCGTGGCTACCACTACCACACCGGTGTGGTGTTCGCTGTGTTCGTACCGGGTGTTGGCCAGTCCATTGCCCAGGGCGGTCGTTACGACGACATTGGCGCCGACTTCGGTCGCGCCCGTCCGGCGACCGGCTTCTCCACCGATTTGAAAACCCTGGTGACCCTGGGGCGTGCTGAGATCGAGCTACCGTCTGGCGGTATCTGGATGCCTGACAGTACGGATGCGGCACTCTGGCAGCAGGTTTGCCAGTTGCGCAGTGAGGGTCAGCGTGTCGTTCAGGCTTTGCCTGGACAACCTTTGGCCGCCGCCCGTGAAGCGGACTGCGACCGGCAATTGATTCAGCAGAACGGGCTTTGGCAAGTATCGCCACTGGCTTCTTGAGTTTTCCTGCCGGCTGCCGCCGGCACCAAGTTTGCGCGAATGAGGACAAGTGTTATGGGTAAGAATGTCGTAGTCCTGGGCACCCAATGGGGTGATGAGGGCAAAGGCAAGATCGTTGATCTGCTGACCGAACATGCTGCCGCCGTAGTGCGCTACCAGGGTGGCCACAACGCTGGCCACACCCTGGTGATCGACGGTGAGAAGACCGTCTTGCACCTGATTCCGTCGGGCGTGCTGCGCGAAGGCGTGCAGTGCCTGATCGGCAACGGCGTGGTGGTTGCACCCGACGCTCTGCTGCGGGAAATCACCAAGCTGGAAGAGAAGGGCGTACCGGTGCGCGAGCGCCTGCGTATCAGCCCATCCTGCCCGCTGATCCTGTCCTTCCACGTAGCGCTGGACCAGGCCCGTGAAAAGGCCCGTGGCGAGCTGAAGATCGGTACGACCGGTCGTGGCATCGGCCCGGCATACGAAGACAAGGTTGCACGTCGTGGCCTGCGTGTTGGCGACCTGCTCAACATGCCACGCTTTGAAGACAAGTTGCGTGAACTGGTGGATTACCACAACTTCATGCTGGTTGGTTACTACAAAGAGCCAGCCATCGACTTCGACAAGACCCTGGCCGAGTGCAAAGACTACGCTGAGCTGCTCAAGCCGCTGATGCTGGACGTGACTGCCGAGCTGCACGACCTGCGTCGTGCTGGCAAAGACATCATGTTTGAAGGTGCCCAAGGTTCGTTGCTGGACATCGACCACGGTACCTACCCGTACGTGACCAGTTCCAACACCACCGCTGGCGGCGTTGCTACCGGTTCGGGTGTCGGCCCTATGTTCCTGGACTACATCCTGGGCATCACCAAGGCTTACACCACCCGTGTAGGTTCGGGTCCATTCCCGACGGAACTGTTCGACGAAGTCGGCGCGCACCTGGCTAAACAAGGTCACGAGTTCGGCGCGACTACCGGCCGTGCCCGTCGTTGTGGCTGGTTCGACGCCGTTATCCTGCGTCGCGCTATCGATGTGAACAGCATCTCGGGCATCTGCCTGACCAAGCTGGACGTACTCGACGGTCTGGAAACCATCAACATCTGTGTCGGCTACAAAGATGCAGAAGGCAAGGCCGTTGCCCCGACTGATGCTGACAGCTATGTAGGCCTGCAGCCTGTGTACGAAGAAGTGCCGGGCTGGACCGAATCGACCGTGGGTGCCAAAACCCTGGAAGAGCTGCCAGCTAACGCCCGTGCTTACATCAAGCGCGTCGAAGAGTTGATCGGCGCGCCGATCGACATTATTTCGACGGGCCCGGATCGCAACGAAACCATCGTCCTGCGCCATCCGTTTGCTTGATAAGTCGTTGATGTAAAACACAAAGGCCCCTTAATTGGGGCCTTTGTCGTTTATGCCTGCTGGACGGCATGACCTTTGCTATTAGCTTTGCCTAAAACGTCACTTTTGGCGTGCCATCAATTTAATGGCGCTTTTGCAGAGGGATATCAAGTGTCAGCCGTTCTCTCATTGTTACAGAGCCGTTTGTTGCGGCCCGTGTTCGTTACCCTTGGTATCGCCCTTTTGGTGCAGGTGCTGGTAGCTGTCGCTCTGACCCGGAGCACGGTGACCGCGCTGGAAGCCGATCTGGGCCTGCGCCTGGGCGCGGACAGTCAAAAGCTTTCCGCTGAGCTTGAGCAGGCGGGACGCGAAGTCACGTCGAGCCTCGACAGTCTCTCTACCAGTACGCGTCAGCGCCTGACCGCCGGTTTGTCCTCGCGTCTTGAGCAGGAGCAGGCGCAATTGCGTTCGGCCCTGGAAAAGGACCTGAAGGACTCCGCCAGTGACATGGCACAGCTTCTGGCTTCCGTCGCGCCTCGCGCCATGTGGGACAACGACATTCCGACACTTTCCGAGTTCGCCCGCCGGGCCCAGCGCAATCCCAATGTGCTGTTCGTGGTGTATGACGACGCCACCGGTCAGCACCTGACGCGCTACCTCAATCGGGAAAACCCGATCAACAAGGCGCTGCTGGAAAAAGGCCAGGGCGAGCGTGCGCTGGACAAGGTACTGGATGCGGCGAAGAACGATCCTTCGGTGTTCTACATCGAGGCCCCGATCAATCCTAACGGCGTAGAAATCGGCAAGGTCCTGATGGGGGTCTCGACGGCTTCCGTGGAGACTGATCTGGCGGCCCTCGACAAGCGCTTCTCGGCGTTGATCGCCAGCAGCGATCAACTGGTGGGCGACAGCCTCAAGGGTGCGGCTGCTGACAGCGCAACGGCCATGCGCTCGCGTCTGCAGTCGGCGCAGTCCACGGCGGCGGAGATGAAGGCCAATACCACCAGCACCGTGCAGGAGGCTGCTACGACATTGCGCTGGCGCATCGGCGTGTGTCTGGCGGTGGTGGGCTTCGGTGTTCTGCTGTTGTTGGCGGTGGTGCTCGGTCGCCGAGTGGTCAATCGCCTGAAAATGCTGATCGTTGCCATGGATGACCTGGCGGCGGGCGAGGGGGATCTGACCAAGCGTGTGCAGATCAACAGCAAGGATGAAATCGGCGACATGGCCTCGGCGGTCAATCGCTTTGTGGATAAGTTGCAGCCGATCGTGCGTGAGGCGGGGGATGTCGCCCAGCGTACCGGCGTGGAGATCGGCGCCATGACCTTGCGCAACGCCGGTGCGGACGCGGCGGCTGGCATGCAGCGCGACGAGGTGGCGGAGAGTTTGCGCGCCTTATCGCAAATGGCTGATGAGGCGCAGTCGGAAAGCCATGCCATGCAGGCGGCGCTGAAGCAGGTGGTGGACATTCGTCAGGCCACCGATGAAAACACCCGGACCTCGGCGAAAGTCGGCAGCCTGATCGAGGAGTTGGCGGGTCAGGTCAACACTGGCGCGCAAGTGATCGAGTGCCTGGCGCAGCAAAGTGAGCAGATTGAGGTGGTGCTGACGGTGATTCACGGCATCGCCGAACAAACCAACCTGCTGGCGCTGAACGCGGCGATTGAGGCGGCGCGTGCCGGCGAGACCGGGCGCGGGTTTGCCGTGGTGGCCGATGAGGTGCGGGCGCTGGCGAGCAAGACGCAGAGCTCCACCGGCGATATTCAGGCGCACATCGTGGCCTTGCAGCAAGGTGCGCGTGAGGCGGTGGCGGCGATTGGTCAGGCCGGGCGTCAGGCCAGTGAGGGTTTGCTGGTGCTGCGTGACAGTGCGCGGTTGCAGCAGTCGGTGCAGGCATCCGTCGAGCAGGTCCATGCGGCGATCGGTTTGGCTACCCAGGCTGCAGCGCATCAGGCGCAGGGCGCGCAGGCAGTTCGGGGGCGGGTGCAGACCATTCATGCCCAGGCCGAGAAAGCGGCGCAAGCTGTCGTGGAGACTACGGCGAGCGGCAAGGTGCTCGATGGTCTGGCGGCGCAGTTGAAGGCGAGCCTGGGGCAGTTCAGGGCTTGATCGGTTGTTAGTGCCGGCCCCTTCGCGAGCAAGTCCGCTCCCACATTGGCTCTTTGTGAACATCATATTTGTGTTCGACAGAGGACCACTGTGGGAGCGGGCTTGCTCGCGAAAGCGGTTTCAGCGGCTCAGATACATCCGGGTCGTCAGCAAATAGACCGGCAACCCCGACACCAATATCAACAACGCCGCATAAGGCGCCGCCGCCGCAAACTCCACATTCGCGGTATGCGCCCAGACTTCCGTCGCCAGTGTATTGAGCCCGGTGGGGCTCAGCAGCAAGGTCGCCGTCAGCTCCTTCATCGCATCCAGGAACACCAGGGCAAAAGCCGCCCCCAGCGCCGGGAAAATAATCGGCAGTGTCACTCGGCAGAAGGCACTGAATGACGAGGCTCCCAGCGTGCGCGCCGCCTCCTCAAGCTGCGGTGCCGCCTTGTTCAGGGCGGTGCGGATCGGCGCCTGGGCCAGCGGCAGAAACAGCAGGGCATAGGCGATCAGCAGCAATGCCGAAGTCTGGTAAAGCATCGGCACGTAGTGCAGTGCGAAATACACCAGGGTCAGGGCAATGACCAGCCCTGGCAGCGCATGCAGCAGATAGGGCAGGCGCTCGGCCCAGATCGCCAGTTGGCCTTTGTAGCGCACGACCAGCAGGCCGACCGGCACCGCCAGCACCAGGCACAGAGCGGCGCCACCCAGCGACAGAGCGAGGGACGACAGCAATGCTTCGCCGATTGCCGCTACGGGAAAGGCTGCCGATGTTCCTACCGCCAACCAGTAGACCAGCATCCCCAGCGGAATCCCGCTGCCAATGATTGCCAGCAACAGGCAATAAAGCTGTCCCGCCACAGCCCAGGGTCCCAGTTGAACCTGTTCCGCGCGTCGCGCCGCACCCTGTCCGGTGCGCACGTGTCGACCCTTACCGCGCACGCGCAGCTCCAGCCACAGCAGCGCCAGGCACAACATCAGCAGTACGGCGGAGAGCATCGCCGCGTTGGCATTGCTGAACTCCAGCTCGAACTGCTGATAGATCGCCGTGGTGAAGGTTTGCAGGCCGATGATCGACAAGGCGCCGAACTCCACTAGCATGTGCAGGGCAATCAGCAACGAGCCCGCCAGCAACGAAGGCCAGAGCAGGGGCAGGGTGACGCGAAAGAACACGCCCCAGCGATTTTGCCCCAGTGTGCGAGCCGACTCTTCCAGGGATGGATCGAGATTGCGCAAGGTTGCCGCCACGGGCAGAAAGATCAACGGATACTTGGACAGGCTCATCACCAGGATCGCCCCGCCGAGCCCTTCGAAATGAGCGCTGAGGGAAACCCATGTGAAGCTGCTGACAAAGGCCGGTACGGCAAATGGCAGGCAGAGAATCACGCCCCACAATCGTCGGCCCGGCAGATTGCTGCGCTCGAGCAACCAGGCCAGCGAAAGGCCGACTACCCCGCAAACAATGGTGACGCCAATCATCAATGCGAGTGTGTTGCGCAGCAAGCCGAACACATAAGGTCGCCATAGCAAATGCAGTGCTTCTGCCCAGCCTGCTTGCCAGGCTTTGAGTCCGACATAGGCCAGCGGCAGGAAGCTGAGGACGACCAGCAGCAAGACCGGCAACATCAACCCTATCGGTGGACGCTTGCGGCGGGGCGCGTTGTTGCTGCGCAGACTGGTGGCAGATAGCGATGCGCTCATCAGTTCAAGCCAACGTCACGTTCCAGGTCCAGGGCTTCTTCGGCATTGCCGAGGTCGGCTGGCGTGACTTTCGGCGCTTGCAACTCGCTGAATGGCTTGAGTCCGCGATCAGACTCCATGCCTTTGTGCAGCGGGTATTCGGCGGTGGTCTGGGTGATCACGCGCTGGCCTTCCTCGCTGGCCATGTAGGCGAGCAACTGCTGTGCTTCCTTGGGGTGTTTGCTGGATTTGAGCACAGCAGCACTGGAAACCGTGATCAGTCCGCCGACATCGCCACCGCTGAAGTAATGCAGTTTCGAGTCGAGCTGGCCTTTTTCACGCTGCAGGGCGAACCAATAGTAATTGTTGACGAGTACGGTGGCGACTTCGCCATTTTCCACCGCTTTCAATGCAACCATGTTGTTGCTGTAGGTCTTGCCGAATGCACGCAGACCGGTCAGCCACTCTTCGGCTGCGTCCATGCCGTGCACCTTGATGATCGCGACCGCTTGCTCCTGGAAGGCGCCGCTGGTGGGTACGAAGCCGACCTTGCCTTGCCATTTCGGGTCGGAAAATTCCATCACCGAGGTCGGCAGGTCTTTTTCATCGATCAGCTTGGGGTTGAACGCAACGACGCGCACCCGGGCGGTCACGCCAATCCAGGTGCCGTTGCCGGCGACGTATTCCTTGGGCAGAACGGCCAGTGTGGCGTCATCAGTCTTGGCCAGCAGGCCTTGTTCGCCGAGTTTGTTCAGGGGTGGCGATTCTTCGGTGTAGATCACGTCGGCGGGGGAGCGATCGCCTTCTTCGACGATCTGGCTGGCGAGCTGGTTGCTGCTGCCTTTGCGCACATTGACGTGGATCCCGGTCTTGGCTTCGAAGGCCTTGGCGACCGCGTCGCCGACTTCTTTGTGCTGGCCGTTGTAGAGAGTCAGGGCAACCGGATCGGCGGCTTGGGTGAGGGGAGTGGCGAGTGCCAGGCCGAGGAGGGTGGTGATCAGGCCGCGGCGCAGGGTATTTCGAAACATCATTCGCAGGGTTCCTCACTGTCACATTGCAAAAACTTGTAACAATGATAAACGATATTGTTTCTCAAATGCGCCGATAAATCCTGTAGGAGCGAGCTTGCTCGCGATGGGCGTGAACGAAAACGAGGGGTGTCTGGAGAAATACTTCGCCTGTACATTCATCGCGAGCAAGCTCGCTCCTACAGGGGGAGGAGGCGTGTTTTTAAACCCCGGAAACGCAAAAACCCGCTTTCGCGGGTTTTTGTGAAATCCAAGGTCGTAACCTTGAATTTGAATTGGTGCCCAGAAGAAGACTCGAACTTCCACGACCGTAAGGTCACCAGCACCTGAAGCTGGCGTGTCTACCAATTTCACCATCTGGGCATTCATCTTCAGCGTTGCCGCTGTTGATGTGGCGCACTATACGGAGAGCGTTTTGATCTGTAAACCCCTGATTTTAAAATTAATAAATCAGTGGTCAAAAATGCAAAAACCCGCTTTCGCGGGTTTTTGTGTGAGCCTTGAAATTGAACTAATCTCAAGCTCGAAATTGGTGCCCAGAAGAAGACTCGAACTTCCACGACCTTGCGGTCACCAGCACCTGAAGCTGGCGTGTCTACCAATTTCACCATCTGGGCAGTATCGGCAACGTTGTCCGTCGTCGATGGCGCGCACTATACGGAGCGTCTTTTTAACTGTAAACCCCCGGCCTCAAAAAAACCTGAAAAAATTCACCAACGGTCTGCAATTCAGCTTTGAGGTGTCGATACAGGGCTTTAGATGGGTCGTCTTAGCTTGAAATTTCCCGTTTCATTACGCCTATGCCAAACTAACCCGCATATAGACAAGGTGAAAACTCTCTAATGGCCGATTGGCAGTCCCTCGATCCCGAGGCCGCTCGTGAAGCGGAAAAATATGAAAACCCTATTCCTAGCCGCGAACTGATCCTTCAGCACCTTGCTGATCGAGGTTCGCCTGCTAACCGCGAGCAACTGGTCGAAGAGTTTGGTCTGACCACAGAAGACCAGATCGAAGCCCTGCGCCGCCGTCTGCGCGCCATGGAGCGCGATGCACAACTCATCTATACCCGTCGCGGCACTTATGCACCGGTGGACAAGCTTGACCTGATCCTGGGTCGCATCAGCGGTCACCGCGACGGCTTCGGCTTCCTGGTGCCGGACGACGGCAGTGACGACCTGTTCATGAGCCCGGCGCAGATGCGTCTGGTGTTCGATGGTGACCGTGCCCTGGCCCGGGTATCCGGCCTGGACCGTCGTGGTCGCCGCGAAGGCATGATCGTCGAAGTGGTGTCCCGCGCTCACGAAACCATCGTCGGCCGCTACTTCGAAGAGGGCGGCATCGGTTTCGTGGTTGCGGACAATCCGAAGATCCAGCAGGAAGTGCTGGTGACGCCGGGTCGTAACGCCAACGCGCAGATCGGTCAGTTCGTCGAAGTGAAGATCACTCACTGGCCGACGCCACGCTTCCAGCCGCAAGGCGACGTGGTTGAAGTCGTGGGCAACTACATGGCGCCGGGCATGGAAATCGATGTTGCCCTGCGTACCTACGACATTCCTCACGTCTGGCCTGACGCCGTGCTCAAGGAAGCCGGCAAGCTCAAGCCGGAAGTCGAAGAGAAAGACAAAGAGAAGCGCATCGACCTGCGTCATCTGCCGTTCGTCACCATCGACGGCGAAGATGCCCGCGACTTCGACGATGCGGTCTATTGCGAAGCCCGTCCGGGCAAGCTGCGCCTGTTCTCGGGCGGCTGGAAGCTGTACGTGGCGATTGCCGACGTATCCAGCTACGTGAAACTCGGTTCGGCGCTGGATGCCGAAGCGCAGGTTCGCGGCAACTCGGTGTACTTCCCCGAGCGCGTGATTCCGATGCTGCCTGAGCAGCTGTCCAACGGTTTGTGCTCGCTGAACCCGCAAGTCGATCGCCTGGCCATGGTTTGCGAGATGACTATCTCCAAGTCCGGTGAAATGACCGACTACTGCTTCTACGAAGCGGTGATTCACTCCCATGCGCGCCTGACCTACAACAAGGTCAGCGCGATGCTGGAAACGCCGAAAGCCACTGAAGCTCGCAAGCTGCGCGGTGAATACACCGACGTGGTGCCGCACCTCAAGCAGCTGTACTCGCTGTACAAGGTGTTGCTGGCGGCCCGTCACGTACGTGGCGCGATCGATTTCGAAACCCAGGAAACCCGGATCATCTTCGGTTCCGAGCGCAAGATCGCCGAAATTCGTCCGACCGTGCGCAACGATGCGCACAAGCTGATCGAGGAGTGCATGCTGGCGGCCAACGTGGCCACCGCCGAATTCCTGAAGAAGCACGAAATTCCGGCGCTGTATCGCGTTCACGATGGCCCGCCACCGGAGCGCCTGGAAAAGCTGCGCGCGTTCCTCGGCGAGCTCGGCCTGTCCCTGCACAAAGGCAAGGACGGTCCGTCGCCGAAGGATTACCAGGCACTGCTGGCCGGCATCAAGGATCGTCCGGATTTCCACCTGATCCAGACTGTCATGCTGCGTTCGTTGAGCCAGGCGGTGTACAGCGCCGATAACCAGGGCCACTTCGGCCTGAATTACGAGGCGTACACCCACTTCACTTCGCCGATCCGCCGCTACCCGGACTTGCTCACGCACCGGGCGATTCGCAGCGTGATCCATTCGAAGCAGGACACCCCGCACGTTCGCCGTGCCGGTGCGATGACCATTCCGAAAGCGCGCATCTATCCGTACGACGAAGCGGCCCTGGAGCAACTCGGCGAGCAGTGCTCGATGAGCGAGCGTCGTGCCGACGAAGCGACCCGCGACGTAGTGAACTGGCTCAAGTGCGAGTTCATGAAAGATCGCGTTGGCGAGTCGTTCCCGGGTGTGATCACCGCCGTGACCGGTTTTGGTCTGTTCGTCGAACTGACCGATATCTACGTCGAAGGCCTGGTGCACGTCACCGCGCTGCCGGGCGATTACTACCACTTCGATCCTGTGCACCACCGCCTGGCCGGTGAGCGTACCGGTCGCAGCTTCCGCTTGGGCGATACCGTGGAAGTGCGCGTCATGCGCGTCGACCTCGACGAACGCAAGATCGACTTCGAGATGGCCGAGAAAACCATCAGCGCGCCGATCGGCCGCAAGAAGCGTGGTACCGAAAGCACAGCACCCGCTGCGAAAGTCGAAGCAGAACCGGCCCCGGCGAAAACCGGTCGTCGTCCTGCCAAGGAAAAGGCTGTAGAGGCCTATCGCCCGAGCGATGCAGCGGCGAAAAATGCCGAAGTGCGCAAAAGTCGTGAAATGAAGCAGGCGTTGCTCGCCGGTGCGAAAAGCGGCGGTAAAGCGGCGTCTGGGGGAAAGACCAGTCGGTCGACGCCTGACAAGGCCGTCGGCGGCAAGCCAGCCAAACCGAGCAAACATCGTAAAGGCCCGCCAAAAGCGGGCTCGGCTCCAGCCAAGAGTGGCGGGGCGCGTAAACCTAAGGCCAAGCCATGAGTCAGTTGGAAAAGATCTACGGCGTACATGCTGTAGAAGCGTTGTTGCGTCACCACCCGAAACGCGTGAAGCAGATCTGGTTGGCCGAAGGTCGCAATGACCCTCGGGTCCAGACGCTGATCGAACTGGCCAACGAAAACCGGGTGCAGGTCGGTCAGGCCGAGCGCCGTGAAATGGACGCCTGGGTTGAAGGCGTACACCAGGGTGTGGTCGCGGACGTGAGTCCGAGCCAGGTCTGGGGCGAGGCGATGCTCGACGAGCTGCTCGATCGCACCGACGGCGCACCGTTGTTGCTGGTGCTCGACGGTGTGACCGATCCGCACAACCTCGGCGCCTGCCTGCGCTCCGCCGATGCGGCGGGCGCGCTGGCCGTGATCGTGCCGAAGGACAAGTCGGCGACTCTGACTCCGGTTGTACGAAAAATCGCCTGCGGTGCGGCGGAAGTGATTCCGCTGGTTGCCGTGACCAACCTGGCGCGCACCCTGGAAAAGCTCCAGCAGCGCGGCTTGTGGGTTGTCGGCACGGCCGGTGAAGCTGAGGTCAGCCTGTATGACCAGGATCTGACCGGCCCGACCATCCTGATCATGGGTGCCGAAGGCAAGGGCATGCGTCGCCTGACCCGCGAGCATTGCGACTATCTGGTCAACCTGCCGATGGCCGGTAGCGTCAGCAGTCTCAACGTTTCCGTGGCGACGGGTGTCTGCCTGTTCGAAGCGCAACGTCAGCGCAGCGTCAAAGCCAAGGCTGCTGCCAAGAAGTCCTAAGCTCGACGCAATCAAAATGTGGGAGCGGGCTTGCTCGCGAAAGCGGAGTAACATTCAGCAAAGATGTTGGATGTAGTACCGCATTCGCGAGCAAGCCCGCTCCCACATTGGTTATGCGTTATGTTGAAGATTGGTGGTTCGAACGGACTGTTCAAATAATCACCAATTACCTTGCGCCTCCCTCGCCCCTTCTCTACAATTGCGCCCCTTGCTGTGATGGCAGGCACCAACGTGTCTAGCGTCCGCAAGTCCATAAGTGTCATTCACTCCTTGTCTGACCGCTTTTGAGCGGCAGGCTACAACCCGTAAGGAGCATTCATGCGTCATTACGAAATCATCTTTTTGGTCCACCCGGATCAAAGCGAGCAAGTCGGCGGCATGGTTGAGCGTTACACCAAGCTGATCGAAGAAGACGGCGGCAAAATCCACCGTCTGGAAGATTGGGGCCGTCGTCAACTGGCCTACGCAATCAACAATGTTCACAAGGCTCACTACGTGATGCTGAACGTTGAGTGCACCGGCAAGGCCCTGGCCGAGCTGGAAGACAACTTCCGCTACAACGATGCAGTGATCCGTAACCTGGTCATCCGTCGCGACGAAGCCGTTACCGGCCAGTCCGAGATGCTCAAGGCTGAAGAAAACCGCAGTGAGCGCCGTGAGCGTCGCGACCGTCCTGAGCACGAAGGCGCTGAAAGCGCTGATAGTGATGACAGCGACAACAGCGATAACGCTGACGAGTAATCCACGGACCTTTTAAGGAGCCAATTACATGGCACGTTTCTTCCGTCGTCGTAAATTCTGCCGCTTCACCGCTGAAGACGTGAAAGAGATCGATTACAAAGATCTCAACACTCTGAAAGCCTACGTATCCGAGACCGGCAAAATCGTTCCAAGCCGCATCACCGGTACCAAAGCTCGTTATCAGCGTCAGCTGGCCACCGCTATCAAGCGCGCCCGCTTCCTGGCCCTGCTGGCCTACACCGACAGCCACGGCCGCTGAGACCGGGCAGTCGACACGTAGCAAAGGATTGAATGCATGCGGGCCATAGCTGAGTTCATCATGCGCGGCCGTATGCAGGCCACTCTGGTAGTGGCTGGATGCGCGGCATTGCCGTTGTTGTATTGGTTGGGTGCTGCCGCCGGATGCCTTGTGCTCCTGCGGCGCGGATTGAGGGACGCCCTGGGCGTTCTTGCTCTGGGACTGCTGCCGGCATTGGCCTGGTGGCTTTACTCCGACGACCCACGGGCACTTCTGGTGCTGCTGGGGTCTGCGAGCCTTGCGTTGGTTTTGCGCGCAAGCGAGTCCTGGAACCGCGTGCTGCTGGTCAGCATAGCGATGGGGGTGGTGTTTTCAGTGGTGTTGGGGACAGCTTTTGCTCCCCAGATCGAGATGCTGGCGCAGGCTTTGATCAAAGTCATGCCGTCGCTACTCGGTGATGTCTACCAGAAGTTGTCGGTAGACGAACAAGCGCGTTTCGCGTCCCTGATTGCACCGGTCCTGACCGGCCTGATTGCGGCGTTGTTGCAAATCGTCAGCTTGCTGAGCCTGCTTGTCGGGCGTTACTGGCAGGCGTTGTTGTACAACCCGGGCGGTTTTGGTCGCGAGTTTCGCGCCATCCGCATCCCGCTGTTGCCGGCGATGTTGCTGCTGGCGTGCATGCTTCTGGGGCCGAATCTCGGTTCACAGATGGCCATGTTGACGCCGTTGTGCAGCGTACCGCTGGTGTTCGCCGGGCTGGCCCTGATTCACGGGCTGGTGGCGCAGAAGCGACTGGCCAGGTTCTGGCTGGTGGGGTTGTACGTGACGCTGTTGCTGTTCATGCAACTGATCTATCCGTTGCTGGTGGTCCTGGCCATCGTCGACAGCCTGATTGATTTTCGCGGTCGTTCGGCACCGAAAGATGCCGATAACGCGAACGGTGAAGGTTAAAAGTTAAGAGGATTTTCACATGCAACTGATCCTTCTGGAAAAAGTCACCAACCTGGGCAACCTGGGTGACAAAGTGAACGTTAAGGCTGGTTACGGTCGTAACTACCTGCTGCCTTACGGCAAAGCTACCGCTGCGACCCCAGCCAACCTGGCTGCGTTCGAAGAGCGTCGCGCTGAGCTGGAAAAAGCTGCAGCAGATCGCAAAGCATCGGCTGAAAGCCGCGCTGCCCAACTGGCCGAGCTGGAAGTGACCATCACTGCCACCGCTGGCGACGAAGGCAAGCTGTTCGGTTCGATCGGTACTCACGACATCGCTGACGCACTGACCGCCTCCGGCGTTGAAGTGCAGAAGAGCGAAGTTCGTCTGCCGAACGGCACCATCCGCAACGTAGGCGAATTCGACGTAGCCGTGCACCTGCACGCCGAAGTTGAAGCCACCGTACGCGTTGTCGTGGTAGCAGCTTAAGCAGCACTTGTCGGCTGGCACCCTCGGGTGCTTGCCGGTAACATCGGGCACGATCCTGTTTACAGGTCGTGCCCTTTGTCTTTCTGAAACTACTGCTTTTTATCACCAAGAACCAAGTGGCCATGAACGATATCTCCGCTCCTGAGCAATACGATCTGCAAACCGCCGCGCTGAAAGTGCCGCCGCATTCCATCGAAGCCGAACAGGCTGTGCTCGGTGGTCTGATGCTGGACAACAACGCTTGGGAGCGTGTGCTCGATCAAGTCTCCGACGGCGACTTCTATCGACATGACCACCGCCTGATTTTCCGTGCGATCGCCAAGCTGGCCGATCAGAACATGCCGATCGACGTCGTGACCCTGTCCGAGCAACTGGACAAGGAAGGACAGACTTCGCAAGTCGGTGGCCTCGGTTACCTCGGTGAACTGGCGAAAAACACCCCGTCCGTCGCCAACATCAAGGCCTATGCGCAGATCGTTCGCGAACGGGCGACGTTGCGCCAGCTGATCGGTATCAGTACCGAAATCGCCGACAGCGCGTTCAACCCTGAAGGTCGCACTGCCGCCGAGATTCTCGACGAGGCTGAACGGCAGATCTTCCAGATCGCCGAGGCCCGACCGAAAACCGGTGGCCCGGTGGGCGTCAACGACCTGCTGACCAAGGCCATCGACCGCATCGACACCCTGTTCAACACCGATAACGCCATCACCGGCCTGTCTACCGGCTACACCGACCTCGACGAGAAAACCAGCGGCCTGCAACCGTCCGACCTGATCATCGTCGCTGGCCGTCCATCCATGGGTAAAACGACCTTTGCGATGAACCTGGTGGAAAACGCCGTGTTGCGCAGCGAGAAGGCCGTCCTGGTTTACTCCCTCGAGATGCCAGGTGAATCGCTGATCATGCGTATGTTGTCTTCCCTGGGGCGAATCGACCAGACCAAGGTCCGTTCCGGCCAGCTGGAAGATGACGACTGGCCGCGCCTGACCTCGGCGGTCAACCTGCTCAACGACCGCAAGCTGTTCATCGACGATACCGCCGGCATCAGCCCGTCGGAAATGCGTGCCCGGACCCGGCGTCTGGTGCGTGAGCACGGCGAAGTCGGCCTGATCATGATCGACTACCTGCAGTTGATGCAGATCCCGGGCTCCAGCGGTGACAACCGGACCAACGAGATTTCCGAGATCTCCCGATCCCTCAAAGCCCTGGCCAAGGAATTCAACTGTCCGGTGGTGGCGCTCTCGCAGCTCAACCGTTCCCTGGAGCAACGGCCAAACAAGCGCCCGGTGAACTCCGACTTGCGGGAATCCGGAGCGATCGAGCAGGACGCCGACGTGATCATGTTCGTTTACCGCGACGAGGTGTATCACCCGGAGACCGAGCACAAGGGCATCGCCGAAATCATCATCGGCAAGCAGCGTAACGGGCCGATCGGTTTTATCCGCCTGGCGTTCATCGGCAAGTACACCCGTTTCGAGAACCTGGCGCCGGGTAGCTATAACTTCGACGATGACGAGTAATTTGTAGCGTCTGATCGGTCCTCATCGCGAGCAAGCTCGCTCCCACAAGGATCACGCCGAACTTGTGGGAGCGAGCTTGCTCGATGGGGTCGCCGCAATTTCCGACCATGGTCGTCGGAATTGGTCAAAATTTGTGCTATATTCCGCGCCCGCGAAATTCAATGAAAGCCAACACCGGTTATCGACATGCAAGCAGCCAAGCCGTTATTTGACTATCCCAAGTACTGGGCCGAATGTTTCGGGCCAGCGCCGTTCCTGCCCATGAGCAGGGAGGAGATGGATCAGCTCGGCTGGGATTCCTGCGACATCATCATCGTCACCGGTGATGCCTACGTCGACCACCCGTCGTTCGGCATGGCGATCATCGGCCGGCTGCTGGAGTCCCAGGGCTTCCGCGTCGGGATCATTGCCCAGCCGAACTGGCAGTCCAAAGACGATTTCATGAAGCTCGGCGAGCCGAACCTGTTCTTCGGTGTCGCGGCCGGCAACATGGACTCCATGATCAACCGCTACACCGCGGACAAGAAAATCCGTTCCGACGACGCGTACACGCCGGGTGGCCTGGCCGGCAAGCGTCCGGACCGCGCCAGCCTGGTCTACAGCCAGCGCTGCAAGGAAGCCTACAAGCACGTGCCGATCGTGCTCGGCGGCATCGAAGCGTCCCTGCGCCGCATCGCCCACTACGACTACTGGCAGGACCGTGTGCGCAACTCGATCCTGATCGACGCCAGCGCCGACATCCTGCTGTACGGCAACGCCGAGCGTGCGATTGTCGAAGTCGCCCAGCGCCTGTCCTACGGTCACAAGATCGAAGACATCACCGACGTACGCGGCACCGCGTTCATCCGTCGTGACACACCGCAAGGCTGGTACGAAGTCGACTCCACGCGCATTGACCGTCCGGGCAAGATCGACAAGATCATCAACCCGTACGTCAACACCCAGGACACCCAGGCCTGCGCCATCGAGCAGGAAAAGGGTCCGGTTGAAGATCCGCAGGAAGCCAAGGTCGTGCAGATCCTGGCCAGCCCGCGCATGACCCGCGACAAGACCGTGATTCGTCTGCCGTCGGTGGAAAAGGTCCGTAATGACGCAGTGCTCTACGCTCACGCCAACCGCGTGTTGCACCTGGAAACCAACCCGGGCAACGCCCGTGCCCTGGTGCAGAAGCACGGCGAAGTCGACGTCTGGTTCAACCCTCCACCGATTCCGATGACCACCGAAGAAATGGACTACGTGTTCGGCATGCCTTATGCGCGCATTCCGCACCCGGCGTATGGCAAGGAGAAGATCCCGGCCTACGACATGATCCGTTTCTCGGTGAACATCATGCGTGGCTGCTTCGGCGGCTGCACCTTCTGCTCGATCACCGAGCACGAAGGCCGGATCATCCAGAACCGTTCCCACGAGTCGATCATTCGCGAAATCGAAGAAATTCGTGACAAGGTCCCGGGTTTTACCGGCGTGATCTCCGACCTCGGCGGCCCGACCGCGAATATGTACCGCATTGCCTGCAAGAGCCCGGAAATCGAATCCGCGTGCCGCAAGCCATCGTGCGTGTTCCCTGGCATCTGCCCGAACCTGAACACCGACCACTCGGCGCTGATCCAGTTGTACCGCAGTGCCCGTGAATTGCCGGGTGTGAAGAAGATCCTGATCGCTTCCGGCCTGCGCTATGACCTCGCGGTCGAATCGCCGGAGTACGTCAAGGAACTGGTGACCCACCACGTCGGCGGCTACCTGAAGATCGCCCCGGAACACACCGAGGAAGGTCCGCTCAACCAGATGATGAAACCGGGCATCGGCAGCTATGACAAGTTCAAGCGCATGTTCGAGAAGTACTCCAAGGAAGCGGGCAAGGAGCAGTACCTGATTCCGTACTTCATCGCCGCCCACCCGGGCACCACCGATGAAGACATGATGAACCTGGCCCTGTGGCTCAAGGGCAACGGCTTCCGTGCCGACCAGGTGCAGGCGTTCTACCCGTCGCCGATGGCCACCGCCACCGCGATGTACCACTCGGGCAAGAACCCGCTTCGCAAGGTCACCTACAAGAGTGACGCGGTGACCATCGTCAAGAGCGAGGAGCAGCGCCGACTGCACAAGGCGTTCTTGCGTTATCACGACCCGAAAGGCTGGCCGATGCTGCGTGAGGCACTGACCCGCATGGGCCGCGCCGACCTGATCGGGCCGGGCAAGAACCAGTTGATTCCTTTGCATCAGCCGTCGACTGACAGCTACCAGAGCGCCCGTCGCAAGAACTCGACGCCGGCGGGCAGCCATAAGGTTGCAGGGGAAAAGACCACCAAGATCCTGACCCAGCACACCGGCCTGCCACCACGTGCCAGCGATGGCGGCAACCCGTGGGACAAGCGTGAACAGGCCAAGGCTGCGGCGTTCGCCCGCAACCAGCAGGCGGCCAAGGAACGCAAGGATGCGGCCAAAGGCAAGGGGCCAAAGCCGACCCGCAAGCCGGTCGTGCCGCGCTAAGCCTCGCTTGAACTGAACAGAACGCCAACCTTCGGGTTGGCGTTTTGCGTTTCTGGAGGAGTAAAGGCTGTATCACAGCCTGAAAGTGGGGTGTGGCAACTGGCCTCTTCGCGAGCAAGCCCGCTCCCACAGTGTTCGAGGTTGCCCGCGATTGTGTGTTCGCAGCAGATCCCTGTGGGAGCGGGCTTGCCCGCGAAGAGGCCGGGTTTGGCAGCGACTATGCAGCTGAACGCCACAAATACGTGCAACTCTTGCAAGCCAATTCTGCGCATCGCCCGATTTTGGTGCTGTACTGCCTCAGGCAACCGAGGAAAGCGCCAGCATTGCTGGATGGCATAAGTCTTGCGCGCTTTCCAATACGCTCAAGGCTCGCAGGAGGCACGCCGTGTCGATTCATGTCGCATTGCACCACGTCACGCATTACCGCTATGACCGCGCTGTCGAACTCGGCCCGCAGATCGTTCGCCTGCGTCCCGCCGCCCACAGCCGCACGCGGATTCTGTCCTATGCGTTGAAAGTCTCCCCCGAACAGCACTTCATCAACTGGCAGCAAGACCCTCAGGGCAATTACCTGGCGCGGCTGGTGTTCCCGGAAAAAACCGAAGAGTTGCGAATCGAAGTCGATCTGCTGGCCGAAATGGCGATCTTCAATCCGTTCGACTTCTTCCTCGAACCCTACGCGGAAAAAATCCCCTTCACCTATGCCGCGGATGAGCGCAAGGAGCTGGCGCCGTACCTGGAAACCCTGCCCCTGACGCCGAAGTTCAAGGCCTACCTGGACGGCATCGACCGCACACCGTCACCCACCGTGGACTTTCTCGTCGCGCTCAACCAGCGTTTGAGCGAAGACATCGACTACCTGATCCGCATGGAGCCCGGCGTACAAACACCTGAGCACACCCTCGACCAGGCCTCCGGTTCGTGCCGCGACTCCGCCTGGTTGCTGGTGCAACTGCTGCGCAACCTGGGGCTGGCGGCGCGTTTTGTGTCGGGCTACCTGATCCAGCTGACCGCCGACGTCAAAAGTCTCGACGGTCCGTCCGGCACCGACGTGGATTTCACCGACCTGCACGCCTGGTGCGAGGTGTACCTGCCCGGCGCCGGCTGGATCGGCCTGGATGCGACCTCCGGACTGTTTGCCGGTGAAGGACATATTCCATTGGCCTGTAGTCCCGATCCGTCCTCTGCGGCGCCGATCAGTGGTTTGGTGGAACCCTGCGAGTGCGAATTCAGCCACGAAATGTCCGTGGAGCGGATTTGGGAAGCACCACGGGTCACCAAGCCCTACAGCGACGATCAGTGGCTGGCGATCCAGGCCCTGGGCCGACGGATCGATGCCGACTTGCTGGAAGGCGATGTACGCCTGACCATGGGCGGCGAGCCGACCTTTGTTTCCATCGATGACCCGGACGGCGCCGAGTGGAATACCGCGGCGCTGGGGCCGGATAAACGACGGTTGTCCGCCGAACTGTTCCAGCGCATGCGCAAGCACTACGCGCCCCAGGGGCTGGTGCATTTCGGGCAGGGCAAGTGGTATCCCGGCGAGCAACTGCCGCGCTGGTCGCTCAATTGCTACTGGCGCCGTGACGGCGTACCGATCTGGCACAACAGCGCGCTGATCGCCGACGAGCAGGAGGATTATGGCGCCGACGGTGCGCTTGCCGGGCGTTTTCTGGCGAGTGTCGCCGAACGCTTGAAGATTCCGACACGCTTTGTGTTCCCAGCCTACGAAGACAATTTCTATTACCTCTGGCGCGAAGGCATGTTGCCGCAAAACGTCAGCGCCGAAGACTCACGCCTGGAAGAGCCATTGGAGCGTGCGCGTCTGCGCAAGGTCTTCAGTCAAGGCCTGGACAAGGTCATCGGCCAGGTTCTGCCGCTGGCGCGCACCGCCAAGGGCGACCAGTGGCAGAGCGGGCGCTGGTATCTGCGTGACGGGCACTGCCGTCTGGTGCCGGGGGATTCTCCACTCGGTTATCGCTTGCCGCTGGGTTCGCAGCCTTGGGTGAAGGCGGCGGAGTATCCGTTCATTTATCCGCAGGACCCGAATCAGGATTTCCCGCCGCTGCTCGACACAGGGCAGCATCAGAGCCAAGGCGCAGCCGTCGCAGAAGACCGTGCGCCAAACATCGACGAATCCGCCGACTGGCTGACCCGCACGGCGCTCTGTGCCGAGGCGCGGGAAGGCCGTTTGTATCTGTTCATGCCGCCGCTGGAACGGGTCGAGGATTACCTCGAGCTGGTCGCAGCCATCGAAGCCACCGCGCAAGAGCTGATGTGCCCGGTGTTGCTGGAAGGCTATGAACCGCCGAGCGATCCTCGCCTGAGCAACTTGCGCATCACTCCGGATCCGGGGGTGATCGAGGTCAACGTGCAGCCGTCCGCGACCTGGGATGAGTTGGTCGAGCGCACCGAATTCCTCTACGAACAAGCGCGCCAGACTCGGCTGACCACTGAAAAATTCATGATCGATGGCCGGCATACCGGCACGGGCGGTGGTAACCATTTCGTGCTGGGTGGCGCGACACCGGGGGACTCGCCGTTTCTGCGTCGCCCGGATCTGCTGCGCAGCCTGATCAGCTACTGGCATAACCATCCGTCGCTGTCCTACCTGTTTTCCGGATTGTTCATCGGCCCGACGTCCCAGGCGCCGCGGGTCGATGAGGCGCGCAACGATGCCTTGTACGAGCTGGAAATCGCCTTCGCGCAGATGCCTGAAGCGGGTGAGGAGTGCCCGCCATGGCTGGTGGATCGACTGCTGCGCAACCTGCTGATCGATGTAACCGGCAACACCCACCGCGCCGAGTTCTGCATCGACAAACTCTATTCGCCGGACGGTGCCACCGGGCGCCTCGGATTGCTGGAGCTACGTGCGTTCGAGATGCCGCCCCATGCGCGCATGAGCCTGGCGCAACAATTGTTGCTGCGGGCGCTGGTTGCGCGGTTCTGGCGCGAGCCCTATGCGCCGCCGAAACTGGCGCGCTGGGGCACGGAGCTGCACGATCGCTTCCTGTTGCCGCACTTTATCGAGCAAGACTTCGCCGATGTCATCGTCGATCTCAACGCCGCGGGTTATCCGGTGCGGGCCGAATGGTTCGCCGCGCATCTGGAATTCCGTTTCCCCAAGGTTGGCGACTACGCCGTCAGCGGCATTGCGCTGGAACTGCGCCAGGCGCTCGAGCCCTGGCACGTGCTGGGCGAAGAGGGCGCCATGGGCGGTACGGTGCGCTACGTGGATTCGTCACTGGAGCGTTTGCAGGTCAAGCTCAGCGGCTTGCCGCCCCAGCGATATCTGCTGACCTGCAACGGCATTCCGGTGCCATTGCAGCCCACCGGGCGTGTAGGCGAATTCGTCGCGGGCGTGAGATTCCGTGCCTGGCAACCGGCTAACTGCCTGCAACCGACCATTGCGGTCCACGCGCCCCTGGTGTTCGACCTGCTCGACACCTGGATGCAGCGCTCGCTGGGCGGTTGCCAGTACCACGTCGCCCATCCGGGCGGGCGCAACTACGACAGTTTGCCGGTGAATGCCAACGAAGCGGAGAGCCGGCGAATGGCGCGCTTCTTTCGCCTCGGACACACGCCGGGAAAGTTTCCTGTACCCAATCTGGAAATCAGCGACGAGTTGCCGATGACACTCGATTTGCGACGTTTCTAAACCGTACGCGACGCTCGGGTTTTTCGTATATCCGGGCGTCACGAGCCTGCGTTAGTCTGACCGTTCATTGCTGTCTGCCGAGCTTTCCATGCCTGACCTGCTAGACCGCTACCCGCTGACGGCGGGCCCCTATCACGAACTGCTCGACGACAGTGGCGCCGTGCGCCCGCACTGGCGCCGGCTGTTCGAACAGTTGCAACGCAGCACGCCGGCACAACTGGTGCAGCGTCAGGCCCTGCTGACCCGGCAGATTCAGGAAAACGGCGTTACCTATAACGTCTATGCCGACCCCAAGGGCGCGGACCGGCCGTGGGAGCTGGACCTGCTGCCCCATGTCATCGCGGCTGACGAGTGGCAACAGTTGTCGGCCGGCATCGCTCAGCGGGCGCGGTTGCTCAATGCCGTGCTGGCTGACCTTTACGGTCCGCAACGGCTGATCGCCGAAGGTCTGCTGCCCGCCGAGCTGGTGTTCGGTCACAACAACTTCCTTTGGCCCTGTCAGGGCATCAGTCCGCCTGACGGAGCCTTTCTGCATCTGTATGCCGTGGATCTGGCGCGCACACCCGATGGCCGCTGGTGGGTGACGGCGGATCGTACCCAGGCGCCTTCGGGAGCCGGGTATGCGCTGGAAAACCGCACGATTGTGTCCCGGGCCTTTCCCGAGTTGTACCGCGATCTGAAAGTGCAGCACCTGGCCGGGTTCTTCCGCACCTTGCAGGAAACCCTGGTCCGTCAGGCCCCGAGTGACGGAGACGCACCGTTGGTGGTGCTGCTGACACCGGGGCGTTTCAACGAAAGCTATTTTGAACATCTGTATCTGGCTCGTCAGCTCGGTTATCCGCTGGTGGAGGGCGGTGACCTGACGGTGCGCGATGCCACGGTCTACCTGAAGACCCTGAGTGGCCTGCGTCGGGTCCACGCGATCATGCGCCGGCTCGACGATGACTTCTGCGATCCGCTGGAGCTGCGAACCGACTCCGCCCTCGGCGTGCCTGGCCTGCTTGAGGCTGTGCGGCAGGGGCGGGTTCTGGTGGCCAACGCCCTCGGCAGCGGTGTGCTGGAATCGCCGGGTTTGTTGGGTTTTCTGCCGAAGATCAATCAATTCCTGTTTGGCGAAGAACTGATCCTGCCGTCCATCGCCACCTGGTGGTGCGGTGAAGCGCCGGTTCTGGCCCAGGCCCTGGAGAAACTTCCAGAGTTGCTGATCAAGCCGGCGTTTCCGTCCCAGAGCTTTGCACCGGTATTTGGCCGTGATTTGAGTGATAAACAGCGCAAGGAGCTCGCAGAGCGCATGCAGGCGCGTCCTTATGCCTATGTGGCGCAAGAACTTGCGCAATTGTCCCAGGCGCCGATCTGGCAAGCCGAAGACGGCCAACTGCAACCCCGTGCCATCGGCATGCGCGTGTATGCAGTGGCCAGCCGCGAGGGATATCGGGTACTACCCGGTGGCTTGACCCGGGTCGCCGCCCAAGCCGATGCCGAAGTGGTGTCGATGCAGCGCGGCGGCGCCAGTAAAGACACCTGGGTGCTGGGCGATCGTGCGCCTAGCGGCGAACAATGGAAGGCCCAACGCAACATCGGTGTGCATGACCTGGTGCGGCGCGATCCGTACTTGCCGTCGCGGGTGGTGGAAAACCTGTTCTGGTTTGGTCGTTACAGCGAACGTTGCGACGACAGTGCCCGTTTGCTGCGCATCATGCTGGCGCGCTATGTCGATGGCGACGACCCGCAAGCCCTGCAGGCAGCGGTGGACCTCGGCGAGCGGCTGATGCTGTTGCCCGATGAGGGCGAGTTGCCGGAACGCCTGTTGGCGGCGCTGCTCGGCGATGACTGGCCGTTCAGTCTGCGTTCCAACCTGCAACGCTTGCAGTGGGCTGCTTCGCAGGTGCGCGGCAAGCTCTCGCGGGAAAACTGGCAGGCGCTGGTGGAGTTGCAGCGCGAAGCCATGGAGCTGGAAACCGAAGAGCCGGATTTCGGTGAGTTGCTGGATTTTCTCAATCGTCTGGTGATGTCCCTGGCGGCGCTGTCCGGCTTTGCCCTGGACGACATGACCCGGGATGAAGGCTGGCGTTTCCTGATGATTGGTCGGCGAATCGAACGCCTGCAATTTCTCAGCGGCAGCCTGGCGGCGTTCCTGCGGGGCGCCGGGGCTTTCGATCAGGCCGGGCTGGAGTGGTTGCTGGAACTGGGCAACAGCAGCATCACTTACCGTTCTCGATACCTGGCGGTGGCGCAGCTGATCCCGGTGCTCGACCTGCTATTGCTAGACGAGCAGAACCCTCACGCCGTGTTGTTCCAGTTGAAGCTGGTGACCCGCACCCTCAAGCGCCTCAATGATGACTTTGGCGTGCCGCGCGAAGCCGCACTGCCGCAATTGGTCGAGCGTCTGGCGCGATTCGATCTGGGCTGCCTGGAAAACCCGCTGTTCGGCGACGCGAGTGTTCGCGCTGCCATCGAGGGGCTGGCCGCGCTGCTGCAAGAGATCGCCGACGCCAGCGGGCAGGTTTCCGATCGCCTGGCGCTGCGGCATTTCGCCCATGTCGATGATGTCAGCCAGCGCACGGTGTCCGTCTGATGAGCGCTCACTACCAGATTTTCCACGACACCCATTATCACTACGACAGCCCGGTGTCCCTGGCCCAGCAACTGGCGCATTTGTGGCCGCGGCCTTGCGTGTGGCAGCGCTGCACGGCTCAGCAGTTGCAGATCAGCCCTGACCCCACTTCGCGCCGCGATGAGCTGGATGTGTTCGGCAATCCGCTGACCCGGCTGGCGTTTGAACGTCCTCATGATGAGCTGCTGGTCAATGCCAGCCTCACGATCGAGGTACTTCCCCGGCCCGTGCTGGACTTCAATCTTTCACCCGCATGGGAAGACACCCGTAGCGCGCTGACTTACAGCAGTCAGCCACTGTCGCCCGAATTGCTTGAAGCCTGCCGTTACCGCTTCGAATCACCTTACGTGCATCTAAAGCGCAACTTCGTCGAGTTTTCCGAGAGCTGCTTCCCGACGGGGCGGCCGCTGTTGCTCGGCGTTCAGGCGTTGATGGAGAAAATCTTCAGCGAATTTACCTTCGACGCCGAAGCGACCCAAGTCGCGACGCCGCTGGTAGAAGTGTTGGAGCGTCGGCGCGGGGTCTGTCAGGACTTTGCCCACCTGATGCTCGCCTGCGTACGCTCCCGGGGCTTGGCCGCGCGCTACATCAGCGGCTACCTGCTGACCCAGCCACCGCCGGGCCAGCCACGACTGATCGGCGCCGACGCCTCCCATGCCTGGGTGTCAGTGTTTTGCCCGGTGCTGGGGTGGGTGGATTTCGATCCGACCAACAATGTGCAACCGGCACTGGAGCACATCACCCTGGCCTGGGGTCGGGATTTTTCCGATGTGTCGCCGTTGCGGGGGGTGATTCTGGGGGGAGGGAACCACGACCCGGAAGTTCGCGTCACTGTGATGCCACTGGATTAACGAAGATCAACTGTGGGAGCGAGCTTGCTCGCGATAGCGGTGTGTCAGTCAATTTGATATTGGATGTGCGGCCGTCATCGCGAGCAAGCTCGCTCCCACAGGGAATTACGGTGTGTTTGGGTCATTCGATTGGCCTGTGTGGGTCGGCAGCAAAGCTGCCAACCCTTTACACAGATCCGGTGGGCCTGTTCAGATCAACCGGCCCGGAGGTTCTCAGGCGTCGGGCGCCGAGTCTTTCGGTGCATCAACATCGTCTTCTGCCGCCACTTCACCCTCAGGGTTCAGTGCCGCTTCTTCAGCTGTAGCTTTCTTGCGCTGAAGCTTTTCCTCTTTCTTCTGCTCCTTGGCCAAGTCTCTCTGACGTTTGGCGAAGGAATAATTAGGTTTAGCCATGGGCGATCCTCTGGGGTCGAAGGTGAGGTTGAGCGGCGCATATTCTGCCCTGTATCGGTGCCGAGCCGTTAGCTGGGTTTTTGCTCGGCCCATTTTGGCGCTATGGACGGTTGCCAGGCATCCAGAGCATCGAGCAGGGTTTGCGGCGATTCGCTCACTTGCAGCATGTCACGGTGCTGCCCGCGAACGAAGCCTTCGCCGACGATGTGATCAAGAAAAGACGTCAATTTGCTGTAGAAACCATTCACTTCCAGCAAACCCAGCGGTTTGCCGTGGTAGCCGAGCTGGCCCCAGGTCCAGACTTCGAACAGCTCTTCGAGGGTGCCAAGGCCGCCGGGCAGTGCGATAAAGGCATCGCTGAGCTCGGCCATCCGCGCCTTGCGCGCGTGCATGCCGTCGACGACTTCCAGGCGAGTCAGGCCGCTGTGGCCGATTTCCTTGTCTTTGAGGCTTTGCGGGATGATGCCGATCACTTCACCGCCGGCCGCCAGGGCCGCATCGGCGACGATGCCCATCAAGCCCACGGCGCCACCACCATACACCAGGGTCAGCTTGCGCTCGGCCAACGCCCGGCCAAGGGCCACGGCTGCTTCGCGGTAAGCCGGGTTGGTGCCGGTGCTGGCACCACAAAATACACAAACGGATGTTAAAGACATGCCTTGCTCCTTGGTCGATCAGGGCCACAGAGTAAAGGCAGGCGCGCGGCACTCCAAGGGCTAGACTTGGTGTTCCGGGGTTTCGTACGTGCCGCTGGCGCCGCAGGCGTAGGCGGCCAGCAAACTGCACAACAAGCTGTTGATCGACATGACAGACATTCCATTTGAAGGGGGACGGCCTGATGATAGGCCCGGACCAGACACTTGGCCGGTAGATATTTCGCATCGGTGCCATAGCGCGAAAGTTGTATACAATTTTTGATTCAAGTCATATGAACTTGCGAAGTTTTCAGGCAGTCTTCTGTTTATTCGCGATTTCCTTAACCCTGCCTTGGAGATTCACCATGTTTGCCAAACTTGTTGCGGTATCCCTGTTGACACTGGCCAGCAGCCAATTGATGGCTGCAGAGTGCAAAGTCACCGTCGACTCCACCGACCAGATGTCTTTCGACACGAAGGCCATTGAAATCGACAAGAGCTGCAAGACGTTTACCGTGGAACTCAAGCATTCCGGCAGCTTGCCGAAGAACGTCATGGGCCATAACTGGGTGCTGAGTAAAGAAGCCGACATGCAGCCGATCGCCACCGACGGCCTGAGCGCCGGCATCGACAAGAACTACCTGAAGGAAGGCGACGCCCGCGTGATCGCCCACACCAAGATCATCGGCGCCAAGGAAACCGATTCGGTGACCTTCGATGTGTCCAAGCTCGATGCCAATGAAAAATACGGTTTCTTCTGCTCGTTCCCGGGCCACATCTCGATGATGAAAGGCACCGTGACCCTGAAGTAAGACTGACCACCGCGTTATCGTTCATCGCGGGCAAGCCACGCTCCCACAGGGCCACCACCGTACCTGTGGGAGCGGGCTTGCTCGCGAAGGGGCCAGAAGCATCAACGCATGTTTTGGCTAAAGAAAAGCCCGCTGGGGATCACTCCTCAGCGGGCTTTTTCATTCACTCACGCCTCAAGGCGCAAACGGCATCACCCGCTTGTGATGGGTCTTGTTGTAGGTGTCGCAAATGATCCTGAACGCTTCCTCGCGCACCGGGTTGCCGTGCAGGAACGCATCGATCTCGGCATAGGTCACGCCGTGGGACGCTTCGTCCGGTTTGCCGGGCGACAGGTCCTCCAGATCGGCGGTCGGGACTTTCTCCACCAGCGACTCCGGCGCGCCGAAGCTGCGGGCGATGGCGCGGACCTGATTTTTCACCAGGCCACTCAGTGGCGCCAGGTCGCAGGCGCCGTCACCGAACTTGGTGAAGAAACCCATCACCGCTTCCGCCGCGTGATCGGTGCCGATCACCAGGCCATGGGCCGCGCCGGCGATGGTGTACTGGGCGACCATGCGCATGCGCGCCTTGGTGTTGCCGAGCACGAAGTCCACCGACACCGCATGTTTGCCTTCGAAGGCCGCCACTTCATTGGCCAGGGATTTGACCGCCGGACCGATGTTCACGGTGTGGCGCTCGTCCGGCTTGATGAAATCCACTGAAGCCTGGGCGTCGTGTTCATCGAACTGGGTTTCGTAGGGCAGGCGCACGGCGATGAATTTGTAGGCGGCATCACCGCTGCGCTGGCGCAGTTCACGGACGGCCCGTTGGGCGAGCAGGCCGGCGGTGAGGGAGTCGACACCACCACTGATGCCCAGTACCAGGGTCTTGAGCCCGGAATTGACCAGGCAGTCCTGAATGAAGGTCACCCGCCGGGCGACTTCGGCCTCAAGGGCGGCTTCGTCGGCGAATGGCGGCTGGACCTTGAGCTGTTCAGCAATCTCACGCTGTACGGCTTGCATGAATTCACTCCTTGCTTGATGTACTTGAAAGGGCGGCAGGAACCTGGAAAACGTGTCGCAAGTAAGCGACGAAATTCGGGTCTTTGCAGTGCGTCTTGCCTGGCTCGTCGGAGATCTTCGCCACCGGCTGGCCGTTGCAGGCGGTCATTTTAAGCACGATGCTCATCGGTTCGACACCCGGAATATCACACGTCAGGTTGGTGCCGATGCCGAAGCTGACATTGATCCGACCGCGCAGCGCCCGGAATATCTCCAGAGCCTTGGGCAGGGTCAGGCTGTCGGAGAAAGTCAGCGTCTTGCTCATCGGGTCGATGCCGAGCCTGTGATAGTGGGCGATGGCTTTTTCCGCCCAAACCACCGGATCGCCTGAGTCGTGGCGCAAACCGTCGAAAAGCTTGGCGAAAAACAGATCGAAATCGCCGAGGAAGGCATCAATGGTGATGCAGTCGGTCAGGGCAATCCCCAGCAGGCCACGGTATTCACGGACCCAGCAATCGAGTGCGGCGATCTGGCTGTCGATCAGCCGCGGGCCAAGTTGCTGGTGCGCCATGATCCATTCGTGGGCCATGGTGCCCAGGGGTTTCATGTCCAGCTCCCGGGACAGGTGAACGTTGCTGGTGCCGACGAAGCGTCCGGGGAAATCGTGCTTGAGCACATTCACCACTTCTTCCTGCACGCGGTAGGAAAAGCGACGACGGGTGCCGAAATCGGCCACCTGCAATTCGGACAATTCGTCGCTGCTGGCGTTGGCGCTCAGCCAGTCGAACTTGCGGTAGAGCTGCTCGCGGGCCTGTTCCAGCACGACTTCGCGGTAGCGATAGCGGTTGCGCACTTCGCTGACCAGCGCCAGCAGCGGCACTTCGAACAGGATCACATGCAGCCAGGGGCCCCGCAGGCGGATAAACAGTTCACCGTTTTCGAGGCCGGTGTGGATGTAACGCAGGTTGAAGCGAAACAACCCGAGAAAGCGCAGGAAGTCCGGCTTCAGGAAGCTGATGCGTTCCAGAAAGCTCAACTGGTCGGCGCTCAGGCTCAGTTCGGCCAGGCGCTCGATCTGGAATCGGATTTCCGCCAGGTACGGGCGCAAGTCCTCGCTGTTACGGCAACGAAACTCCCATTCGACTTCGACGTTCGGGTAGTTGTGCAGCACCGCCTGCATCATCGTCAGCTTGTAGAAGTCGGTGTCGAGCAGGTTCTGCACGATGCGATCGGCAAACACACTCTCGCTCATAACGGGAATCTCCGGCGTTGCAGCGGTATTGATCAGTGGCGCTAGTGGCGCATATCACTGGGCAGGATTGCCAGCAGTTTTTTGACCGCTGCAATTCCCCTGTGGGAGCCAGCTTGCTCGCGATAGCAACCTGTCAGGCGATATAAATGTTGAATGTGATGACGCCATCGCGAGCAAGCTCGCTCCCACAGGGATTGTGCAAGGGTTTAATGTTGCATCACATCCGGGCTATCGATCTGCTCCAGCATCCACTTCACAAAGTCCCGCACCTTGGGGACTTCCGCCGAATGTTCCGGGTACGCCAGGTAGTATGCGTCGGTGCTGGGCATTGCATGCTGCCAGGGAATGACCAGCTTGCCGTCGGCCAGTTCCTCTTCCACCAGAAAACGGGGTAACAGCGCCACGCCGCAGCCGACCTGGGCGGCGCGGATGCACATGTAAAAGGTTTCGAAGCGCGGTCCGTGGTAGCTGTGCTCGGTGTGGTAGCCCTGATGGTCGAACCAGTCATGCCAGGCCTGGGGGCGGGAAGCGTTTTGCAGCAGGACCAGGTCAGTCAGTTGTGTCGGATCGGTAAACGGTGCGTCCGGCAGGCTGCCCGGGGCGCACACCGGCACCAGCTCTTCGCCGAACAGCTTCAGGCATTCGGTGCCGGGCCGTGAGCCCTGGCCGAAGTAGAACGCCAGGTCGCTGCGACCTTGCAGCAGGTCGTCGGCTTCCTGCTCGCTGCACAGGTCCAGGTGGATCGACGGATGCCGCAGGCGCCAGCCTTTCAGGCGCGGCACCAGCCAGCGTGCACCGAAAGTGGGGGGCGTCGAAACCCGCAGGACTTCCGTTTCGCCACCGTAGGAACGCAGGTAATGGGTCGACATCTCGACCTGCGTGAGGATTTTTCGCACCTCAACCAGGTACAGATCGCCAGCCGGCGTCATCTGCAGGCGGCGGCGCACCCGGCGAAACAGCAGGTGCTGCAACAGCTCTTCGAGTTGCGCGACCTGTTTGCTCACGGCGCTTTGGGTCAGGTTCAACTCTTCGGCGGCCCGGGTGAAGCTCAAATGCCGGGTGACGGCCTCGAAGCACTGCAATGCAGCGATCGATGGCAAGTAGCGTTTATTCAGCATGGGCGGTCCTTGGTTCTTGTTTCTTATTGCCAGCAATGCACAGCATGAATAAACGGAATGATATCTCTCTTAAAGGTCGTTTGTTGAGTAACCTCCGGGCAGCTAAAACTACAGGTCTGATCAGCCGTGATTTTCCGGCTGCACGTGTTCTGTCTTTTGCTTGAGGAGTGACCCATGGTTGCCGCATTGCTTGATCGTCTAGGTGTGAACCCGGCCCTGTACCAGAACGGCAAAGTGCCGGTGCATTCGCCGATCGATGGCAGCAGGATCGCCGCCGTCAACTGGGAAGGCGCTGCTGAAGTCGAGCAACACATCAGTCGCGCAGATCATGCGTTCGAACTGTGGCGCAAGGTTCCGGCACCGCGCCGTGGCGAGCTGGTGCGGCAACTGGGTGACATCCTGCGTGAATACAAGGCCGACCTCGGCGAGCTGGTGTCCTGGGAGGCCGGCAAGATCACCCAGGAAGGCCTGGGTGAAGTTCAGGAAATGATCGACATCTGCGACTTCGCCGTCGGCCTGTCCCGTCAGTTGTACGGTCTGACCATCGCCTCCGAGCGTCCTGGCCACCACATGCGCGAAACCTGGCATCCGCTGGGCGTTGTCGGGGTGATCAGTGCGTTCAACTTCCCGGTCGCAGTCTGGGCCTGGAACGCCACGCTGGCGCTGGTCTGCGGCAACCCGGTGATCTGGAAGCCGTCGGAAAAGACGCCACTGACAGCACTGGCTTGCCAGGCGCTGTTCGATCGCGTGCTGAAAAACTTCAGCGATGCGCCACCGCACCTGAGCCAGGTGATTATTGGCGGTCGTGATGCCGGCGAAGCCTTGGTCGATGATCCGCGTGTCGCGCTGGTCAGCGCCACTGGCAGCACCCGCATGGGCCGTGAAGTGGCGCCGAAAATCGCCGCGCGTTTTGCCCGCAGCATCCTCGAACTGGGCGGCAACAACGCGATGATCCTCGGCCCAAGCGCCGATCTGGACATGGCCGTTCGCGCGATTCTGTTCAGCGCCGTCGGCACCGCCGGTCAGCGTTGCACCACGTTGCGTCGCCTGATTGCCCATGAATCGGTGAAAGAAGAAATCGTCACTCGCCTGAAAGCCGCTTACTCCAAAGTGCGTATCGGCAACCCACTGGAAGGCAATTTGATTGGTCCGCTGATCGACAAGCACAGCTTCGAAAACATGCAGGACGCTCTGGAGCAGGCCTTGAGTGAGGGTGGCCGGGTGTTTGGCGGTGAGCGTCAGCTGCAAGACAAGTTCCCGAATGCCTATTACGTGTCGCCGGCTATCGTCGAAATGCCGGAGCAAAGCGATGTGGTCTGCCACGAAACCTTCGCTCCAATCCTGTACGTGGTCGGCTACAGCGATTTCCAGGAAGCCCTGCGCCTGAACAACGCCGTGCCACAAGGCCTGTCCTCCTGCATCTTCACCACCGACGTGCGTGAAGCCGAGCAGTTCATGTCGGCGGTAGGCAGCGACTGCGGCATTGCCAACGTCAACATCGGCCCGAGCGGCGCGGAAATCGGCGGCGCGTTTGGTGGCGAGAAAGAAACCGGCGGCGGTCGTGAGTCCGGTTCCGATGCATGGCGCGGCTACATGCGCCGCCAGACCAACACCGTGAACTATTCGCTGGAGTTGCCGTTGGCGCAGGGCATCACGTTCGATTGACAGGTGCCTTCCTGTAGGAGCGAGCTTGCTCGCGATGGACGTCAACGATAACGCGTGTTTGCTGCATAACCGTGTTGCCCTGACGTTTTTCGCGAGCAAGCCCGCTCCCACATTTGAAGTATGTGTTTGTTAGGTTTCTGCTTGGAGTCTGGCAATGCCGTTACGCGAAGAGTGTCTGTGGGAAAAACTGACGCCGCAAAGGCCGGACAATTCGGCCCTCAAGGGTGAGGTCACGGTGGATGTCTGCGTCATCGGCGCCGGGTTTACCGGTTTGTCGGCGGCGGTGCATCTGCTGGAGCAAGGTAAAACAGTCTGTGTGCTGGAAGCCCATCGCGCGGGTCACGGTGGCTCAGGGCGCAACGTCGGGTTGGTCAATGCCGGGATGTGGATTCCCCCGGACGAGATCGAAGCCGGGTTTGGCGAGGCGGTTGGCAGCCAGCTCAACCGCATGCTGGGGGCGGCGCCTTCCCTGGTGTTCAGCCTTGTGGACAAGTACAACATCGATTGCCAGTTGCGCCGCGAAGGCACGCTGCACATGGCGCATAACGCCCGTGGCGAGGCCGACTTGCGCAGTCGTGAAGAACAATGGAAACGTCGCGGTGCGCCCGTAGAGCTGCTCACCGGTCAGGCCTGCGAGCAAGCCACCGGCACGAAAAAGATCGCCGCGGCATTGCTCGATCGCCGCGCCGGCACACTCAACCCGATGGCCTACACCACGGGGCTGGCCAAAGCGGCCATCGACCTGGGCGGTCAATTGTTCGATCATTCCCCGGTCACCCGACTCGAACGTCAGGGGCAGCGCTGGTCAGTGCAAACCGCCCAGGGTTCGGTCATGGCCGAGAAAGTGGTGATTGCCTCCAATGCCTACACCGAAGGCGACTGGACGGAGCTGCGGCGCAATTTCTTCCCCGGTTATTACTATCAAGTGGCCTCGGTCCCGCTGACCGAAGAAGCCGCCCGACAAATTCTGCCCGGTGGCCAGGGTTCCTGGGACACCCGCCAGGTGCTCAGCAGTATCCGTCGAGACAAAGACGGTCGCCTGCTGCTTGGCAGTCTCGGTAATGGCAATCAGAAACCGGCCTGGTTCCTCAAGGCCTGGGCCGACCGCGTGCAGCAGCACTATTTCCCGTACCTCAAACCGGTGGAATGGGAGTGCACCTGGACCGGTTGCATCGCCTTCACCCCCGATCATTTGATGCGCCTGTTCGAGCCAGCGCCCGGTTTGGTGGCAGTCACCGGTTACAACGGCCGGGGCGTGACCACGGGCACGGTGGTCGGCAAGGCCTTTGCCGATTACCTGTGTAACGGAAATCCTCAAGCGCTACCGATTCCTTTTGCACCCATGCAGCCATTGGCCGGGGTGGGGTTGCGCAGCTGTCTGTATGAGGCGGGATTCTCGCTGTATCACGCAGGCCAGTGCCTGCGGATCGTGATCTGAATGTTGATTTTTGCAGTGGGAGGCGGCGCTTTTTCGATCTGCGGCTAGCCTGTAGTGGTGCGGGTTGTAGCAGTCCCGCACCAGCAGTGTGCACTTCGGTGACGCACGTTGTTACAGGCTGGTTGCACGTTGTTTAAAGCCGCGGTTGCAATGATGGCGCAGTCGGGTTGCGCCTCAAATAAAAAATGGTTTTACCTTCCGCGGTTTAGACGGTTGCACGCCCAATGAAAATGGGACCGAAACAGTCGAAATAACAAGAAAGCAGCGACTTTTTTCAGAATAAAAAACCGATGGCACGGCCCTTGCTCTGAGCATTCAGTGAAGTCGCAGTGCCAATTAAAAAAACCATGGAGCACCACCTCATGTCCCAGACGTTTTACAAGAAAGGCTTTCTGGCCCTCGCAGTGGCAACTGCGCTGGGTGTTTCTGCGTTTGCTCAGGCTGACATCAAGATCGGCGTAGCGGGACCAATGACGGGCGCCAACGCGGCATTTGGCGAACAGTACATGAAGGGTGCACAGGCCGCGGCCGATGCGGTCAACGCGGCTGGCGGGGTTAACGGGGAAAAAATCGTACTGGTCAAGGGCGATGACGCCTGCGAACCGAAACAGGCTGTGACGGTCGCCAAGGACCTGACCAACCAGAAAGTCGCCGGCGTAGTCGGTCACTTCTGCTCCTCCTCGACCATTCCGGCCTCCGAGATCTACGACGAAGCGGGCATCATCGCCATCACCCCGGGTTCCACCAACCCGGCCGTTACCGAGCGCGGCCTGAGCGCCATGTTCCGTATGTGCGGGCGTGACGACCAGCAAGGCATCGTGGCCGGCGACTACATCGTCGACGTGCTCAAGGGCAAGAAAGTTGTCGTGCTGCACGACAAGGACACCTACGGCCAGGGCCTGGCGGATGCTACCAAGGCTCAACTGGTCAAGCGCGGCGTAACGCCTGTGCTGTATGAAGGCCTGACCCGTGGCGAGAAAGACTTCAGCACCATCGTGACCAAGATCCGCGGCGCCGGCGCTGACGTCGTCTACTTCGGTGGTCTGCACCCGGAAGCCGGTCCTCTGGTGCGTCAACTGCGTGAACAAGGCCTCAAGGACGTCAAGTTCATGTCCGACGACGGCATCGTGACCGACGAACTGGTGACCACCGCTGGCGGCCCGCAATTCGTTGACGGCGTGCTGATGACCTTCGGCGCCGACCCACGCCTGCTGCCAGACAGCAAGACCGTTGTAGACGCCTTCCGCAAGGCCGGTACCGAGCCTGAAGGCTACACCCTGTACGCCTACGCTTCGGTCCAGACCCTGGCAGCAGCCTTCAACGGCGCCAAGTCCAACAAGGGCGAAGAAGCGGCTGCATGGCTGAAGAAGAACCCGGTCAAGACCGTCATGGGCGAGAAGACCTGGGACAGCAAGGGCGACCTGAAAATCTCCGACTACGTGGTTTACCAGTGGGACAAGGATGGCAAATACCACCAGCTGGAAAAACAGAAGTAAGGGCTGACTCAATTGGGTGAACCCCACGGTTCCCCTGTGGGAGCGAGCTTGCTCGCGATGACGGACTGGCAGGCAACTCATTCGTTGAATGTTAAACCGCAATCGCGAGCAAGCTCGCTCCTACAGGGGGCCGTGGTGGCCTGCCTGATCGTGGCTGACATTGCTCCGACGTATATCTGTATTTTCCTTAGAGGAACCGCACAGCCACATGTGCAGGTTCTCATTGCGTGAGATTGCGTTATGGATGGTATTTTCCTGCAGCAACTGGTCAACGGCCTGACCCTCGGGTCGGTCTATGGCCTGATCGCCATCGGCTACACAATGGTCTATGGCATCATCGGCATGATCAACTTCGCCCACGGCGAGGTTTACATGATTTCCGCTTACCTCGCGGCAATCAGTCTGGCTCTGCTGGCTTACTTCGGTATCGAATCTTTCCCGCTGCTGATGCTTGGCACACTGATCTTCACCATCGTCGTCACGGCGGTGTATGGCTGGGTCATCGAGCGTGTCGCCTACAAACCCCTGCGTAACTCCACTCGACTCGCACCGCTGATCAGTGCGATCGGTATCTCTCTGATCCTGCAAAACTACGCACAGATCTCCCAGGGCGCGAAGCAACAAGGCGTTCCGACTTTGCTCTCGGGTGCCTGGCGCGTTGATATCGGTACCGGTTTCGTTCAGTTGACCTACACCAAGGTCTTCATTCTGGTCGCAGCGTTCGTCGGGATGGGCCTGCTGACCTACGTCATCAAGTACACCAAGCTCGGCCGCATGTGCCGTGCAACCCAGCAAGACCGCAAGATGGCTTCGATCCTGGGGATCAACACCGATCGGGTGATTTCCTACGTGTTCATCATCGGTGCAGCGATGGCGGCCCTGGCCGGCGTGCTGATCACCATGAACTACGGCACATTCGACTTCTATGCCGGCTTCATCATCGGGATCAAGGCGTTCACTGCCGCGGTGCTCGGCGGGATTGGTTCACTGCCCGGCGCGATGCTCGGCGGGATCATTCTCGGGATTTCCGAGTCGCTGTTTTCCGGTCTGGTGAACTCGGACTACAAAGACGTTTTCAGCTTCTCGCTGCTCGTTCTCGTTCTGGTCTTTCGGCCCCAAGGCCTGCTCGGCCGTCCTCTTGTGTCGAAGGTGTAAGCGATGTCTTCAACCACTAAAAAAACCATTGATCTCAAAAGAAGCCTGGTTGACGCGATTCTTGCCGGCCTGGTTGCCCTGATTGTGTTCGGCCCGATTGTCGGCGTAGTCCTCGATGGCTATGGCTTCAATATGGAAACGAGCCGGGTGGCCTGGATTGTCGCCATCGTCATGGCCGGTCGCTTTGCCCTTAGCCTGTTCCTGCAAACCCCCAAGGGCCTGAGAATCCTCGAGGGTTTTGAAACCACCGGGTCCGGGGTCCATGTACTGCCGCCTGATTACAAATCCCGGCTGCGCTGGATCATCCCACTGATGATTGTTATCGCGGTGGTGTTCCCGTTTTTCTCCAACTCGTACCTGTTGGGCGTGGTCATCCTCGGGCTGATCTACGTGCTGCTGGGGCTGGGGCTGAACATCGTGGTCGGCCTGGCCGGTCTGCTCGACCTTGGTTACGTGGCGTTCTACGCCATCGGTGCCTACGGCCTGGCGCTCGGTTATCAATATCTTGGGCTGGGCTTCTGGACGGTGTTGCCGCTGGCGGCGATTACCGCCGGACTGGCCGGTTGCATCCTCGGTTTCCCGGTGCTGCGCCTGCACGGTGACTACCTGGCGATCGTGACCCTGGGCTTCGGTGAAATCATTCGGTTGATCCTCAATAACTGGCTGACCCTGACCGGCGGCCCGAATGGCATGGCAGCGCCGTTGCCCACTTTCTTCGGCATCGAGTTCGGAAAAAGGGCGAAAGAGGGCGGGGTGCCTTTCCATGAGTTCTTCGGCATCGCCTACAACCCCGACGTGAAGTACTACTTCATCTACGCCGTGTTGTTCCTGGTGGTCCTGGCCGTGCTGCACATCAAGCATCGCCTGACCCGCATGCCGGTCGGCCGTGCCTGGGAAGCGCTGCGTGAGGACGAAATCGCCTGTCGCTCCATGGGCCTGAACCACGTGCTGGTCAAGCTCTCGGCGTTCACCATCGGCGCCTCGACGGCCGGTCTGGCCGGGGTGTTCTTCGCCACCTATCAGGGCTTCGTCAACCCGACCTCGTTCACCTTCTTCGAATCGGCACTGATCCTCGCCATCGTGGTACTGGGTGGCATGGGTTCGACCATAGGCGTCGTAATTGCAGCCTTCGTGCTGACCGTCGCCCCGGAGCTGCTGCGTGGCTTCGCCGAGTACCGCGTGCTGCTGTTCGGCATCCTGATGGTGTTGATGATGATCTGGCGACCGCGCGGCCTGATTCGGATCAGCCGTACCGGTGTGACCCCGCGTAAAGGAGTAGCGCCATGAGCGAAGTCGTACTCAGTGTAGAAAAACTGATGATGCACTTCGGCGGCATCAAGGCGTTGAATGATGTCAGCCTGAAGGTCAAGCGCAACTCGATCTTCGCCCTGATCGGTCCCAACGGCGCCGGCAAGACCACCGTGTTCAACTGCCTGACCGGGTTCTACAAGGCCTCCGGCGGCAAGATCGAACTCAACGTGCGTGGGCAACAGACCAATGTCATCCAGTTGCTCGGCGAATCGTTCAAGCCGACCGACTTCGTTTCGCCAAAAAGCTTCATCACCCGGATGCGCTACAAGATGTTCGGCGGCACCCACCTGGTGAACCGCGCCGGCCTGGCGCGGACCTTCCAGAACATTCGCCTGTTCAAGGAAATGTCGGTGCTGGAAAACCTGCTGGTGGCTCAGCACATGTGGGTCAATCGCAGCATGCTCGCCGGCATCCTCAACACCAAGGGCTACCGCAAGGCCGAAAGCGATGCGCTGGACCACGCGTTCTACTGGCTGGAAGTGGTGGATCTGGTGGACTGCGCCAACCGCCTGGCCGGTGAGCTGTCCTACGGTCAGCAACGCCGCCTGGAAATCGCCCGGGCCATGTGCACCCGTCCGCAGATCATCTGCCTCGACGAACCGGCCGCCGGCCTCAACCCTCAGGAAACCGAAGCGCTGAGCGCGATGATCCGGCTGCTGCGCGACGAGCACGATCTGACCGTGGTGCTGATCGAACACGACATGGGCATGGTTATGAGTATCTCCGACCACATTGTGGTGCTGGACCACGGCATCGTCATCGCCGAGGGTGGCCCCGACGACATCCGCAACGACCCGAAAGTGATCGCCGCTTATCTGGGCGCGGAAGAAGAGGAGGTGGTATGAGTAAACCCATCCTCGAGCTCAAGGAACTGGACGTGTTTTACGGGCCGATCCAGGCTCTTAAAGGTGTCTCGCTGCACATCAACGAAGGGGAAACCGTCAGCCTGATCGGCTCCAATGGTGCCGGTAAGTCGACTTTGCTGATGTCGATCTTCGGCCAGCCAAGGGCGGCGGACGGGCAGATCCTCTATCAGGGAGTGGACATTACCCACAAGTCGTCCCACTACATCGCCTCCAACGGCATTGCGCAATCGCCGGAAGGACGGCGGGTGTTCCCCGACATGACAGTCGAAGAAAACCTGCTGATGGGCACTATCCCCATTGGCGACAAGTACGCCAAGGAGGACATGCAGCGCATGTTCGAGCTGTTCCCCAGGCTCGAAGAGCGGCGTACCCAGCGGGCGATGACCATGTCCGGCGGCGAGCAACAGATGCTCGCCATCGCCCGGGCCCTGATGAGCCGGCCCAAGTTGTTGTTGCTCGATGAGCCAAGCCTGGGCCTGGCGCCGATCGTGGTGAAGCAGATCTTCGCCACCCTGCGGGAACTGGCCAAGACCGGCATGACCATCTTCCTGGTGGAGCAGAACGCCAACCACGCCCTGCGGTTGTCTGACCGGGCTTACGTGATGGTCAACGGCGAAATCCGCATGACCGGCACCGGCAAGGAGTTGTTGGTCAACGAGGATGTGCGTAGCGCCTATCTCGGCGGGCACTGAGTTTCAGTGGTTGTACACAACCCCCGGCGCGCAATCGCCGGGGCTTTTTTACATCTTCAAAACACCACTGAACCCTGTGGGAGCGAGCTTGCGCGCGATAGCGGTGTGTCAGTCTCCACGATGCAAGTTGTGCCGCAGTCATCGCGAGCAAGCTCGCTCCCACAGGTTTTTGGCATGCCTCTGGGAAATTGTGGAAAACAATATTCCCAAGCTCGCAAAGCGCGACATAAAGCCGCTGCAAATAGTTGTTTTGTCACGGTTTTGACTTGTCCCCGTTTGCTGTGGAACCGGCTGTGAATAACGTGGGAGTAGCTGGCTGCAGGCCTTTTAAACCGTGGCTTGCAGAGGTGTGGTTGTTTTTTGATCAGGTGTTTTTGCGCAGCTTGCAGGCCGCTTTGTCAACCTTTTTGTTCGGGATGAAAATGCATGTAATCGGCGTGGACAAGCCTGTGGATAAGTCTGTGACTAAACTCTGGAAAGACTCGGCTGAAGGCCGTGGTTACTGGCTTGGCGCCATCGCCGGTTTGACCCGTCAGTCATGAAAATGGCCAAGGGCTACACAGCAGGCGGTTGAGGGTCAAGCAAAAAAGTTTCAAAACCCCGCGCAAAGCCTTGTGGATAGCGGCTTGCAGCTTTTCCACTTGCCCCCAAAGACTGTGGACCGGCCTGTGGATAACGTGCGCGCACATGGCTGTAGGCCACGCTGGTCAAGGGGTTGCCGGGATTGAGCGTTTTTTGAACAGATTGAACGGTGGTTGCCGCTGTGAACAAGGCCGGGCATGCTGCCTGCTGATTTTCTATTTCAATGGCTGGCGATCAGCCGAAGCAAGGAGAACACGATGTCCAACACCCTGTTTATTACCGGCGCGACCTCCGGTTTTGGTGAAGCCTGTGCCCGTCGTTTTGCCGAGGCCGGCTGGAAACTGGTGCTGACTGGCCGTCGTGAAGAGCGCCTCAATGCGTTGTGCGCCGAGCTGTCGAAGCAGACCGAAGTCCATGGCCTGGTGCTCGATGTGCGTGATCGCAAGGCCATGGAGGAGGCGATTGCCAATCTGCCGCCATCCTTTGCAAAACTGCGCGGGTTGATCAACAACGCCGGGCTGGCCCTGGGGGTTGATCCGGCGCCCAAGTGCGACCTGGACGATTGGGACACCATGGTCGATACCAACGTCAAAGGCCTGATGTACAGCACCCGTCTGCTGTTGCCGCGCCTGATTGCCCACGGTCGAGGTGCCGGTATCGTCAACCTGGGGTCCATCGCCGGCAACTACCCGTACCCGGGCAGCCATGTGTATGGCGCGACCAAGGCGTTCGTCAAACAGTTCTCCGTGAACCTGCGCTGCGACCTGCAAGGCACGGGCGTGCGGGTCAGCAACATCGAGCCGGGCCTGTGCGAGAGCGAGTTCTCGCTGGTGCGTTTTGCCGGTGACCAGGAGCGCTACAACGCCACTTACGCTGGCGCCGAGCCGATTCAGCCGCAAGACATCGCCGAGACAATCTTCTGGGTGCTCAATGCCCCGGCGCACATCAACATCAACAGCCTGGAGCTGATGCCGGTGAGCCAGACCTGGGCTGGTTTTGCAATCGAGCGTAAGTCTTAATTGTGGCGAGGGGGCTTGCCCCCGTTGGGCTGCGGAGCAGCCCCGAAACCATAGCGCTCAATTTTCAGATGTACTTCATCCACCGGTTTGCGACTGCTCCGCAGCCGAACGGGGGCAAGCCCCCTCGCCACAAGAGCGGTCAAAACCGGACATCAGCTAGACTCCTCCCTCAAGCAATCCGCCGCACCCGGCGGTCTAGAGGTATCTGAGGAGATCAAGTGAGTAATCGAGGCGAGCAGGCGCTGCTCAAACAATCGACCTTCCTGATGCTCGCCGTGACATTCGCCGGGATCATCACCGGTTTTGTTTCGGGCGCCCAATCCATTCTGTTCGATGGCTTCTTTTCGTTGATCGCGGCCTTCATCAAGGTCCTGATGCTGATCACCGCCCGGCTGATCGCCAAGGAAAGCAACCAGCGCTTTCAGTTCGGTTCCTGGCACCTGGAGCCCATGGTGCTGGTGATCGAAGGCAGTTTCATATTCCTGGTGGCCGTTTATGCCTTTCTCAACGGTGTGTTCGGCATCATCAGTGGTGGTCGCGAAGTCGAACTCGGTCTGGTGATTTTCTACGCGGCCTTCTTCACTGTCGTTGAGCTCATTTATTTCTTCTACGTCCGCCAACGCAATCGCACGCTCAACTCATCGCTGATCCAGTTCGACAACATCAGTTGGCTGGTGGACGCGATGCTGTCGGCGGGACTGCTGGTGAGCTTCCTCATCGCGCTGCTGCTCAAGACTCAGGGTTACGACAAGTGGGCGGTGTATGTCGACCCGATGATCCTGATTCTACTGGCCTTGGGCATGCTCCCCCCGGCGTTCAAAATCCTCGGGCCGGCATTGCGCGATGTGCTGGGGATCGTCCCGGATCAACTGGACGACAAGGTGCGTCAGGTGATGGAAGTGGCGAAGGCCGAGCATGGTTTCGACGATTACATTTCCTACGTGCAGAAACACGGCAGGGCCTGTTTTATCGAGATTCACATCGTATTGCCGAAGGATTACTGGCTGGACGGTGTGGGGCAACTGGACAGTTTGCGCGAGGAAATTTCCACGAAGCTTGGCGAGCCGGATGCCGCACGATGGCTGACCATCAGCTTTACCGGGGACCGCAAGTGGATTGAGTGATTGGATTCCCTCTTGCCACTCAGTCAGCCGAGATACTGCGCCAACCCGCGATAACAGGTCGCCAGGTGATAAGGCGTGGTCGATGGCATATCGCGGCGGCTGACTTCTCCGTGCTCGTCACGGCATTCGTACCAGCCGCCGGCATGCAGCGAGCGCTGCTGCAATGCCTGCAATTGACGCAGTACAGCCGCTTCGCTGTCCGGGCGCAGCGTTAATGCACGTAGGTACTCGGCCTGGGCCCAGATGCGTTGCGTGGCGTCCCGGACGCCGCCATCGGCTGCGAAATCGAGCATCGCCCGCACGGCGCCAGTCTGCTGATCAACGCCCACTTGCTCGGTAAAGGCGAAGGCCCGCTCCAGATCGGCATGCAGCGTCGAATTGCGCAACAGCGCCGAAGATTCCAACAGGAAATACCACTCGAACTGATGCCCCGGTTCAAACCAGTTATCCACAGACCCCAGCGGTTTTTCCATCAACACGCCGTGCTGTGGATCGATGAAGCGCGCGTGCATGGCTGTGCATAACCCGACGAGCGCCTGTTGCACGTCGAGGTCGTCACGCACCGACAGGGTGGCGAGGAAAGCTTCGGCCAGGTGCATCAGCGGATTTTGCAAAGGGCCGCTGCCCAGCGATGCCCAGTCGCGGTCGAGCGTGGCTTCGTACAGACCGTCGTCCGTGGCGAAACGCTGCGCGACCACTTCCAGCGAGGCATTGAGCACCGACTCCACCAGCGGCTCGCGGACCTTGTCCCAGTAATGGGCGCAGGCGAACAGGATGAAGGCGTGGGTGTAGAGATCCTTGCGCTGATCCAGCGGCGCACCTTGTGCATCGACACTGTAGAACCAGCCGCCGTGCTCGGCATCGTGGAAGTGCCGCTGCAAGGAGCGGAACAACGCGGCGGCACGCTCTTCGGCGCCCGGCACCTGACCGATCAGGCTGGCAAACAGATACAACTGCCGCGCACAGGCCATGGCCCGGTAGCGTTGCGGTGGAAGTGGTTGGTGTGCGGCATCCAGCGCCTCGTAGGGCAACGCCATATCGGCGTTCCAGCCCGGACCTTGCCAGAGCGGCACGATGACGTTCAGGAAATGCTGTTGCACCGAGGCGAACAGGGCGGTCAGTTCAGGCTGAGAGGCAGAGCGGGAAACAGGCGGCATTGGCTGGCGTCGTCACGGCAGGGGCGATTGCGCGACATGTTAACAGGCCTGAGAGGGGTGGTGTCTGTCAGGCCGCCATCGCGAGCAGGCTCGCTCCCACAATGGAACTATATCCACAGGAACAATGTGGGAGCGGGCTTGCCCGCGAAGAGGCCGGGTCAGACACTAGAGAGTCAACCTGCCAGCAACCACACGCCAGTCGCCGCCGAAGCCGCGCCCGCCAGTCGCACCAGGGGCGCTGCGGCCTGCGGCAACACCCGCACCAGCGCATAACCCGCCGCGTGCAACACCGCCGTCGCCGCAACAAAGCCTGCGGCGTAGGTCCAGGGGCTCGACATTTCCGGCAGTTCCAGCCCGTGCGCGACACCATGAAACAGCGCAAACAACGCCGTCGCACCCACCGCCATCACCAACGGTGGACGCACTGCCAAGGCAACCGCCAGCCCCAAAGCCAACACGGAAGCGGCAATCCCGCTCTCCAGTGCCGGCAGGTTCAATCCTTCAAAACCCAACAGCCCGCCAATCAACATAGTGCCGACAAAGGCACATGGCAGCGCCCAGCGTGCGGCGCCTTGCTGCTGTGCTGCCCACAGGCCGACCGCGAGCATTGCCAGCAAGTGATCGAGACCGCCAAGTGGGTGGCTGATACCGGCGATCAAGCCGTTGTCGCCGTGTCCCGGATGGGCGAAGGCGAGGGTCGGAGTCAGCAGCAGGGCCAGGGCGCCGAAAATGCGTTTGAGTGTCATGGATAAGCTTCCTTGTTGATAAGTCGTGATCAGGCCGCGGTCAGCAAACCCTGGCGTTCGATGAAGGCAATGATCTCTTCCAGGCCCAGGCCGGTTTTCTGATTGCTGAAGACAAAGGGTTTGCCGTTGCGCATGCGTTGGGTGTCGCTGTTCATCATCTCCAGCGAGGCGCCGACCAGTGGTGCCAGGTCGATCTTGTTGATCACCAGCAGGTCGGATTTGCAGATTCCCGGCCCGCCCTTGCGTGGCAGCTTGTCGCCGGCCGAGACGTCGATCACGTAGATGGTCAGGTCGGACAGTTCCGGGCTGAAGGTCGCGGAGAGGTTGTCGCCACCGGACTCCACGAGAATCAGGTCCAGCCCCGGAAAACGGCGGTTGAGCTGATCCACGGCTTCGAGGTTGATCGAGGCGTCTTCGCGGATGGCCGTGTGCGGGCAGCCGCCGGTTTCCACGCCGATGATGCGCTCCGGTGCCAGGGCTTCGTTGCGCACCAGAAAATCTGCGTCTTCGCGGGTGTAGATGTCGTTGGTCACGACGGCCAGGTTGTAACGCTCGCGCAGGGCCAGGCACAGGGCCAGGGTCAGGGCGGTTTTGCCGGAGCCGACCGGGCCGCCGATACCGACGCGCAGGGGTTGTGCGTTCATGTGATTCTCCAAAGTAAATGGCCCTAGGAACGGAACAGACGGCTGTACTGGCGCTCGTGGCCCATACACGCCAGGGACAGGCCGAAAGCGGCGCTGCCGTAATGATCGGGATCGATTTGAGTGGCGTTCTGTTGAGCTTGTTGAAGCAGCGGCAACAGTTCGCTGGTCAGGCGTTGGGCGGCTTGCTGACCCAGGGGCAGGGTCTTCATCAGCACCGCCAACTGGTTTTCCAGCCAGCTCCAGAGCCATGCGGCCAGGGCGTCCTGCGGGCTGATCTGCCAGGCGCGCGCGGCCAGCGCCCAACCCAGGGCCAGATGTGGCTTGCTGCGCTGTTCGAGGAAGGCGCGGGCGGGGGCGTCGAGCTCCGGCAAGCCATTGAGCAATTGCTGCAACGAGTAGCCCATCTGCCGGCTCTCCTGATGCAGCTCGCGGGTTTCGCGGCTGGTGCGGTGTTCCTCGCAGCGTTGCAGCAATTCGTCCCAGTTTTCCTCGCTGGCGGCCACGCAATGGGCGAGCAGCAAGGGTGCTTCGAAGCGTGCCAGATTCAGCAGCAACTGATCGCTGATCCAGCGTCGCGCACTGTCGGGGTCGTGAACACGGCCGTTGTCCACAGCCATTTCCAGCCCCTGGGAGTAGCTGTAGCCGCCAATCGGCAATTGCGGACTGGCCAGGCGCAACAGCGCCCAGGCCGGGTTCATGTGCGTACGCCGAACTGGTGCAGTTTCGGCGCGTAGTTGAAGTCTTCATCGCCGTGACGCGAGTGGTGATGGCCACCGCCGTAGGCGCCATGTTCCGGCTGGAATGGCGCCTCGATGTTCACGGCAACGGCACCGAGTTGTTCGAGCATGGCCTTGAGCACGTAATCGTCGAGCAGGCGCAACCAGCCGTCGCCGACCTGCAGGGCGACATGGCGATTGCCCAGGTGATAGGCCGCGCGAGTCAGTTCGAAGGCATTGGCGCAGGTGACGTGCAGCAATTGTTCGGGGCGGGCGCAGACACGCACGATTCGCCCGTCTTCGGCTTGCAGGCATTCGCCGTCACGCAACGGCGGCTGGCCGCGCTCCAAAAACAACCCGACGTCTTCACCCTCGGCACTGAAACAGCGCAATCGGCTTTTGCTGCGGGCTTCGAACGTCAGGTGCAGTTCGGCGGCCCAAACGGGTTGAGGGTCGATTCTGCGATGAATCACCAGCATCGGAAGGCTTCCAGCAATGGACAATGCTCAGGCTAGAGCAAGGGGCTTGCCAATCGGCATGATGTGTAGGAAATGCCTGACGGTGGCGTAGGACTGGTATCGATGGAGTGAGTATTTTGGTTGAAGTTGGTGCGTTGTTTTTGGTTTGCGCACCAAGTTAAAGCGGCGAGGTTTAATGTGGGAGCGAGTTTGCTCGCGATGGCGGTGGAACTGTCACATCGATGGTGGATGTCATGCCCTCATCGCGAGCAGGCTCGCTCCCACAGGGATTTCATCCACAGAAAGTTACTCAGTGCTGCCGAGCCCTTGCCAATGCTTGAGGCCGATAAAGATAAACCGCAGCTGCTGGGTGATTTTCGCCTGGGGCGTCAGGTGCTCTGGCAAGGCTTCGGCTGGCGGATCGATGATGTCCGGCAGGGTGGCGAACACGCTCTTGACGATCAGATCCGCCATGACGCTCAGGTCGGCGATGTCCAGATGCTGCAGTTTCGGCATCAGTGACAAATCCGCCGCCAGGTCCGAGCTGATGTTTTCACGCAAACGGCCGATGGCCTGGCGCACCGGCACTGAACCGCCGTACTGCTCACGGGCAAGAAACAGGAACTGCGAACGGTTGGCGCTAACCACATCAAGAAAGATCCGCACCGAGGCATCGATGATGCCGCCCATTACGAATTCGTTGTGTCGTACCAGGCGAATGGTTTCGCGGAATGTCTGGCCGACTTCGCTGACCAGTACCAGGCCCAATTCATCCATATCGGCAAAATGGCGGTAGAAACCGGTCGGTACGATGCCGGCGGTTTTCGCGACTTCGCGCAGGCTCAGGCTGCCGAATCCTCGGCCGCCATCCATCAGGCGCCGGGCAGCGTCCATCAGGGCGTTACGGGTTTGTTGTTTCTGTTCGGCGCGGGGCAGCATCGCAAGGGCGTTTTCTGGACAGGGACGCGGCGCACTCTAGCAAATCGGCTTTGCCGGCGTCGAACGACTGTGGGGGGATCACGCGGGGATGTGTGGCATCTATCGAGCGAGCCTATGAAAATTCAAAAGCCCAATCCGGGGATTGGGCTTTTTTTCAAGGCGGCCATGGAGCTTAGCTCACGGCGCTGTTGCGTTCGATCACGCGGTCACCACCGCCTTCAGCAAGGGTTTGACCTTGTGGAGTGCGATCCGAACCGTCGGCGGCAAGGGTCTGGCCTTGTGGAGTACGGTCGGAACCATCAGCAGCCAGGGTTTGACCTTGTGGGGTGCGATCCGAACCGTCAGCGGCAAGGGTCTGGCCTTGTGGGGTACGATCGGAACCATCGGCAGCCAGGGTTTGGCCCTGTGGAGTACGGTCCGAGCCATCCTGAGTAATCAGGCCTTTTTCTTTCAGGCGATCATTACCGCCTTCGGCAAGGGTCTGGCCTTGTGGGGTGCGGTCGGAACCATCGGCGGCGACGGTCTGGCTGAACACCGAGTGGTCTTGTTTCACTTGTGGGGTGGCCTGGTCAGCTGCTGGCAGGGCAAAGGCAGTGCTGGCCAGCATCGAAAGTGTAAGGCTAAGCAGTAGTTGGCGTTTCATGATTGTTTTGCTCCGTGGGGGTGCGAATAAGTGGGTACGAGAGCAATGCTACTCTCGATAAATCGATATGAAAGTTCATAAACGCAATGGTAATAATCAACGGAATTGATTGTTTGCTGCGGAGGCCCTAGGCCGGGCGTTTCCGGCGAGTTGTCTTGCACTTTTGTGGGTGTTTTCGACCCACCTGTGTTGTGCAAAAGTGCAGGTCCGGTAACGCAGGTCGACCGACTGGTCAGTATTGGACTTGGCGAAATCGGCGAAATCGGTCTACCGATTAAACCTGTCGGGTTTTTATCAGTCGTAGTTTGCATGGCGAGCCGTTTGCGGCTCACCGTTTCACATGTGCGTCGCAGTCGGGGCGCTCGGTCGTATCAGGAGCCCTGTGCAATGACGCGCACTCAAAAGACGTTGGTCTGGACCCTTTCCACTTTCCTTACCTTGTTGGTGATGCTGGTGCTGATCATCGTGTTCTTCGACTGGAACCGGATCAAAGCGCCGCTCAACGCCAAAGTTTCCGAAGAGCTGCACCGCGCTTTCGCCATCAACGGCAATCTGTCGGTGGTCTGGCAACCCGAGCCCGATGAAGGCGGCTGGCGCGCCTGGGTACCGTGGCCTCATGTGTTGGCCGAAGACTTGAGCCTGGGCAATCCCGATTGGTCGAAACAGCCACAGATGGTCACCCTCAAACGGGTGGAGCTGCGTATTTCACCCCTGGCATTGCTGGCGCAGCTGGTGGTGATCCCGCGTATCGATCTCACCGAGCCCAATGCCCACCTGCAACGCCTGGCTGACGGGCGCGCCAACTGGACCTTCAAACTCGACCCAAAGGACCCGGACGCCGAGCCTTCGAGCTGGGTGGTGGATATCGGAGCGGTCGGCTTTGACAAGGGGCATGTCACCCTCGACGACCAGAACCTGAAGACCCAACTCGACGTACTGATCGATCCATTGGGCAAGCCGATTCCGTTCAGCGATATCGTGGGCGACAAAGCGGTGAAAGCCGCGCAGGAGAAGGGTTCGTCACCCCAGGACTATGCATTCGCCCTGAAGGTCAACGGCCAGTACCACGGCCAGAAACTCGCGGGCCAGGGCAAGATTGGCGGGCTGTTGGCGTTGCAGGACGCGGCACGGCCGTTTCCGCTTCAGGCACAGGTAAAAATCGCCGATTCCAGCGTCGAACTGGCCGGCACCCTGACCGATCCGCTGAACCTCGGCGCCCTGGACCTGCGCCTGAAACTGGCAGGTACCAGCCTGGGTAATCTCTACCCTCTGACCGGCGTGATCCTGCCGGACACGCCACCTTATGCCACCGACGGCCATCTGATCGCCAAGTTACACGAGCCGGGTGGCGCGGTGTTCCACTATGAAGAATTCAACGGCAAGATCGGTGAAAGTGACATCCATGGCAACCTGACCTACGTGGCCAGCCAGCCACGGCCAAAGCTCAGCGGTTCGCTGTTGTCCAATCAATTGCTGTTCGCCGACCTGGCACCGCTGATTGGTGCCGACTCCAACGCCGAGCAGAAGGCCCGAGGCGGTGACAGCAAACAACCGGCGGACAAAGTGCTGCCGGTCGAAGAGTTCAAGACCGATCGCTGGCGCGATATGGACGCCGATGTCGAGTTCACCGGCAAGCGCATCGTGCACAGCGAAAAACTGCCGTTCAACGATCTCTATACCCATCTGGTACTCACCGATGGCGTGCTCAGCCTCGAGCCGCTGCGTTTCGGCGTGGCCGGCGGCAAGCTGGATGCGCAGATTCGCCTGAACGGCCACACCGATCCGCTGGAGGGCCATGCCAGACTCACGGCGCGAGGCTTCAAGCTCAAGCAGTTGTTCCCCGGCTTTGAACCGATGAAAACCAGTTTCGGCGAACTCAACGGCGACGGTGATATCAGCGGGCACGGCAATTCGGTGGCTAAACTGCTGGGCAGCGCCAATGGCAATCTGAAAATGCTGATCAACGATGGTGCTATCAGTCGCGAATTGATGGAGTTGGCCGGGCTGAACGTCGGCAACTACGTGGTCGGCAAGATCTTTGGCGACAAGGAAGTGAAGATCAACTGCGCCGCCGCCGACTTCGGCATCCAGTCCGGCCTGGCGAGTACCCGCTTGTTTGTGTTCGACACCGAGAACGCCATTGTTTACATCGATGGCACGGCGAACATGGCGACCGAACAACTGGACCTGACCATCACCCCGGAATCAAAGGGCTGGCGTTTGATTTCGTTGCGTTCGCCACTGTACGTGCGGGGCAAGTTCATCAAGCCCGATGCGGGGGTCAAGGCCGTGCCGTTGATGTTGCGTGGAGCCGGGATGGTCGCGTTAGGCGTGATCGCCGCACCGGCGGCAGGGTTGTTGGCGCTGATAGCGCCGAGTGGCGGCGAGCCGAACCAGTGCGCGCCGTTGCTGGAGCAGATGAAGGCGGGCAAGGCGCCGAAGACGGTAAAAAACTGAAGGTTGCCGGAGACAGTTCAAACGCTCCGATTCAGGGGCGCTTGAACGTCTTGCGAGGCTGGATCATTCAATTCAAGCCGGGGGGGGCAGGGATATGCAGCAGTTTTGTTTCGATGTTAAGCCCCACTTTCTTGAGAACGTCATCTCTTACCTGATTGTAAAAGCGCCCATCCAGGACGCTACTCATCAGCCAAATGTTGGTCTTGTGTTCGTGGGTGACGCTCAAAACCGGCTGGTCGAGAATATCGATTGCAATCTCCTGATCTGTTTTGAACGCCATTTGCAGGGTTACCACGGTCTTATTGTTGCGAATGATCGTCAGTAATGCGGCCGTGGAAACCGCTATGTCTGCGTAGGCATTGCTCACGGTGGCGTTACTTTGGAGTTTCTCGACGATTGCCCTGACCGCCAGTGAGTCAGGCTGGAGTCTTGTCAGTTGCTCAAATGCGTTGGCCAGCGCTAGCCGTTCATCTTGTGGCAGGGCACTCCCGGTGCTTTGCTCAACAATATTTAAAAGGCTGCTGTTTTCAAATTTGAGTTGCTGAGTCGCTCGGCTGCCAACAGCCCAGCCGACTTTTTGAACGGTATCTGTATAAGCTGGCCACGATATTTCACGGTTGCCACTTTTCTTTGAGGCCACCAGATCGCCCAGCAGGCTGGAGGCTAGTATGTCTTTCTTAAAGCTGTCCGTGTGCGAGCCGCAAAAGATCGTGATGTTTCCATTGACTAGGTAAATATCGAACGGTGCTTTTTTCATAAGTTTTTCCTGCGCAGAGGCTTGCGCGGTAGCATATTTAAATCGGCAATTTTATTGCCGATTTAAATATGTGGTAAAGCGATTAGAAGTCCGGCAGGTTTTCGATGAATTTTTGTCCGTCTGCCTGATATTTTTTATATACGGCGTTGCGTATCCCGGAGAACGTTTTAATATCAAGGTGAGTACGAACAGCACCTGTTTTGATAGTGGTGGACTGTCGGGTCGATTTCCAGAACAGGATACCGCGCGTGCTTTCCCTCGCATCGAGGGATATGCAGTTAAGGATCATGTTGGGTTGCCCATTTTTATCGACCCAGATGGGTGCGATATCGAATTTTGCCTGAGTGCCAAGCTTTTTGTTTTTCTCAAAAATGGTGATGGCACCCGGATTGTTTTGCACCATCTCAACTGCTTTTTTCGCAACGTTGCTCAGTATTTGAGCCGCATTACCGCCAATCAATCCTGCAGCCACTTCCAGGGCAACCTGATCCATCGTCAGGCCAACTCTCTTGATCGTGACCTCCTGGATGTTCCGGTTTTGAGTCACCCAGCCCAGTTTGCTCAGGCCGTCAACATAGTAGCGATACCACTCGAAGAGTTTTTCATCTTCGGGGTAGAGTTTGGTGGCGGCGTTTTGCATGACCAGTTTGCACAAATTGACGTCGTCGATGATTTCCTGCGAAACGCCGGGCAGGAAGGCATCGATAGTATCAGGCATGACGCTGGCAGTTGGTTTGTTGATATCATGTTCAGGTTTGTTCAAGAGCGTAGAAAATACAGGTGCCGAGCGCTGCGTGATGATAGGTAATGCTGGCAGGGAATCAATAAATTCGAGTCGTTGTTCAAGTAGCATGAAAGTAATCCTTTACTTATTGGTGTGAGCAGCCGGCTGGCTGTGGTTGTTAGAGTAGGTTTATAGATTTAAAAGTCTAGTTTTGGTTTGTAACTTCAGGTTTTAGTTGTGTTTGTTATTCGGCGTTTGTGATTGTTCTAATTCGTAGTGGTGAACTTAAGCAGTCGTTAAACTTGAAACACTTGAACTGTTGTCGAGGCGCTGATCAGCGCACCGCATGCCCGGACAACAATGCCTCCTCACGCAACCACGCAAAAAAAGCCCGAACCGGTGGATGTCGCTCACGCCCCGGCACGCACAGTGCGCTGTAGCCGGCTCCATCGACCTGGATTTCCCCCCGGTACGGCAACAACAGACCACTGGCCACGCTTTCCGACACCAGAATATTGCTTGCCAGCACCAGGCCTTGGCCGGCAATCGCCGCTTGCAGGGCGTAATGCTCTTCGTCGTATTCGCGCACGGCCGGCCGACCGCCCAGCCAGGTTTCGCCGGAGCGAGCGCACCAGGCCTCCCAGCCGTGGGCATAGAGTTTGGAGTTGTGCCAGCGCACGCTGATCAGCGTCGGAGCGCGACTCGACGCCAGGGCCACTTGTTCAGGCGAACCGTAGACACCAAAGGACTCATCGAACAGGCACTGGCCGTAAAGGTTGGGGTAATCATCGAGGCTGTAGCGCAGCACCAGGTCGACACTGGCGTCCTGATGCAGATCGATGACTTCGCAGTGGGTATCGAGGCGCACGTTGATGTTCGGGTGTCGGGCGTAGAAACGTCCCAACCGTGGCACCAGCCACAGGGCGGCGAAGGCGGCGGTAGTGGAGACCGTCAGGCTGGCGCCACTGCGTTGCGGACGCAGTGTATCGACACTTTGCGCCACTTCCAGAAAAGCCCCATGCAGGCTCTGGAACAGCCGTTCGCCGCATTCGGTCAGGCGCACCTGGCGCGGCAGACGCTCGAACAATGGCACACCGAGCCAACTTTCCAGTGAGCGGATCTGGTGGGACACCGCCGTCGGCGTCACCGAGAGTTCTTCGGCAGCAGCCTTGAAGCTCAGCAGGCGTGAGGCTGATTCAAAAGCTCGCAGGGCGGTCAGCGGCAACGAGGCGAACATTGAACACTCCATGGATGAAATGGATTCATCCAGACTGATTTCTGCTCATTTGAGCGAGGACGGTAGTGAGCCTCAAGCTGCAAACCACAAGCCGTTTGAGTTTAGCCCTGCGGAGAGACAGATGAGTAGAATTCTTGCTGTTCACGCCAGCCCCCGTGGTGATCGTTCGCACTCCCGGCGTTTGGCCGAAGTGTTTCTGGCGGCCTGGCAGGCCCGTCATCCACACGCGCAACTGACCCGACGCGAAGTCGGTCGTGCGCTGATTCCGCCGGTCAACGAGGCATTCGTGGCCGCCGCGTTTTACCCCGAGCCCGCCGCTCGGCCGCTGTCGATGCAGGCCGATCTGGCGTTCAGCGACGAACTGGTCGGCGAACTGCTTGGCCATGATGTGCTGGTGATTTCCACTCCGATGCACAACTTCAGCGTCCCCAGCGGCTTGAAAGCCTGGATCGATCAGATCGTGCGGGTGGGGGTGACCTTCGATCACACCCTGGACAATGGCGTGGCCCAGTACGAGCCGTTGGTGCTGGGTAAAAAGGCCCTGATCATCACCAGCCGTGGCGGCTTCGGTTTTGGCCCGGGCGGCGAGCTGGAAGCCATGAACCATGCCGACACGCTACTGCGTACGGTGCTTGGATTCATTGGCATCACGGACGTCACCGTGGTGGCTGCCGAGGGCGAGGAGTCCGCCGAGCGCAGCTTTCAAATCTCTGCCGCCGAGGCTGAGCAGCGCTTGTTGGCGCTGGCCGGAGAGTTCTAGATGGCCTGGCTGTTTCTGCTGGTCGCCGCCGGGTTCGAAGTCACCTTCGCCATGGGCATGAAGTACGCCGAGGGCTTCACCCGGCTCTGGCCTTCGCTGGTCACCGTAGTGGCCGCTGTGGGCGGGATCTATTTTCTGACTCTGGCCATGCGCGAGCTCCCGGTAAGCATTGCGTACCCGATCTGGACCGCCATCGGTTCGCTGGGCACGGTGTTTCTCGGTTTCGCGCTGCTGGGTGAAAGCCTGACCGTGATCAAGCTGGTTTCGGTCGGGCTGATCGTGGCGGGCGTGGTAGGGTTGAAGTAGGGCGGATGACATAGACTTGTCATCTTCGCTGATGATGCTTGGCGGATGTCTTGCATCCAGCCTTGCGTCACCGCCCGACCACAAGGATGTCCGCCCATGTCGCAAGGTTCTGCCCCGCGCTACCCGCTGGTGTTGGTCCCGGGAATGCTCGGGTTCATCCGGTTGGTGCTTTATCCGTATTGGTACGGGATCGTCGAGGCGTTGCGCCACGGCGGTGCGGTGGTGTTCGCGGTGCAGGTATCGCCGCTTCATTCGAACGAAGTGCGCGGCGAGCAATTGCTGGCGCGTATCGAAGAAATCCTGCGGGAAACCGGGGCCGACAAGGTCAACCTGATCGGTCATAGCCAGGGCTCGCTGACCGCCCGTTATGCAGCGGCCAAGCGCCCGGACCTGGTGGCATCGGTGACCTCGGTGGCGGGGCCGAACCATGGTTCGGAGCTCGCCGATTACCTGCACGAACATTATCCCCACGAGAGCGTCCGTGGTCGTCTGCTGTGCTTTTTGCTGCGGATCGTCGGCGCGCTGATGGGGTTGTTGGATACCGGTTACCGGGGGCCGAAGCTGCCGGTGGATATCCATGCGTCCCATCACTCCCTCACCAGCGCTGGCGTCGCGCTGTTCAACCAGCGTTATCCACAGGGGCTGCCCGACACCTGGGGCGGTCATGGGCCGGAGGAGGTCAACGGCGTGCGCTATTACTCCTGGTCCGGCACCTTGCAACCGGGCATTACCGATCGCGGGCGCAACCTGCTGGATGGCACCAACCGCAGCTGTCGGTTATTCGCTAAAACCTTCGTCCGCGAAGCCGGGCATTGCGACGGCATGGTCGGGCGCTACAGCTCGCACCTGGGCACGGTGATTGGCGATGAGTATCCGCTGGATCACTTCGATATCGTCAACCAGTCGCTGGGGCTGGTGGGCAAGGGGGCTGAGCCGATCCGGTTATTTGTCGAGCATGCGGCGCGGTTGAATGCGGCGGGGCTTTAGACCGAGTTATCGTTCATCGCGGGCAAGCCCGCTCCCACAGGTTTTCGGTCGTTCGCAACAGACGGGTTCGACACAACACCTGTGGGAGCGAGCTTGCTCGCGATGGCGTCAGATCAGGCAACACTGACCTTGCGCCCCAACACCGTCGTCCAACGCTCGGAAACGATCACCCCGCCCAAGGTCAACACCCCGCCCACCAGGTGATACATCGCCAGTTGCTCATGCAGCACCACCGCCGCAATCAATGCGGTAATCAGCGGCAGCAAATTGAAAAACTGCGTGGTCCGGCTCGGTCCCAAACGCACCACGGCCTGCATCCACGCCAGCGGCGCGACCATCGAAGCCAGCAGGCAGGCGTACAGCACCAGTGGAATGTTCTGCAGGGTCGGGCCGACTTTCGGTGAGGCGATGAACAGCGGGAACAGCACCACCACGGCCACCAGCACCTGCAGATACAGAAGCACCAGCGGCGGCAGTTTCAGTTGCCACTTTTTCAACAGGGTGCTGTAGACCGCGTAGGCCAGGGTGGCGATCAGCATCATCGCATCGCCCAGGTTGACCCCGTGTTCGAGCAATGTGCCAAGGCTGCCGGACGACACCACCACCAGGACACCTGCAAACGACAGCACCGCACCGGCCAGGGCACCCATGGTCAGGCGCTGGCCGAGGCTGATGATCGCCATGGCGAGCGACATCAGTGGCATCAGCGACAGGATGATGCCCATGTTGGTGGCCGAGGTCAGGCTCGCGGCGAAGTACGCCAGGCTTTGATAGACCGCCATGCCGAGCACACCGAGGACAAAGATCTTGCCCAGTTTCGGGCGGATCTGCGACCAATGGGTGAGCACCGGTTTGAGCATGAAGGGCGTGAACAGCATCCCGGCCAGCAGCCAGCGGTAGAAGCCGATCTCGGCGGGGAAGATCGCCCCGGCCGACATTTTGGTGATCACGGTGTTGCCGGCCCAGATAAAAATGGCCAGCAGGGGATAAGCGTATTGCATCGGGAAAAACCAGAACGTTAATGAAGGGCAATTATCCGCTTGTCTGGATGCAAGCCTATACTTCGATCCAGACAACCGGCCCCTGATGACGGACAGCATGCGCAGTAAACACATCGATCTGCTGGATTTCAGCGAATTGCCTTCGGCGGTGTACTTCCGCTACGCCGATTTCAATACCCACGAATTCGCCGCTGCGCACCGTCATCCGTGGGGCACTCTGGAGTATGCGGCCCACGGGGTGTTGCACATGGATGTCGGCGGCAGCCGTTTCCTCTCGCCGCCGCAATACGCGGTGTGGGTGCCCCCCGAAATCGAGCACAGTTTCTACAGCCACCAGCCGATCAACTACCGTGCCGTTTGCCTGGCGCCGGCGGTCTGCGAGGATCTGCCACAACAGGCCTGCACGCTCGCCATCAGTGACATCCTCAAGGCGATCCTCAAGGACTTCGCCGTCCGTGACGTCAAAATTCCCGAGCAGGCCGCGGATAAACGCCTGGCTCAGGTTCTGGTGGATCAGTTGCAACAGGCGCCGGTGCATGAGTGTTACCTGCCCTATGCCAGCACACCGGGACTGCTGGGCATATGCGAGGCCCTGCAAGCCGAACCCGGTGACAACCGGCCCTTGGCGCATTGGGCGGCGCAGGTTCACGTCAGTGAACGGACCCTGGCGCGGCAGTTTGTCCGCGAGTTGGGCATGAGTTTTGGTGAGTGGCGTCAGCGTCTGCGATTCCTGGCCGCGATTGAAGCACTGGACAGCCATCGCAGCATTCAGGAAATCGCCTTCGACATGGGCTACAGCACCGGTTCGGCGTTTATCGCGATGTTCCAGCGTCAGGCCGGGTGCACGCCCGACTACTATCGACGCAACAAGAAGTTTTAACGCACTCGTTAAGAATTTTCATACAGCATTATCCGAAACAAACTTCATGGGAACAGAATTGGGGCGCTGTAGGCTTCGATCCTCTCTCTAAGTTTGCGAGTAATGATTGTGAAAAATTTGTTGTTGAAGTCTGCGAGTAGCCAAGATTATTTCGATATAAACCAAGAGCACAGTACTCACTACAACTTTATCAAAAGCGCCATTCCCGACTGGATTGTCGATTCTTCGCTTCAGCGGGTGGGTGATTTACGCAACACACCCAAAGTTATTCCCGCCTGGAGCAAAGCGGCGTCCCATACGGAACATGTGGCAGCGAAAGAAGCCACAAAGGTCAGTTGGCAGGCGCAGAACCAGGTCGACCGGATGCTCGGGAAGCTGCAAGATGCCGAATCCTTTGCCCAGCCACTGCTGACCAATGCCCTCAAGAAGCAATTCGGTGTAGTGGTCGATGTTCGTGAAATTTTTCTGCGGTTGTATTTTTCGGCTAAAACATCCGCTTGGGCATTCAATGTCACCGGCGGTGTCGGCAGTCGAACTGTCTCGTTACTTAACGCGTCTCTGCAAAATTTTGCCGAGGGCGAAGTATTTACCAGCGACTCTGCATTTATCACCAGGCCCGACGACATCGGGCGGTTTGAAATAAAGAAGTTGGGAATAACGATCGAACAGTTCAAGACGCTGTGCCGAACTCTTGATATCGGGTCCCAATATAAAAAGTATCTGGAAAGTTATCTGGCTCCCGAAGGTGCCATGGTCCGGGAGGCGGTGCAGCACCGCATCGTCGCCAGTCAGAAAAGCGCCATGAAAGCTGCAGCACATCTGGCATTGATGAAGAAGGACATCGGGGCAGCGGCCTACCTGACCGTGTTGAACATGGTCCTGGGTAAAAAGGGACTGGTGTGGGATGGCGGTCCCGTACGTTTCTACCACTTGAGCATGCTCGACACCCGTCTGACCGGGATTGTACTGATCGCCGCCGATCTCGATATCCCCGGTGCGAATGTCCGGCGCGTCATTGCCTACGTACCGCACGATCCCGAGCATCCGCTGAAAGAGTATGCCTCGACGGCCGAGTTCGCGCTCGAACTGACTCACCAGCTACGGGGCAACGATCAGGCATCCGGCGCTTCCCGGCGCAGCTATCAGGCGTTTTTCAGTCGATTCGTGGATCATTACCAGCGTGGTCATTTCTTCGCCGCGCTCAACGCGAAACTGTGGGAAATCACTTACCACGGCACACAACCGGGCTCCAATCTGCCTGCCTGGCGCGAAACTCAAGTAGATCGCCCCGATTTGCGGATAGCCGCGGTATCGTTCGAAAACGATACCGTCAGCCGTTATAACGGCGATCCGTGGGTTTATCTCTATCAGCAGCAAGTTGACAAGATTTTTGCCGACGGGCGCGCGCTGGCCGTGACCACCGCCGATGCGGACAGTGCCGCACGTTGGGCGTGGATCGAAAACCTGGAAAAAATGCTCTCCGACATCATGCAGGTTGCCTTGCTCGTCGCGACCCCCTTTGTCCCGGTGCTCGGGGAGCTCATGCTGGGGTATATCGCTTATCAACTAGTAGACGGGGTCGTGGAAGGTGTCGTTGAACTCACCCAGGGCGAGTACGTTGAAGCGGCGGAACATCTGGTCGGCGTCGCTGAAAACCTGGTTCAGTTGGGCACGTTTGCCGTGGGCGGTGCTATCGCCACTCAAGTGGTGAAGCCCAGGCTGTCGTCCTTCCTCGAAGGCGCCCGTCAAGTCACGCTCCGAAACGGTGAGCAGCGGCTATGGGGGAAAAATCTGCAGCCGTACCTGCAACAAAACCTGCGTCTGGCGACGGATTCCAAACCTGACCTTTACGGTCTGCATCAGCATCAGGGCCGGCAGATTCTGTCTTTGGACGATGATCATTTCGAACTCAAGTTCGATTCGCAAACCGGCAAACACCGGGTTCAGCATCCGACCCGTCCCGAGGCCTATCAGCCGGTGGCGGAGAGTAACGGTACTGGCGCTTTTGTAATCGAGGGTGAAACACCTCACACCTGGGATGCCGATGCGCTGATCAAGCGACTCGGTCCGTCGGTGGAGGGGTTGACCGACAAGTTCGGCGACATTCGCACTGTCAGCCGTGCCGATGTCGGTGCGCTGGTACGCATGTACGCCGATAACGAGCGGGCGATCCCTTTGCTCAGCGATACGGTGACCCGGTTCCGGATCGACCGGGATATCCACACCTTCATCCAAAACATCGGCAGCGCCCGTGCACAGGATTATTTGCAGGCCGACCCGCTCTGGCAGTTTCAATTGCTGGACGGCTTGTGGCCCGGCAGAGCGATTGAGCTCAAGGGGGCCGATGGACGAGTGCTGTACACCATCGGGGTCGATGACGAACCTGTCTCTTTCTCTGTGAACCAACTGGCGGATACCGACCTGATCGACACCTTGCTGTTGTTTCTCGATGATGCCGAGACCCGGCAACTGCTGGGTGATGAGCCTGATGCACCGGTCGGCAGCCGCACACAAAATGCCACGCGTTTGAGGGGGCAACTCGCGCAATTGGCAGGTCGGCGCAAGGCCTCGTTGTTCGACAAACGTTACCGGGATGTCGGGCAAGCCGCCAGTGCCGAGGCAAGGTTCATCCAGGGCGAGGTTCCAGGAATGCCCGGTGTCGTTGCACAAGAGCTGGTCGCGCTGGCGCGCCCGGAGGAGTTGCAGGCGCTCAAGCTGCGCAGGCTTCCCGAGCGACTGCAAGGGTGCGCCGATTGGGCGCTCAGGGACGTGCGGATCAGCCGTGCGTACGAGGGTTTTTATCTGGAGTCGGTCGACAATCCGGACTTCGACGCCCTGGCGTTGCATTCCCTGGAAAACCTGCCGGGCTGGAATGCCAATGTGAGGATCGAGCTGCGTCACTACCGTTTCGATGGCCAACAACTGGACAGCATCGGCCCCGAGGATGCCGCCATCCGGCGTACGCTCGTCTTAAGCGAAAACGGGGTGTTCCAGGCTTGCGACGAGCAAGGCAATGCCCTGCATTCGGGCGGTGATATGTTTACCTCAATCCTGCAGGCAGTACCCGATGTCGAGCGTGATGCGTTGCGGATTCATATCGGTCAGGGCCCGGTCCTGAAGGCTGCATTGCGCGACCATGCCCTGAAACCCTACAGGCTGTTAAGTGTTCTTTCCGGTTTGCCGGAACTGAAAATTCTGACATTCGATCCGGCAATCATGCGCCTGCGCGGAGGTGCTCCCACCGTGACCGGTGAGATTGCGCAACTGCAGGACGTCGAGCGACGCGGCTTGGTTTTTGTCGATGGTGCGTTCCATCCGAGCGTCCCCTCGTTCGAACGATACAACTATCTGCGCGGGCTCAAGTTGATGGAAGAAAGCTTGCCCGACGATTGCTGGAAATTACTCTGGAATGGACTCAACAAGGCGAATGCCGATGGCTCCAATCTGCGAACGGTACAAAGTATTGAAGTACTGCCCGATCTGCAAAAGCTGATGCCGCCTGAGCAGTTCAAGGCATTGGTCGAACGGTTGTTCACCAAACACGGTCTGGTAGAGCTCACGGAGTCCGAGCGCAATCTGGGCGCCCGCGCGCGCGATCTCGAGCAAACCGGGCGGCTCGATGACTATCAGGCACTGCAACGCGCCGTGCGGGAAAACCTCCCGGTGTCCAGCGACCGATGGGTGCCGTTGCAGAAGTATGCCGCTGACCTTGAAAGCGACGTCACGACGGCCGCGCAGCCAATTGAAGTGACACCCCAGGTCATGGCCAATCTGCGACAGGCACAGCGTGCCATCCATCGAGCCAAAGAACTGTTGCCTCTGTCGGGCAACCAGTTGCCGAGCATCTGGGAAAACGGCGGTTCAGCGATCGCGAAAATCAAGGGGTTGCGAGGGCTGGATCTGCAGCAAGGCCAATTCACCGCACAGCTGTCTCTCGCCGAACACGCGCGTAAAGCCATTGAAATCAAGGGTGGCAATTGTTCGGAAAACTCCAAGGTGACCTTCGCGCTGCTGGCCAGCCAACCGAGAACCTCGCGGATCCACCTCGTCAAAGCCACCGCATTCGATCATCAGTACGTGGTCATTGGCGATGACTTGACCGATCTCAAGCAACTGGTGGTTGCCGATTCGTGGCCGGAGTTCCCTGCCGCCCATACGGCGGATAATGGTCAGTTCAAGTTTGAACTGCCGCCCATTGCAACCCTTGAGCCTGGTCCGGCCAGCGCGGATTTTGCCTTTATCAACGATGTGCCGGCAGGCCCGACGGCGCTGCCGGAGGTTTCCCGCGATAACACCATCAGGCAGATAACCGTAAACAAGCTGTACAAGTCGGGGGCTTATGCTCAATTCACGTCATTGAAGACGTTGGCGACACGATACAGTTTGCCTGGGGAAGCCTGGGTGTCGTTCGAGCGGTTGCCGGTTTCCGTGATCGAAAAGCGCCTGTCAGCCTGGCGAGACTATCAACACGCCTTCAGGAACCTGCTGGAGCAACAGTCCGCTGGTACCTCACCGGGCGAATGATCATCTGTGGCTGGAGGAAGGTGTAACAAGGCTTGACTACACTCCTCGTGAATGCCGCATCTCTCGATGCGGCGACACGGAGAAAACTCCATGAAGATAATGCGTGCCCCTTTGTTGATGATCGGTTTGCTGCTCTGTTCCCAAAGCTTCGCCGCCACAGACCAACAGAACAAGATGACCACCTGCAACGCCGAGGCGACTGCAAAAACCCTCAAGGGCGATGAGCGCAAAGCCTTCATGAGCAATTGCCTCAAGGCCACCCCGGCGGCCAACGATGCCGGCAAAGCCTTGACCCCACAGCAAGAGAAGATGAAGACCTGCAACGCCGACGCCGCCACCAAAGCCCTCAAGGGTGACGAGCGCAAGGCGTTCATGAGTGATTGCCTGAAGAAGAAATAAGATCGGTTCAAGGGCAGTGGTGGCTGTGCTGGCTCCATCGCGAGCAGGCTCGCTCCCACATTTGTCCGGTGTACTCAGTTCCACTGTGGGAGCGAGCTTGCTCCGGGCGGCGCTCCGACGATGGGGCCGCAGAAGGCGCTGCAAGAAATCCTGAACCACCACTAAGGTCGCCCCACACAATCCCTAGTGCTCGCACCGGATCGCTGGCAGACTGCCAATCCTTTTTACGCCGTTCGTTTTTGAGGCTGTATGCCAACGTTTTCTCAGCGTCAAGTCTTGCTGGTCATCAGCTGGGTCATCATTTTTGGCGGACTGCTGCTGGTCCTGCCGCTGCGGTTGCTGCCCAGCCTGCTCGCCGGGTTGCTCGTGTTCGAACTGGTCAACATGCTCACCCCGCAACTGCAACGGCTGATCGAAGGCCGGCGTGCGCGCTGGCTGGCGGTGGCGTTGCTGGGGACTCTGATTGTCAGCGTGCTGTCGCTGATCTTTGCCGGTGCCTTCAGCTTCCTGCTGCACGAGGCGGAAAACCCCGGCGCGTCCCTCGACAAGTTCATGGGAGTGGTCGACCGCGCGCGCGGGCAATTGCCGCCGTTCATCGACGCCTATCTGCCGGCCAGTGCCGCGGAGTTCCGCGTGGCGATTGGCGAATGGGTCAGCAAACACCTCAGTGATTTGCAACTGGTGGGCAAGGACGCGGCGCACATGTTCGTGACCTTGCTGATCGGCATGGTGCTGGGGGCGATCATTGCCTTGCAGCGCGTGCCGGACCTGACCAAGCGCAAACCGCTGGCCGCGGCGTTGTTCGAACGTCTGCACCTGCTGGTCCAGGCGTTTCGCAACATCGTGTTCGCTCAGATCAAGATTTCCCTGCTCAACACCGTCTTCACCGGGATTTTCCTGGCGGTGATCTTGCCGATGTTCGGTATCAAGCTGCCGCTGACCAAAACCCTGATCGTGCTGACGTTCCTGCTCGGCCTGCTGCCGGTGATCGGCAACCTGATGTCGAACACCCTGATCACCATCGTCGGTTTGTCGTTGTCGATCTGGGTCGCTGTGGCGGCGCTGGGTTACCTGATTGTTATCCACAAGCTCGAATACTTCCTCAACGCGCGCATCGTCGGCGGGCAGATCAGTGCCAAGTCGTGGGAGTTGCTGCTGGCGATGCTGGTGTTCGAGGCCGCGTTCGGCCTGCCGGGGGTGGTGGCGGGGCCGATTTACTACGCGTATCTCAAGAGTGAGTTGAAGCAGGTGGGGATGGTTTGATCCGCTGGATCTTTGTTGGCTGATCTGGCCGCATCGCGAGCAAGCTCGCTCCCACAATGGACCTGTGCTCGCAGGACTAATGTGGGAGCGAGCTTGCTCGCGATAGAGGCACCTCGGTTCTGGATCAGTCCATAGAGCCGTAACGCTTGGCCGCTTCAATCGCCAGACCGCTACCGATACTGCCAAAGATGTTCCCTTCCACATGCCGTGCATTCGGCAACATCGCCGAAACACTGTTGCGCAGCGCCGGAATCCCGCTCGAGCCGCCGGTGAAAAACACCGTATCGACCTGATCGACCCGCACATCGGCGTCTGCCAGCAATTGGGTGACGCTGTTGCGCACCCGCTCCAGCAAGCTCTCGATGGCTGACTCGAACAGCGCACGGCTCAGGTCCACGCTCAAGCCCGCTTCAATGCGATCCAGCGGCACGTGGCGATTGTCGGCGTGGGTCAGCTGGATCTTGGTTTCTTCCACTTCCATGGCCAGCCAGTGTCCGGCGCGCTGTTCGATCAACTTGAACAGGCGATCGATGCCGCCGGTGTCCTCGATGTCATAGCGCATGCTGCCCAGGGCCAGTTGCGACTTTTGCGAGTACACCGAGTTGATGGTGTGCCAGGTCGCCAGGTTCATGTGGTGACTGGTCGGCATGTAGGCGCCGCTCTTCATGCGGCTGCCGTAGCCGAACAGCGGCATCAGGCCTTGCAGGCTCAGCTGTTTGTCGAAGTCGGTTCCGCCGATGTGCACACCGCCGGTGGCGAGGATGTCCTCGTGGCGGTTATCCACACCCCGACGCTCTGGCGACAGGCGCACCAGCGAGAAGTCTGATGTACCACCGCCGATGTCCACAATCAGGACAAGCTCTTCTTTCTCGATGGTCGACTCGTAGTCGAACGCGGCGGCAATCGGTTCGTACTGGAACGAGACTTCCTTGAAGCCGATCTTGCGCGCCACGTCTACCAGGGTGTCTTCGGCTTCCTTGTCGGCCATCGGGTCATCGTCGACGAAGAACACTGGCCGACCCAGTACCACCTCTTCGAATTCCCGACCAGCGGCGGCTTCGGCGCGGCTCTTGAGTTGACCGATGAACAGCCCGAGCAGGTCCTTGAACGGCATCGCCGTGCCCAGGACGCTGGTGTCGTGCTTGATCAGCTTGGAACCCAGCAGGCTCTTGAGCGAGCGCATCAGGCGGCCTTCGTAGCCTTCCAGGTACTCGTGCAGCGCCATCCGGCCGTACACCGGGCGACGTTCTTCGATATTGAAGAAGACCACCGACGGCAGGGTGATCTTGTCGTCCTCCAGCGCGATCAGCGTTTCCACGCCGGGGCGCCGCCAGCCGACAGTGGAGTTGGACGTGCCAAAGTCGATACCCAAGGCACGGGCTGGAGATGCGTTGTTCATGTCTTTCAGGTTCCGGTTAAAAAACGGCCGCGCAGTGTATGTCAGAGCGCGCCAGATTCGAAGGCCGGTTATCTGCTAATTCTTCGCAGGCAATGCCTTGAAAGATGGGGCATCCCCCCCAAACTACCCTGCATCAACCGGACAGCCGCGGGAGTGCTCGCAAGAAGCCCCGCCTGCTGCCGATAAACTTCTGCTGCGCCGCCCGGTCACAAACTTGAGATCGGTCAAACCAATGGCTGCAAACAAGCGCATGCTGTGGCCTGTGGCGCGATTCTGATAACGGATGGTGATTCCCTCGATGGACTTCAAAGACTATTACAAGATTCTCGGTGTGGAGCCGACCGCAGACGACAAGGCGATCAAGGCCGCCTATCGCAAGCTGGCGCGCAAATACCACCCCGACGTCAGCAAGGAAAAGGATGCCGAGTCCAGGTTCAAGGATGCCTCGGAAGCCTATGAAGCGCTGAAAAGCGCCGACAAACGTGCCGAATATGATGACTTGCGTCGCTATGGCCAGCACGGCCAACCGTTCCAGGGACCTCCGGGCTGGCAGAGCCGTGGTGGCTTCGGTGGCGGTGGCCAGGACACCGGCGATTTCTCGGACTTCTTCAGTTCGATCTTCGGTAACCGTGGGCCAGGTTTTGGTGGTGGTGGACAGTCGCGTCGCAGCACCGGACGTCGAGGGCAGGACGTGGAAATGGAACTTGGGGTCTTTCTCGAAGAAACGCTGTCGACCGAGTCGAAGAAGGTGACCTTCCAGGTACCTCAGTACAACGCGGCCGGCCAGCATGTGAGCAACACCAGCAAAAGCCTGAACGTGAAGATTCCGGCCGGTGTGAGCGACGGTGAGCGCATTCGCCTCAAGGGGCAGGGTGCTCCGGGCGTGGGTGGCGGGGCCAATGGCGACCTGTACCTGACGATCCGTTTTGCGCCGCACCCGAAGTTCGACGTCGAAGGCGAGAACCTGATTATCACCTTGCCACTGGCACCGTGGGAGCTGGCGCTGGGCGCCGAAGTCGCCGTGCCGACCCTGACCGGCAAGATCAACCTCAAGGTCCCGGCCGGCAGCCAGAACGGCCAGCGCATGCGCGCCAAGGGCCATGGCCTGATGAACAAGGCCGGTGAGCGCGGTTACCTGTTCGTGCAGTTGAAGGCCGTGATGCCGAAGAAATCCGACGATGACATCAAGGCCCTGTGGCAGGAGCTGGCGAAAAAAGCCGCGTTCGACCCGCGAGAGCATTTCTGATCCCTTGGAACCGAGGAGTCACTGACTATGAGCAGTCCCCTGATCGTTCAACTGGACATGGCCGAATTCTGTGAGGCGACCGAGTTGTCGGACGTCTACGTGATCGAAATCGTCGAGCACGGCATCCTCGAACCTCAGGGCGCTCAGCCCAAGGACTGGGTTTTCAACGACTACGAGCTGACCCTGGCCAAGCGCGCCGCCAAGCTGCGGCGCGATCTGGACCTGGAATGGGAAGGCGTCGCCCTGGCGTTGGACCTGCTTGAAGAAGTCCAGCAATTGCGGGCCGAGAACCGCATGCTCAAGCAGCGATTGGGGCGCTTGGTGGTCGAATGATTTCCAACAAGCACAAAAGCATCAGACCTTTCTAGGCAAAACCACGGTAAACGTCGTGCCATCAAGCTCATGGGAGCTGACTTCAATCGTCCCCTCATGGGCGTCGACCACTTCCTTGACGATAAACAACCCCAACCCAAGGCTGGTAGTAGGTTCGCCGAGCCCTTCACTGGCGCTGCGCACCAGCGGGTCGAAAATGGTCGGGATCGCATCGGAGGGGATCGGGGCTCCGTCGTTGTGCACTGTCAGTCGGACACTGTCGATCTCCCCCTTGAGAGTCAACTTCACCTCGCGTTTGCTTGAACCATGCTGCAAGGCATTGCCGATCAGGTTCTGCAGCATCTGATCGAGCCGGCGCTGGTCCCAGGTGCCACGCGTGTCACCCTGTACATCCAGGGTCGGTTCGCATTCCGGTTGACCGGCACTGGCCCGGGCAATCGCTTCGCGCGCCGCTTCGGCCAGGTCCATGGGCGCCGGCTCGATCGGCAGACGCTTGCCCAGGCGGCTGCGCACCAGTTCAAGCAAGTCCCCGACCATCACCGCCAGGTGCCCGGTACTGCGCTGGATATTGACCGCGCACTTGAGCGCATCACCTTCGAGCACGGCTTTGCGCAGCAGTAGTTCGGTGGACATGCTCACCGCCTGCAGGGGCGCGCGCAGGTCGTGGCCGAGGATCGCCAGAAAAATGTCCCGAGAGCGATTGACCTGCTCGGCATAAGTGGCCGTGGACTCCGCCAGGGCTTCGTCGATGGCTTCGTTGAAGCGGATCATGTCCTGGAAGTAGGCCAGGTCAGGCGATTGCAGGCTGTTGACCCACAGGCGGATGACACAGGCGCGCAAGTGACGGAACTCACTGGTCATTTGCACCAGATCAAAACCCACGGTATGGCGCAGTTCGCCGTGGCTGGCACCGGCCACGTCGAGGCTGGGGGTTTTCTCCGGTCCTTCGCCGCGCGACTTGGCCGCCTGTTCGGCAGGTGTCTGGGGCTTGCACATGTCCCGCGCCGAGGCCAGCAGGATCGACCGGGCATGGTCGCGCAAGGCAGCGCTGTCCATGGTTTCGGCGGCCGGGGTGATGGTCATGGCGAACTGCTCCCACTCATCGACGATGCGATCAACATGTAACACGATGAATTCGGAAAGACGCATGGCGGTTACCTGAGCAAATCGGGGACAGCGATTCGAATAGTAGTCCCTTTGCCGGAAAAAACACGACCGCTCATGCAGCGGCATAACCGCAGGCATTTCTGGTGGTACATATCTATCGATGGCTCCTTGATTTTCGAACCTTGCGGGCCTTTTTTCAGCCTTGGCCCAACAGTAATTTGGACTTTTGTTTCAGGCGCGGGTGGATAAGTCTGTTAGCTCCAACCCAGCCATCAAGGTGAAAAAACAGTGTCTGATTTGCATGGAAGCAACTCGCTGGAAACGCCCGCCCCAAACAACGGCGTTCATTACGAGTGTGTACTGGGCGCCATACCCGACGCGATAAAAAAGGCGCCGATGTCGAGAATGAAAACCCTCGAAACACTAAGGCCCGAGATCCCCGAGTGGTACAGCGCTGCACGGGAAATCGACCGTCAATACCTGAAGGAGTTGATTGAAGAGCAGGGACGCTTGCAAGGCACTCTGGACAAGACCCTGGGCAACTTGCAACACGACATCAATGCCTTCGCCAAACCGCTGCTCAGTGCGTCGATGCAGGCGAACTTCAATACTGTGGAGAACTTCGACGCACTCAGCGTGCAACTTGAAGTACCCAGTAAAATTGCCTTTGTCATTGATACCGGGGCCAGTCGCGTTCGACAGTCCACGTTGCTGGAAGCGGCGTTGCACAATTTCGAGGAGGCAGAAACTACCGAAGACGCCTGGCGCAGCAGCTCCGGTATCTATCGCAAGGATGAGCGCGGCAGCCTCGCGCTTGAGCCCGCGATTTCCTTGCCCAGGTTTGCATCGATGTGCCGCAGCCTCGACATTGGCGGACAGTACCAGCGGCATATCAAATCCATCCTGCTGCCGACCACAGCAGAAGCGCGACGCGCCTTGCAGGACGAGTCGGTGGCCAGTGAAAAAGCCGCTTTCCAGGTGGCGTCACTGGTCGCCCGATTGAAAGGCGATATCAGCGACCATGCCTACGGCAAACTCGGGCAGATACGCGAAAGCCAGGCCGATACCACGCTGTACGACCGGCCGCTGCATGGTCATCGATTGTCGCTGATGGGCTTTCGTTTGACGGGCATCGTGCTGTTCAGTGCCGTCAGCGATCCGTCGCAGATCAAGCAGGCGATCGATGCCTTGACCCCCGACTCGGTGAAGTTCTGGAGCGAATGGTCGCAGCGCCTCTCGATATTGCCTGGTGCGGAGTACGAGCGGTTCAAATTGCTGCAGGCGTTTTTCGCCAATGGGCCGCAGGGGCTCAACGATGAGCTTTTGCGCCGCGACGACATCTACCATCAGAGTCGTTTGTCCGGCCACGTGATCGCCTATGTACCGGATGATCCGCAACATCCGCTCAAGGAATACCCTTCGCTGGCCGCGTTCATGAAAACCCTGATCGGTCAGCTGCGAGACACGCAATACCAGGCGTTTTTCAGCCGGTTCGTGGCGCAAAAGGACAAGGGGCTGTTTTTCAGCCGGGTCAACGAACGTCTGAAGACGTTTACCTGGCAGCAACGCGAGCCATTGGACATGGGGCCATGGTGGCGTGAAACGGCGGTCGAGAATCCCGATGCAGAACCCGTTACCAATCAGATCACGGGCGACCTGTGGGTGACATTGTTCGTTGAACGCCGCGACAAGGCCATCGTCGATGCCCGACGCATCGCGGTGCCGACCGGCGACGAGGACGCCAGCGCCCGCTTCAAGCGCCTGACCAGTTACCTGAACATTGGCTGGAATGTGTTCAATTTCGCCGCGATGCTGGTGCCCGGTCTGGGCGAAGCGATGCTGGGCATCATGATTGCGCAGATGCTCGCCGAGGTTGCCGAAGGCATCGAAGACTGGAGCAAAGGCGACAAGGAAGAGGCCTCTGCCTATTTCAATGGAGTGCTGATCAACTTTGCGCAGTTGGCGCTCATGGGTGCCGGTCACGGGTTGCCAGGCGGCCAGCTGACGCCGATCAAGGTCTCGCCCTTTGTCGAAGGGCTCAAGCCTGTGGAGGTCGCCGGCAAGCAGCGTTTGTGGAATCCGGACCTGACGTCATATCAACAATCGGTCACCTTGCCCAGGGATGGCGTCGTCGGTGAAAAAGGCTTGTACCGGCACCAGGATCAGGACCTGCTGCATCTCGACGACAAATGCTACGAAGTCAAACAGGACCCGAACACTGGCCAGCATCGCCTGCAACACCCCTCGCGAGCCGATGCCTATCAGCCCTTGCTGGAGCACAACGGCACCGGCCTGTGGAAAACTGAACTCGATCAACCGCTGGAATGGGATCGGCGTCAATTGCTCCAGCGTCTGGGCGCCTCGGTGGATGGGTTCAGCGATGAAACACTGGAGCAGATCCTGACCGTCAGTGGCGTTAACGAAAATGCGTTGCGCCGGCTCCACGTGGAGCACGAAACCCCACCCGCGCTGCTGACCGATACCCTCAAGCGCTTCAAGGCGTACGCCGACGCCGAAGCTTGCGCAGAGCAGATCCTGGCCGACCGGGTCGGCCAGGAGTGGGCCGATCTTGCCGTGCGCTTCATGACGGAGTTGCCGGGCTGGCCCGAGGGCAAGGCCATCGAAGTGTTCCAGGGGCCGGGCCTGTCGGGGGCGGCGTTCAAGGAGGGCTATGCCGGCGCGTTGCCCGCCGATACCTTGCAGATGACCTGGCAGGATTTGCTCGCCGGTGCGCTGCCTGCACGTGTGGTCGGGTTCCTGGATGAACAGGCCCTTCGCGAGATGCAGGGGCAGTGGTTTTCCGGAGACAAAACGGCGCGCACCAAGGCCTTGCGCGATCGCCTGGCCGAGCAGGCGCGGGGCAGCAAAAGGCGTTTGTTCGACAAGTTGTACGAGCGTCGGGAGCGTGCAGACGATCCCCGTGTGAGCTTGCTCAAGGGGCACGAGTCGTCGCTTTCGACCAGTGTGGCGCAAGCGCTTGTGGAACACGCACACCCCTCGGACCTGCAACATTGGGCCGAGAAACAGCGCGTGCCCTTGAGGTTGTCCCAACAGGCCTGGGAAGCGGCGCACCAGCTGCGAGTGGCGCGAGCGTATGAAGGCCTGTACCTCGGCGAACTGCACAACACCGACACCGAACGCCTGGAGTTGCACTCACTGGCAGCCCTGCCGGGCTGGCCCTCGGACCTGCGTCTGGAAATCCGTGAATATTCTTTTTCAGGGACGCTGTACGACAGCCTCGGCCCGCAGGACGCGCCCATCCGCAGAGTGTTGATCCAGAGTTCGGATCTCCGATATGAAGCACGGGACGCGGGCGATCAACACCTGCACGGGTTGGACAATCTGTATGCCGCCGTGCTGCACGCATTGCCCGACTCCCAGCGTGTCGCCCTGGGTTTTGAAATTCATGACGCGGCAGGCCTTGAGCAGGCAGTAAAGACAAAGCCACTGGATCGAGCTGTGCTCGAGCCGATCCTGCGCGACAATCCGGTGCTCAAACCGTCCTACGACCCGACCGTCATGCGCTTGCGCGGCGGCATGCCGGGTTATGCGCAACAGGTCCCGCGCGGCATGGGGTTGCGCCGGCGGGCTCGCTCGCTGTATCCGGCCTTCACCCCGGAGGAAATCGAAACGCTGTTGACCGGGTTCAGCCAAAACGGTGGTTCGGTCCATGAAGGCCTGGCCGCGCTGGAGGCCGAGCTCAATCAGTTGAACCGCGCCATGCAACGCTGGATGAACTCGCCGACCGAGTCCTTTCGTTTTAGCCCGGCGGGCGTGGCGCAGTGGCATGCGCGAAACAACATCTACAAAGCGCTCAGGCAATGCTGGCAGCGCACCGGGCCGGAGGGCATCGAGGCTTCCGGCATCGTGCGGCCCCAAGCGTTGAAACTGGACAATATTCCCAAGTTGAGCCAGCTGCTTGAAACCCTGCCGAGCCTCGAGGCCAACTTCGATCATGTCACCAGCCTGAGCCTGCGCGGTGGGCAGTTGCGTTCCGGGCACATGTCGTTCCTCGACTCGTTCCATCAGGTGCGCTACCTCAATCTGCAAGACAATCTGCTGACGGCCATTCCGCAAGGGCTGAAGGACATGCGTCATCTCACCGACCTGTTCCTCAACGACAACCGCATTGAGATGGATGTGCTGGCGGTGGATCGCCTGAAGAATCTGACACGCTTGAGGTCGTTGGGGCTGCGCGGCAACCCGCTGAAGCTCATTCCTGATGTCAGCCGGATGCCGCATTTGCAGGTGCTGATGCTGAGTGACGCCGGTCTGGACAGTTGGCCTGTCGGACTGTTTTCCCAATCGCGGCCTCGCAGTATTTTCATTGATCTGAGCCGCAATCCGATCAGCCGGATACCGGAAGTCGCACCCGGATCGTTTCGCGCCGAGTTGCTGGCGCGCACGGTGATCAGTCGGGGGCCGCACTGGATCTCGCCGGAAAACCTCGACACCCTCAAGTTTTACATCGAGTCGGTCGGCATGGACCCGGACCGCCCTTACCCACCCCGTGGCCTGCTCGACAGCTCGGAATGGGCGGCGGGCATGACCGAGCGGCAATGGCAGGAAAAACAGGAAGTCTGGAACGCCGTCGAGGATGAATTCGATTCGGTGCCGTTTTTCAACGAAGTCCGCAAACTCACCCAATCCGCCGACTTCAAGGCCGGCGATACCTATCAGTCGGAACTGACGGCCAAGGTCTGGCGCATGCTTGAGGCCATGGCCAGCGACACTGAACTGCGCATCAAGTTGTTCAACGAAGCCGCAACCCCCACCGAATGCGTGGATGGCGGGACGCAACTGTTCAATGCCATGGGCGTGCAGGTGATGGTTCACGAGGCCTACGCCCTCGTGCGCGCGGATCTGATCGAGACGCAATTGCTTGAGCTGGCCCTGGGTAAATCCCGGCTCGATGAACTCGGCGCCATCGCCCGTCACCGGGTGTCTGAGCGATTGGCGAAGGGAGAACAGTTCCGTCGGACCGGTGCCGATGGCGAAGTGACCGGCACTATCGATGAAGTGGAAGTACACCTGGCCTACATGACCGATCTGGCGCAGCGCCTGGATTTGCCGTGGCAGGCACGGGGCATGCAGTTTCGCAGCATCGCCGAGGTCAGCAAAGAGATGATCGAGGCAGCGCTCCAGCGGATCAAGGCGCTGGAGGAGGGTGATCTGCTGATCGACCGGGTCTTTGAGCAACCGCTCTGGAAGTCCTGGCTGGAGTCGACTTACCGCGAGGAATTGAATGGCTTGAAACGCCGGATCGACGCCACCACCGATTTGCAGGACGCGTTGCAGCGCAGGGCTGAAGGTACGCGGCTCACCACCGAGGAAAAGGCTGCAGTGGAGTTGGAAATCAAGGGGCTGTGCAGCGAATTGGACAAACCTGAAACTGACTTTGCGGATGGCCGGCTGATGACTGAAGAGGCGTATGGTCAAGCCTTGAATGACATCGACCGACAGATCACGCAGCAGCTGAAAAACCTGACCCGAGAAGCGATGACGCGGGCCAGGCTGGACCGGCTGCGGATTGGGGCCGATCAATAATCACGGAAAAAACAAAGGCCTCGACACACTGGGTGCGAGGCCTTTGTGTGGGGTGCAACAAACGGCTCAGAACAGGAAATACCGCTGCGCCATCGGCAAGGTTTGCGCTGGCTCACACCACAGCAACACGCCATCGGCCTTGACCTGATAGGTCTGCGGATCGACGTCGATGTTCGGCAGGTAGTCGTTGTGGATCAGGTCGGTTTTCTGCACGTCGCGACAGCCTTTGACCACCGCGATTTTCTTTTTCAAACCCAGGGCTTCGGGCAAGCCTGCATCCTGCGCCGCCTGGCTGATGAAGGTCAGGCTGGTGGCGTGCAGCGAACCTCCGTAGCTGGCGAACATCGGGCGGTAGTGCACCGGTTGTGGCGTCGGGATCGAGGCATTGGCGTCGCCCATCAGGCTGGCCGCGATGGCACCACCCTTGAGAATCAGCGTCGGTTTCACGCCAAAAAACGCCGGGCGCCAGAGCACCAGGTCGGCCCATTTACCCACTTCGACCGAGCCCACTTCATGGCTGATGCCGTGGGTGATCGCCGGGTTGATGGTGTACTTGGCGATGTAGCGTTTGGCGCGGAAGTTGTCGTTGCCTGCACCATCGCCGGGTAGCGGCCCGCGTTGTCTTTTCATCTTGTCGGCAGTCTGCCAGGTGCGGGTGATGACTTCGCCGACCCGCCCCATGGCCTGGCTGTCTGAGCTGATCATCGAGAACGCACCGAGGTCGTGGAGGATGTCTTCGGCGGCAATCGTCTCGCGGCGGATTCGGCTTTCGGCGAAGGCCACGTCTTCGGCAATGCTTGGGTCGAGGTGGTGGCAGACCATCAGCATGTCCAGGTGTTCATCAATGGTGTTGCGGGTGAACGGCCGGGTCGGGTTGGTGGAGCTTGGCAGCACGTTGGCAAGACCGCAGGCCTTGATGATGTCCGGCGCGTGACCGCCACCGGCACCTTCGGTGTGATAGGTGTGAATGGTGCGGCCCTTGAAGGCGGCGAGGGTGGCTTCGACGAAACCGGACTCGTTGAGGGTGTCGGTGTGGATCGCCACCTGCACGTCGAACCGGTCGGCCACGCTCAGGCAGTTGTCGATACTCGCCGGCGTGGTGCCCCAGTCCTCATGCAACTTGAGGCCGATGGCGCCGGCCTTGACCTGTTCGATTAACGGCTCGGGCAGGCTTGCGTTACCTTTGCCGGTGAGGCCGATGTTCATCGGGAAGGCATCGGCGGCCTGGAGCATGCGCGCCAGGTGCCACGGCCCGGAGGTGCATGTGGTCGCATTGGTGCCGGTGGCCGGTCCGGTGCCGCCACCGATCATGGTGGTGACGCCGCTCATCAATGCCTCTTCGATCTGCTGCGGGCAAATGAAGTGGATATGGGTGTCGATGCCGCCGGCGGTGAGGATCATGCCTTCGCCTGCGATGACTTCGGTGCTGGCGCCAATGGCGATGGTCACGTTCGGTTGCACGTCCGGATTGCCCGCCTTGCCTATGCCGGCGACCCGTCCGTCCTTGAGGCCGATGTCAGCTTTGACGATGCCCCAGTGATCGATGATCAGTGCGTTGGTAATCACCGTGTCGACCACTTCGGCGGCGAGCAGCTGGCTTTGGCCCTGGCCGTCGCGGATGACTTTGCCGCCGCCAAATTTCACTTCTTCGCCGTAGGTGGTGAAGTCCTGTTCCACTTCGATCCACAACTCGGTGTCGGCCAGGCGCACCTTGTCGCCGACGGTGGGACCGAACATGTCGGCGTAGGCTTGACGGGAAATCTTCATGTGTTCGCCTTGAGATTCAATTGAATTTGAAATCGTTCGCTGCGCTCACATCGCGAGCAAGCTCGCTCCCACAGTTGATCGCGTTCCCCTGTGGGAGCGAGCTTGTTCGCGATGGGGGCGGTACTGACAACGCATTAATCAGAGATCGCCCATGATCCGCCCGGCAAACCCGAACACCCGACGATGCCCCGCCAGATCGACCAGTTCGACCTGGCGACTCTGCCCCGGCTCGAAACGCACGGCGGTGCCGGCGGGGATGTTCAGGCGCATGCCGCGGCTGGCGGCGCGGTCGAAGTTCAGGGCGTCATTGGTTTCGAAAAAGTGGTAATGCGAACCGACCTGGATCGGCCGGTCACCGCTGTTGGCCACCGTCAGGCTGATCGTGCGGCGGCCGACGTTAAGTTCGATGTCGCCGGGCTGGATCTGGTATTCACCGGGAATCATCAATGGGCTCCTTGGAGAATCTTGTAGAAGAAGGCAGTGGGCTTGTAGCGGCCGCTCGGGTCGCAGGCGTAATCGGGAATTTCCCCGGCCCGGGTGTAACCCAGGGCTTTGTAGAAATCTTCGGCGGGCGAGCCTGCTTCAGTATCGAGGAAGAGCATGCCGCGCTTGTGTTGCAGGGCGGCCTGTTCCAGCGCACTCATCAACTGTTGGCCTAGACCACGCCGCCGGGCATGCTCGCGCACCAGCAGTTTCTGCACTTCGGCGCGGTTCAAACCGTTGGCTTTGCGGCACAACCCCAATTGCACGCTGGCTTGCACCTGTTCGTCCTTGACCACCACCCACAGCAACACATTGCCCTTGATCAGATTGTCCTGAACCTCATCGAAATAGGCGTGTGCCTGCGTCGCATCGAGATCGGCCATGAAGCCAACGCTGGCGCCATAGCCGACGGCGTCGAGTAGCAGATCAATCAGGCCCTGACGGTAGTGCGCGAAACTTTCTACATTGACGCGTCGCAGTTGGGCGGGGTTCATGGGCAATCACTCCTTGTTGGCGGCAGGTGGCTGTGCGCCAGGATTGAGGGTCAGTTGCATGAAGGTCAGGTCCAGCCAGCGACCGAACTTGGTGCCCACCTGTGGCATCTGCCCGGTGGTAATAAAACCGATGCGCTCATGCAGGCGAATCGAGGCGGCGTTGCCACTTTCGATGGCCGCGACCATGACGTGTTTGCCACAGTCTCTGGCGCGCTCGATCAGCACGTCCATCAGCTTTGGACCGAGGCCATTGCCGCGTTGATCGCTGCGCACGTAGACCGAATGCTCGACGGTGTGGCGGAAGCCGTCGAACGGGCGCCAGTCGCCGAACGAGGCGTACCCGAGCACTGTGTCGTCGGCATCGACAATCACCAGAATCGGATAAGCCTGGGATTGCCGGGCGCTGAACCAGGCCTGGCGGTTGCCGAGGTCGACCGCCTGCTCGTTCCAGATCGCCGTGGTGTTGAGTACCGCGTCGTTGTAAATGTCACGGATGGCTGGCAGGTCGGCATGCACGGCATCGCGGATGTGGTAGGTCATGGCGCGGCCTCAGGCGATGGGTTGGTGGACGGTGACCAGTTTGGTGCCGTCGGGGAACGTGGCCTCGACCTGGATTTCCGGGATCATTTCCGGGATGCCTTCCATCACTTGTTCGCGGCTCAGCAGGGTGGTGCCCAGGTGCATCAGGTCGGCCACGGTCTGGCCATCGCGGGCGCCTTCAAGCAGCGCGGCGGAAATGTAGGCCATGGCCTCCGGGTAATTGAGTTTCACGCCGCGAGCCAAACGTCGCTCGGCCACCAGGCCGGCGGTGAAGATCAGCAACTTGTCTTTTTCGCGCGGGGTCAGGTCCATCGTAGACATCCATTCGGGCAGATTAAAAAGAGTGGGATCTGCTTGCACAGAACCCCTGTAGGAGCGAGCCTGCTCGCGATGGCGTCGGCACATTCAACATAAATGGCGCCTGATACACCGCTATCGCGAGCAGGCTCGCTCCTACAGAAAAGCAATTCAGGTGTTCCATATTCTGGGTGGCAAGGCTTCACGGCCAAGCAAGACTGGGCGCAACAACTTCCAGAGTTCAATCAACCACCCCCGCGCCAACAGCGCTTCACTGGTCAGACACCGCGCCACCAACAACCCCGGCAACTGCGTCAGATCCCCGCGCACGTCATGGCTCAGCGAGCGGCAGCGCTCCAGCAGTTCGCTATCAATTTCACCCGTCACCAGCAATGTCGCAAACACCGGTTGCCCATCCAGCCCAATCGGCGAATCGAGCAAACCGTCCGCCCCGACAATGCGCTGGCGTTCGTGCCAGAGCAACTGGCCGTCGCGGCGGATATCCAGTTGTGCCTGAAAATGCCCGAGGTCGAAGCGTTCGCCACTGGCCGGACGGCCCAGGGCCACGACGTCCCAGTAGAACAAACGGGCATCGCCTTCAAGCTCAATCCCGGTGCTGAGTTCAGCCTGCGCCGCACTGAAAATGATCGTCTCCTGGGGCAACCATTCCAGTGTCGCACCGGCCGCCACCTTCAACTTCAGCTGCTGATAGGCGGGGCCGGCGGCGCGATACCACTTGGCCGCGCCGGGGCTGGTGATTTGTGCCCAGGCATCACGCTCGACGCTGGCCGAAATGTCCAGCCGATCACCGCCGGCTATTCCGCCGGGAGGGTGGACGATGATGTGCTGGCAGACCTCTGGCCCTTCTGCATACAGGTGCTTTTGCACCCGCAACGGACCTTTGTGACGGCGCTGGACCGGGCGGGTGGTGTTGTCGAACCGGGCGTAGCCCAGTTCCAGTTCGGCATGCCAACTGGGGGTAAACAAAACGCCGGATGCAGGAAGAGTCATGGTCAGTGCTTATCGAGAGGTCCTCAGGAGGGTTGCAAAGGCTGTGCCGCAGGGCATCACTGGAAGGAGAGCGCCGTTGAACGTCGCCGCGCACCAGTTGGGGGCGCTGCGTGGAAGATGGTGCGACAAAATGGTGCTTCGAGCCCTCTGTGGACAGAAGCTCAGATCGTGACCAGCCCGCGCACCCCTTCAGCTTCCATATTCTCGCCGCGACCCTGTTGCACGATTTCGCCCCGTGACATCACCAGGTATTGATCGGCCAGTTCGGCGGCGAAATCGTAGAACTGCTCCACCAGCAAAATCGCCATGTCGCCACGGGCTGCGAGTTTCTTGATCACCGCGCCGATCTCCTTGATCACCGAGGGTTGGATGCCTTCGGTGGGCTCATCGAGGATCAGCAGGCGAGGGCGGCTGGCCAGTGCACGACCGATCGCCAGTTGCTGTTGCTGGCCACCGGACAAGTCGCCGCCCCGGCGCTGCTTCATTTGCAGCAGCACCGGGAACAGCTCGTAGATGAACGCCGGCACTTCCTTCGCTTCGCTGCCGGGGAAGCGCGACAGGCCCATCAGCAGGTTCTCTTCCACGGTCAGGCGACCGAAGATCTCCCGGCCCTGTGGCACGTAGGCGATGCCGGCATGCACTCGCTGGTGCGGCTTGAAGGCGGTGATTGGTTTGCCTTCCCAATTGACCGCGCCTTCTTTGGCCGGCAGCAGACCCATCAGGCATTTGAGCAAGGTGGTCTTGCCCACGCCGTTACGCCCGAGCAGGCAGGTGACTTCACCGACCTTCACGTCAAACGTCAGGCCGCGCAGGATGTGGCTTCCGCCGTAGTACTGGTGCAGCTTTTCGACTTGCAGCATTTCCAGATTCTCCTCAGATCCCCTGTGGGAGCGAGCTTGCTCGCGATGGCGTCGGCACACTCAATATTGTTGTTGACTGATACACCGCTATCGCGAGCAAGCTCGCTCCCCCAGTTGGATAGGTGTTTGCAGGTTTAGCGACCGAGATACACCTCGATCACCCGCTCGTTGTCCTGCACCTGCTCCAGCGACCCTTCGGCCAGCACGCTGCCCTGATGCAACACCGTGACGTGGTCGGCAATCGAGCCGACGAAGCCCATGTCGTGTTCCACCACCATCAGCGAGTGCTTGCCGGCCAGGCTCTTGAACAGCTCGGCGGTGAATTCGGTTTCGGCGTCGGTCATGCCCGCGACCGGTTCGTCGAGCAGCAGCAATTGCGGGTCCTGCATCAGCAGCATGCCGATCTCCAGGAATTGTTTCTGGCCGTGGGACAACAGGCCGGCCGGGCGATTGACCGACGAGGTCAGGCGAATGGTGTCCAGCACTTGGGCGATGCGGTCTTTCTGCTCGCCGCTCAAGCGCGCCCGCAGGCTGGCCCAAACGGATTTGTCGGTTTTCTGCGCCAGCTCAAGGTTTTCAAACACGCTCAAGGCTTCGAACACCGTGGGCTTCTGGAACTTGCGGCCGATACCGGCCTGGGCGATCTGCACTTCGCTCATTTGCGTCAGGTCCAGGGTTTCGCCGAACCAGGCCTTGCCGTGACTGGGGCGGGTCTTGCCGGTGATCACGTCCATCAGGGTGGTCTTGCCCGCGCCGTTGGGGCCGATGATGCAGCGCAGTTCGCCGACGCCGATGTACAGGTTCAGATTGTTCAACGCGCGGAAGCCATCGAAGCTGACGCTGATGTCTTCCAGGGTCAGGATGGTGCCGTGGCGCGTGTTCAGCCCTTTGCCGGCACGTTGGCCGAGGCCGATGGCATCGCGGCTGCTGCCGGCGTCGCGGTTGGGTTCCAGTGGAGGAAAGAACGCCGGTTCGAGCATGAATTCAGCCGTTGCAGTGACTCTCATGATTCACCTCTTTTTTTCAGCAGACCGATCACGCCCTTGGGCAGGTACAGGGTCACGACGATGAACAGCGCACCAAGGAAGAACAGCCAGTACTCGGGGAACGCGACGGTGAACCAGCTCTTCATGCCGTTGACCACACCAGCACCGAGCAACGGACCGATCAAGGTGCCGCGACCGCCAAGGGCCACCCACACCGCTGCTTCGATAGAATTGGTCGGCGACATCTCACTCGGGTTGATGATCCCCACTTGCGGCACGTATAGCGCACCGGCCAGGCCACACAACACCGCGCTCAATACCCAGACAAACAACTTGAACCCGCGCGGGTCGTAGCCGCAGAACATCAGGCGGTTTTCTGCATCGCGCAGCGCAGTCAGTACCCGTCCGAATTTGCTTTGCGCCAGGCGCCAGCCGATAAACAGGCTCGCCACCAGCAACAGCACCGTGGCGAAAAACAGCACCGCGCGGGTGCCCGGCTCGGTGATGCCGAAGCCGAGAATCGTGCGGAAGTTGGTGAAGCCGTTGTTGCCGCCGAAGCCGGTTTCGTTGCGGAAAAACAGCAGCATCCCGGCGAAGGTCAGGGCCTGGGTCATGATCGAGAAATACACGCCCTTGATCCGCGAGCGGAAGGCAAAGAAGCCGAACACCAAGGCCAGCAACCCCGGCGCCAAAACCACCAGGCACAGGGTCCAGAGGAAGCTGCTGGTACCGGTCCAGAACCACGGCATTTCGGTCCATGACAGGAACGTCATGAAGGCCGGCAAGCCATCACCCGCGGCCTGGCGCATCAGGTACATACCCATGGCATAGCCGCCGAGGGCGAAGAACAGGCCGTGCCCCAAGGACAGCAGGCCGGCGTAACCCCACACCAGATCCAGCGCCAGTGCGACGATGGCGTAGCAAAGAATCTTGCCCACCAGCGTCAGCGTATAGGCTGAAACATGCAGCGTGCTGTCCACCGGTAACAACGACAGGAGCGGCAGCGCCAACAGCAGAGCGAGAATCACTGCACCGACGGCAATCGAGGCTTTAGGGCCGGCTTTTTGGGTCGCGGTAACGAGCAGGGGCTGGTTCATCAGTCGATCACCCGTCCTTTGAGTGCGAAGAGGCCTTGCGGACGTTTCTGGATGAACAGAATGATCAGCGCGAGGATGAGGATCTTGCCGAGTACGGCACCGATCTGCGGTTCGAGAATCTTGTTGGCGATCCCCAGGCCAAACGCCGCCAGCACGCTACCGGCCAACTGACCGACACCGCCGAGCACCACCACCAGGAACGAGTCGATGATGTAGCTCTGGCCGAGGTCCGGGCCGACGTTGCCGATCTGGCTCAGGGCCACGCCGCCAAGGCCGGCGATGCCCGAACCGAGACCGAAGGCGAGCATGTCCACGCGTCCGGTGGGCACGCCGCAGCAGGCGGCCATGTTGCGGTTCTGGGTGACGGCGCGAACATTCAGGCCCAGGCGAGTCTTGTTCAGCAGCAGCCAGGTCAGCACCACCACAAACAGCGCAAAGGCAATGATGACGATGCGGTTGTACGGCAGCACCAGGTTCGGCAGCACTTGAATGCCGCCCGACAGCCACGCGGGGTTGGCCACTTCGACGTTCTGCGCGCCGAACACCAGACGAACCAGTTGAATCAGCATGAGGCTGATGCCCCAGGTGGCGAGCAGGGTTTCCAGTGGGCGGCCATAGAGGTGGCGAATCACCGTGCGCTCCAGCGCCATGCCGATGGCCGCGGTGACGAAAAACGCCACCGGTAGCGCCATCAGCGGATAGAACTCGATGGCCTGCGGGGCGAAGCGCTGGAACATCAGTTGCACGACGTAGGTCGAGTAGGCACCGAGCATCAGCATCTCGCCGTGGGCCATGTTGATCACACCGAGCAGGCCGAAGGTGATCGCAAGTCCCAGGGCCGCGAGCAGCAGAATCGAGCCCAGGGACATGCCGCTGAATGCCTGGCCGAGCATCTCGCCGACCAACAGTTTGCGTTTGACTTGAGCGAGGCTGGTTTCGGCCGCAGTGCGTACGGTGACATCGGCTTCAACGCCAGGCTCGAGCAAGCCTTCGAGACGGGTGCGGGCCAGCGGGTCACCGGTTTCACCGAGCAGGCGGACGGCTGCGAGGCGCACGGCCGGGTCGCTGTCGACCAATTGCAGGTTGGCCAGGGCGAGACTCAGGGCACTGTGGACGCCTTCGTCCTTTTCGCCCGCCAGCTGCTGGTCGAGGAATTTCAACTGCGCCGGTTTGGCACTTTTCTGTAGTTGCTGCGCAGCGGCCAGACGCAATTTGGCGTCGGCGGCGAGCAGTTGGTGGCTGGCCAGGGCGGTGTCGATCAAGCCCCGCAAGCGGTTGTTCAGACGCAAGGTTTTCGGCTGGCCGTCGACGGTCAGTTCGCCTTGTTGCAGGGCGTTGATCAATTCGATGCGGGCCGGATCGGGCTGCGCGGCCCAGGCTTCCAGCAGCCTGGCTTGCTGCACGGGATTGGCGGCGACGAAGTCTTCGGCGTCGCCGGCGAAAGTGGCCATCGGCAGCAAGAGTGCAATGGCGAAAATGATGCGGTAAAGGGCGGTGGGCATAGAGAGTCGCCTTGACGCGGACATTGTGGGAGCGGGCTTGCTCGCGATAGCGGTGGCCCAGTCAAAGAGATGTCGAATGTGCCGACCTCATCGCGAGCAAGCTCGCTCCCACAGGGAGTTGTGTCGGCCTCAGGCACTGAGCCTGGCGCCGACATCCAGTGGCTTAGTTGCTCTTCATCGCGTAGTCCGGTTTCTTGTCGTTACCCGGAATGAACGGGCTCCACGGCTGGGCGCGGATCGGGCCTTCGGTCTGCCACACCACATTGAACTGACCGTCGGCCTGGATCTCGCCGATCATCACCGGCTTGTGCAGGTGGTGGTTGGTCTTGTCCATGGTCAGGGTGTATCCGGACGGCGCGGCAAAGGTCTGGCCGCCCAAGGCTTCGCGAACTTTGTCGACGTCGGTGGACTTGGCTTTTTCAGCCGCTTGCGCCCACATGTGGATGCCGACGTAGGTGGCTTCCATCGGATCGTTGGTCACCGCTTTGTCGGCGCCCGGCAGGTTGTGTTTCTTCGCGTAGGCTTTCCAGTCGGCGACGAATTTCTTGTTCGCCGGGTTCTCAACCGACTCGAAGTAGTTCCACGCCGCGAGGTTGCCCACCAATGGCTTGGTGTCGATGCCACGTAGTTCTTCTTCGCCCACCGAGAACGCCACGACCGGCACGTCGGTAGCCTTCAGGCCCTGGTTGGCCAGTTCTTTATAGAACGGCACGTTGGAGTCGCCGTTGACGGTGGAGATGACCGCCGTCTTGCCGCCTGCCGAGAACTTCTTGATGTTGGCGACGATGGTCTGGTAGTCGCTGTGACCGAACGGGGTGTAGACCTCTTCGATGTCCTTGTCGGCCACGCCTTTGGAGTGCAGGAACGAACGCAGGATCTTGTTGGTGGTTCGCGGGTAGACGTAGTCGGTGCCGAGCAGGAAGTAGCGCTTGGCGCTGCCGCCTTCTTCGCTCATCAGGTATTCAACGGCAGGGATCGCCTGCTGGTTCGGCGCAGCGCCGGTGTAGAAGACGTTCGGCGACATCTCTTCGCCTTCGTATTGCACCGGGTAGAACAGCAAGCCGTTGAGTTCTTCGAACACCGGCAGTACCGATTTACGCGATACGGAAGTCCAGCAACCAAACACCACGGCGACCTTGTCCTGGGTCAGCAATTGACGACCCTTCTCGGCGAACAGCGGCCAGTTCGAGGCAGGGTCGACCACCACCGGCTCGAGCATCTTGCCGTTCACGCCGCCCTTGGCGTTGATCTCGTCGATGGTCATCAGCGCCATGTCTTTCAACGACGTTTCGGAGATCGCCATGGTTCCGGACAACGAATGCAGAATACCGACCTTGATGGTCTCGGCGGCCTGGACAGTCCAGGTCATGCCCATCGCGGCAATGGATGCCGAGAGTGTGAAAGCCTTGATCAAACTGCGACGCTTCATTGTGCGATCTCCATGAACTTATGAGTTTTCTTGGTTGGCAGATGCGGACTACTGAAGGTGTGTTTTGCAAGGGCTGTGCCCGGTCGGCAAAGGCAGGGAAATGTCGGTTTAGAGCGGTCGTGCGGTTTGATGGCGCACCATGAAGGATCGCGACAGGCGTGTTGGTGCGAAGAGGTGCGCCAGATTGGAGCGCAGATCTTGTGGGCAACCCCAATCAACTGTGGGAGCGAGCTTGCTCGCGATAGCGGTGGGTCAGACACCGTCATGTTGGATGTGCCGCCGCCATCGCGAGCAAGCTCGCTCCCACAGGGATCAGCGACGGCGCATCAGGCCGATGAAGAACAGTCCGCCAATCGCGGCGGTAGCGACGCCAATGGGAAGATCTTCAGGAGCAATCATGGTCCGGGCGGCGACGTCGACCCAAACCAGAAACACGCTGCCAAGCAACACGCACACCGGCAGCAACCGTCGGTGTTCAGCCCCGACCAGGCGCCGCGCAATATGCGGCACCATCAACCCGACAAAACCAATCGAGCCGCTGATCGACACCAGCACTCCGGTCATCAACGAGGCAATCAAAAACACCCGCAGGCGCACGGTGCGTGCATTCAGGCCCAGGGTCACCGCCGTCTGTTCACCGGCCATCAGTGCATTCAGCGGTCGCGCCATACCCAGCAGCAATATCAGCCCGAACAACACACTGGCTGTCGGTACCGCCAGCAATTCCCAGCGTGCCAACCCGAGCCCGCCGAGCATCCAGAACATCACCGCCGAACTGGCTCGATGGTCGCCCATGAACAGCAGCAAATTGGCAATCGCCATCATCACGAACGACACCGCCACGCCGCACAGCAGCAAGCGGTCACTGTCCAGGCGCCCATGACGACTGGCAATCATCAGCACCACCAGCATGCTCAGCAATGCCCCGATGAATGCCGCGATCGGCAAGGTCAGCAGACCAACGATTTCACCGACATGCAGCACCACGATCACCGCACCAAGTGTGGCACCGGAAGTCACGCCGAGCAGGTGCGGGTCAGCCAACGGGTTGCGCGTGACTGCTTGCAGCACCGCGCCGATCAACGCCAGGCCCGCGCCCACCAGCGCGCCGAGCAGCATGCGCGGGACGCGGATCAGCCAGACGATATGTTCCTGTCCGGGGTTCCAGTCCACCACACCGAAACCGAACAGTTTATGCAACAGGATGCGCCACACCACATCCAGCGGCACCCGCGCCGGGCCGAAACCCAGGGACACCACGCACGACACCAGCAACAGGGCACCGAGTGCGATCAGCATCAGGGCGTAGCGACGGTTGGTCATTCGCCGTGGAAACCCTTGGCCAGGGTTGCGACCGCCAGCACGTTATCGATCCCCGGCGTGGCCTGCACGTAAGGGATGACGATGAAGCGCTGGTGCCTGATCGCGTCCACCGATTGCAGGGCCTTGTTGCTCAGCAGGAATTGAATCTTCTGATCGGCAGTGACTTCGCTGTAGTCGACGATCACGATCACCTGCGGGTTGCGCTCGACCACGGTTTCCCAATTGACCCGGGTCCAGCTTGCGTCGACATCCTCCAGAACATTGCGCCCGCCAGCGGCGTCGATCAGCGCTTGCGGCATACCCAGGCTTCCTGAGGTCATGGCGCGATCTTCGCCGCTGTCGTACAGGAAGACCCGCGGTTTTTCCGCGGGCAGGTCTTTGCCAATGTCTGCCACTTGCGCCTGCATGTGGGTGATCAGGGCATTGGCGCGGTCCTGCACGTCAAAGATTCTGCCGAGGTTGCGCAGGTCGTTGTAGGTGTCTTCGAGGCTGGCCGGCGGGCGCTTCATCACGAAGGCGCAGGACTCGCTCAGCTCATACACATTGATGCCCAGCGGTTGCAGGGTTTGCGGCGTGAGATCGCCGCCGATACGCATGCCGTAGTCCCAGCCGGCGAAGAAGAAATCGACGTTGGCATTGAGCAGGGTTTCCACCGACGGGTACTTGGCCGCCAGTTCCGGCAGGCCTTCGAGAATGCCCTGCATCTCGGGCGTCACGGCCTTCCAGCCACTGATGCCGCTGTAACCGGCCATCCGTGGTTTGAGGCCGAGGGCGAGCATCATCTGGGTCATGTTGATGTCGTGGCTGAGCGCGTGTTTTGGTGCCTGCTTGAAGGTCACTTCGCGGTTGCAGCTTTTGATTGTCAGCGGGTAACGGGTGGCTTCGGCCAATGCCTGGACGCTGCCCAGCAGCATCACGAGAGAGAGGCAGGAGCGCAGCAGGGAACGCAAAGTCATGGTTGGGTTATCCAGGTGATTCGTGGGTAGCCGTGCAGTGGATGTTCATCGATCAGTGCTTGGACGCCGAACACATTGCGCAGCAGCGCAGCGGTCAGGACTTCTTTCGGCGTGCCGCTGGCGACGATACGACCATGGTTGATCACGTACAGTCGATCACAAAAAGCCGCCGCCAGATTGAGGTCGTGGATGCTCGCCAGGGTGCCGATATTCAAGCGCTTGACCAACTTCAAAAGCTCAAGCTGAAAATGCGGGTCGAGGTGGTTGGTCGGCTCGTCAAGGATCAGCAGTTGTGGTTGCTGGGCCAGGGCGCGGGCGAGGATGACCCGCTGTTTTTCACCACCGGAGAGAGTGGCGAACCCGTGGTCTTCGAAGCCCTTGAGGCCAACGGATTCCAGGGCCTGATTGACCAGGTCGCGGTCTTCAAGGGTGTCGCCGTCGAACAAGCCTTTGTGCGGCGTGCGGCCCATGGCGACCACCTCCTCGACGGTCAGGCCGAAGGCATCAGGGAACTCCTGCAACACCACGGCGATGCGTTGCGCGCACCAGCGCGAGGAGTGCTTCCAGACGTTCTGGTGATCGAGTCTGACCTCGCCGCTTTCCGGTTGATTGAAGCGCCAGGCACACCGCAACAGGCTGGTCTTGCCACTGCCGTTGGGGCCGATCAGCCCGACGAACTCACCGGCGGCCACGTGTAGCGAGGCGTCACGCAGCTGGAATTGGTGGTGGCAATGGCCGTGACCCAGTGGGGACCAGGTAAGGTTTGTCAGATTCAGCGAGGTCATGCAGTGACTCTTGAGGTGATGCTGATGGCCCCTTCGCGGACAAGCTCGCTCCCACAGGTCTTACGCAATCCCTGTGGGAGCGAGCTTGCTCGCGATGGGGCTGAGGTGATGCGCGGGGAGTTTACAGTGCCTTTCGCCCGGCGCATCTCGCCTGTTTCAAGATGAAGATGAAGCCGACTCAGTTTGCCGGGTAAAGCGCGACAGCAGCACGCGATCGAGCACCCACACCGCCACCAGAGAAGCACCCACCAACGGGAAGGCCACTGCCAGGGCGAACATGATCACCATCGCGGTTTTCCATTTTGGCAGGTCATGGCGCAGCGGCGGCACGCCGAGTTTTCCTTGCGGACGGCGCTTCCACCAGATCACCACGCCGCTGACCGCGCTGAGCAAAATCATCAGGCAGATCAGCAATACGACGATCTGGTTGAACACGCCGAACATCTTGCCCTCGTGCAGCATCACGCCGATTTCCGTGGCGCGGGCGACGGTGCCGTACTGCTCGAAGCGTACATCGGCCAGGACCTTGCCGGTGTACTGATCGATGTGCAGCGTGGCGTCATTGCGCGGGTCGTCGGCGAATACGGCGATGGTGAACACGCCGGTCGCGGTGGTCGGCAGGGTGATGCTGTAGCCCGGTTCGACCTTGCGCTCTCTGGCGATGTTTTGTACGTCCTGCAGGCGGATGGTCGGCGATGCCGGACCGGCCGCTGCGCCGTCGTGGGCCATGTGCTCGGCATGGTCGCCGGACATCGGCATCGGGGTGTTTTCCATGGCCCACGGCACGGTCTGGCGGGTGGCGGTGTTGAGGCTGCGTGCCTCGACGTCAGACTTCGGCACGTCATCCCACATGGCCGCCGGGAACACGTTCCACACTTCGGCGTATTGCTTGCCCCAGAAACCGGTCCAGGTCATGCCGCTGAGCAGCATCACCAGCAGCAGGGACGCCCCCCAGAACCCGGTGACCGCGTGCAGGTCGCGCCACAATACGCGACCTCGACTGTTCAGGCGTGGCCACAAAATGCCTGCCGCCTGACCGCGCGGCCACCACAGGAAAATGCCGGACACCACCAGCACCACGCCCCACCCGGCGGCCAGTTCGATCAGCCGATCGCCAACGGTGCCGATCATCAGCTCGCCGTGAATCGACCGGGCGATGGCTTGCAGGTTCTTCTTGGCATCTTGTTCACCGAGGATGTCACCGTGGTACGGATCAACGAAAACGTTCAGCTCCTTTTCATCGTTGAGCACGACAAACTGCGCGCTGCGCTCGGCATTGACCGGTGGCAGGTACTGGGTGACCTGACCTTGTGGATAAGCCGTTTTCACCCGTGTCAGCAGGTCGTCGGCCGGGATGGTGTGATGACCGGCCGGGACGTTGAGCAGGCTGCTGTACATCAGCGAGTCGAGCTGCGGTTTGAACAGGTAGACGGTGCCGGTCAACGCCAGCATCACCATGAATGGCGCAACGAACAATCCGGCATAGAAATGCCAGCGCCAGGCCAGGTTGTAGAAATTCACTTTGGGCTGTTTCATCACGTGTGCTCCGCTTGGCTGGATCTTTTAGTTGTTTGTTTTTGCGGTTGCTGCGCAACCGATCGCGAGCAGGCTCGCTCCCCTGTAGGGGCGAGCTTGCTCGCGAAGTTTTTAGAAACTCATGTCCACCTTGGTCCAGAGCGTTCGCCCCGGTTCCTTGATGGCTTGCGGGTTATTGGCCGGGTAGCCGAAACCGGCGTTGCCGGCCAGGTTCAAGTGCTCGGCGTAAGCCTTGCCGAACAGGTTGTCGACGCCGCTGCTGACCTTCCAGTTGCTGTTGATCCGATAGGCACCGTTGAGGGAGAACACGCCGAAGCCCGGCGTCTTGTCGAAGTCCTTGCCGACCACGTTGCCCTTGTTCTGGTCGATGCGGTTTTGTGCGGCGACCACTCTCCACAGTGCGCCGGCGCTCCAGTTGTCTTCGCTGTAGGTCAGGCCGAAACGGGCATCCAGTGGCGGCATCTGCGGCAATGCACTGCCATCGCTGCTGTTCTTGCCCCAGGCGTAGGCCAGGGTCGCGTCGGCTTTCCAGTTGTCGGTGAAGTTGTAAGCGGCGCCCAGTTCGCCGCCCATGATTCGCGCGTCGATGTTTTCGGCTTGCGAGGTCGTACCCATCATTGTCGGGGTGTAGTTGAACAGGATATAATCGCGCACCTGCCCGACGTAAGCCGAGGCCCAGGCTTCGAGGTCTTCGGTCTTGTATTGCAGGCCGAAATCGAGCTGGGTGGTTTTTTCCGGTTTGATCGAGTCGAAGGCATTCACCGAGCCGGCGGGGCCGGACTTGGGAGAGAAAAGCTCCCAGTAATCCGGGAACCGCTGGGAGTGACCGAGGCCGGCATACAGGGTGGTCGGGCTGTCGGCCAAGTCATGTTCATAGCGGATGAAACCACTCGGCAGGGTGTCGGCGCGGGTGTCGTCGGCGGTCGGATTCGGGCGGGTCATCATGCCCGAGCCGGTGGTCTGCCGATAATCCTTGGCCGAGGCGCGGTCCAGGCGTGCGCCGCTGATCAGGCGGTCACGGTCGGCGGCGTACCAGGTCAATTCGCCGAAGACTCCGTAGTTATGGAAGTCGGCATCCTTGGTGTACGGCAGGTCCTTGTAGGTGTCGACGCCCATGGCGCCGCGCTGGCGATGTTCGTTGGTCTGTGCGTCGATGCCGCCGATCAGTTGCACATCAGTCCAGCGCCAGGTGGCCTTGACCCGGGCGCCGAGGGTGCGGCGGTCGACGTTGGAGGCCATGGGGCCGGCCATCATCCCGGTGCCGGACGGCGTGCGCAGGGTGTAGTTGTCCATCACGTGATCGGCGTAGTTGTAGTAGACCTGCGCCTCGACCTTATCCAGTACCTCGCCGATGTTGGATTGCTCGAAGCGCAGGCCAAGGCTTTCGCGCAGGAACTGCGAGCCGTCCATGCCGCGCCCGGCGTAGCGGGCTTCACCATCGCCACGGCCGGCGGTCAGCTCCAGCAAGGTGTCGGTGTTCGGCGTCCAGCCGACGGCCACGTCGCCGTTCCATTTGTCATAGCGCGACGCCACGGTGTCGTTGTTGCCGTCCTGGTAGTCGTCGGAGTGTGCGGTGTTGCCGATGACCCGCACATAACCCGATTGTCCACCGGCGGCAGCGTCCACCAGTTTGTCGAAGCGGCCGTTGGAACCGGCCAGCACGCTGGCGTTGACCCGGGTGCCGAGTGCGCCGAAGTGCTCCGGCTCGCGGTCGAACAGGATAGTGCCAGCCGAGGAACCCGGTCCCCACAGCACGGTTTGCGGGCCTTTGATTACGGTGAGCTTGTCGTAGGTTTCCGGCGAGATGTAGGAGGTCGGGGCGTCCATCCGGCCCGGGCAGGCACCGAGCATCATGCTGCCGTTGGTGAGGATGTTCAGCCGCGAGCCGAACATGCCGCGCAGCACCGGGTCACCATTGGTGCCGCCATTGCGCACCATGGCAAAGCCGGGGATGGTCTTCAGGTAATCGGCGCCATCGCTGGCGGGCACCGGTTGTCGCGGGTCCTTGGGGTTGGTGACGATGGTCAGGGGCGAGCTGGGCGCAACGGCGGTAATCACCGTCGGGCTCAGTTCTTCGGTGTGACCGGCATGGTCATCGGCCAGCGCAGAAGGCGCCAGCAATGCACCGCACAGGATGGCGGTGGCGTGTCTGAAACGAACACCGGATTCGTTCAGGGCATAAGAGGCTTGGGCAGGGCTCAAGCACGGGACAGCGGAAAACCTGGACATGACAATTTCCATCGAACAGTCGTAAACGACACGGCCGGCAGCCTGAAGCTGTCCCTGTGGGAGCAGGCTTGCTCGCGAAAGCGGTGTGCCAGACGACATCAACGTTGACTGACACTTCCTCTTCGCGAGCAAGCTCGCTCCCACAGGTTGCTTTGGCTGTCTTGCGGACCGTGTGAAATCAGAAGTGAGTGTTTACGCGACGACGGGTGGGGCGCGGGTGCGGGCGCCGGGGAAGAAGGTTGGCCGGGCATGGCCCTGGCGCGCAGAGGGTGTGGTGAAGGTATTGATGGGCGGGATGACGAAGTTGGCGAAAGACACGCCACCGGTCAGCGCCGGGCAATTGAACAGCAGGCTGCAATAGCCACACTTTTCCCACAGCACATGGTGCCCGGGGGCTGGCGGGCAATGCTCGGTGGTGGCTTGCGTGGCATGGTCGGCATGCTCCATCGCCGACATGTCCATGCTCATACCCGTAGGCATGCTCATCGACATGGCGCGCGAATCCATCGGCATCGACTGAGAAATCAGCGGACCGATAAAGATCATCAGCATGGCGAACAGGCTGATCCAGCTGCCACGTGTCAGGCTCAATGCCTGATTGCGTGACCTGAATGACCTGGCGCTAAGCGGGCGCATGGGCGTATTCAGCGCGGGTGGTTATTGCGCGTGCTTGTGTTCTTGCATGGCATCCGGTGCCTGCTTCTGCACCGCGACTTCGACCGTCACGTCACCGGACTTCTCGAAGTGCAGCGTCATGGGGAAGCGCTTGCCGTCAGTGAGCAGGCTGCGGTCCTTGAGGCCCAGCAACATCACGTGATAGGCCATGGGTGCGAAAGTGACCTCACCACCGGCGGGCACTTCCACGCTCGGTACGTGCTGCATTTTCATCATGTCGCCTTGCATCACGTGCTCATGCAATTGCGCTTCGCCCGCAATGGGGGTGTCGACGCTGAGCAGGCGGTCGGCGGTCTTGCCTTGATTGTTGATCACGAAATACGCCGCAACGGTGGGCGCATTGGGCGGCAACTCCTGGGACCACGGATGAGCGATTTCCAGTGTGCCGACCTTGTATTCGTGGGCATTGGCAAAGCAGGCAGGCAGCAGCAACGCAGCCAGAACGATGAGTTTGTTCAACATGGCAATTCTCCGGAACGATTTAAAACGCAGTCAATTGCGAGAAAAAATCACACCAGAGGGGACGCGCGGGGGTTGAGACTCGGCCATTGCTGGCGCGGTGACGGGCTTTCCAGAGAGGCGGCAGGCAGGCTTCGGTTGGACTCGAAGTGCGCGAAATACAGTTGTGGCGTATGCCCCGGCAACGCCACCAATGGCGCGGAACCCGAGCAGCACCAGCAATGCTGCATGTTGGAATGATCGTCGCTTTGCGGGGCTTTCTGTTCAAGGTCGCCGATGGAAATCGCCACCATTCTGGTGCCGCTGGAGCTGCAGAAGCTGCCCCACAACAACTGTTCGGCGGATGACTTCGCCGTTTGCGCCATCGCTCCGGACATCGGCATGGCGAGCATGTTGAACAGCACTGCGAAGCAGGCTATCCAGGCAATTGCGAGCCGGTGTCGGGACATGGGACAAAATCCGTTTGGGTGGGCGATCAGGCGCGGGCTATTTAGCCTGATCAGGGCCGATAAGTAAAAAGGCGGCGTGCGGTGTGGTGTCGCAGCATCAGACAGCGATGGCGTGCAAACGCAGACCCAAGGCTTTCATAACCTTCATGATAGTCGCGAATTCCGGATTGCCACTACTGCTCAGCGCCTTGTACAGACTCTCGCGCCCCAAGCCGGCATCACGGGCTATTTGTGTCATGCCCTTTGCCCGGGCGATATCGTTGAGCGCTGCACGTATCAGCACGCCGTCTCCGGCATCCTCTTCAAAGCAGGCATCCAGATAAGCCGCCATTTCTTCCGGTGTCTTGAGAAACTCGGCGGCATCAAAACGGGTAAATTGTTCGGCCATGATTTACTCCTCATTACCGATATTGTGTGCCATTTGAATAGCACGTTTGATATCTCGTTTTTGAGTCGACTTGTCACCCCCGATCAACAGCAAGTAAATCACCTCATCTCTGCGAGTGAAGTACAACCTGTAGCCTGGGCCGTAGTGAACGCGCATCTCGTAAACCGCAGCACCTACAGATTCGCAATCACCAAAATTTCCATACTCGGCTGCCCGGAGTCTGGCGATTATTCGAGCTTTGCCGATGGTGTCCCTCAGCGAGTTGAGCCAGTCAGCAAATACTTGGGATCGCTCAAAATCGATCATGTTGAATCGTATTCCTTGGGATACAGAGTGGCAAGCGGCACTTTCTTTTGGGCGAGGCCATTCATCCCCGTGGATGTCGGGTGCGCTTGATCGGTTCAGGAGGAGGCGAACTATAGGACTGCGGTCGTAGAGTAGATAGCCAGCTGCGTCTGAGTTTATTGCCAGCGCAATCGCTGGATTTAGCAACTCTCAGGAACAGTCCTACATCGATAGGACATCCAGCATATCCGCCACCGAGAGGAATTCACGATCCACGTCGGGCAACACCGGCCGCTTCAAGACAATCACCGGCACCCCACGTTCACGTGCGACTTCCAGTTTCGGTTCGGTCGCCGTGCTGCCGCTGTTCTTGCTGATCAGCACGTCGATGTTTCGCCGTTCGAACAACTCGCGTTCATCGTCGATCAGGAAGGGCCCACGTGCGCCAATCACTTCGCAGCGCTCGTTGCCCGGATACACATCCAGTGCGCGCAGGGTCCAGAATTGTTCCGCTGGAATTTCGTCCAGGTGTTGCAGGGGCTCGCGACCGAGGGTGAACAGCGGTCGACGGAAGGGCTTCAGGGCGTCGATCAGTCCTGCCCAATCGCTGACTTCCCGCCAGTCATCACCCGCCTGGGCTTGCCAGGCCGGACGCCGCAGCGCCCAGCAGGGAATGCCGCTCAAGCGTGCGGCAGTCGCGGCGTTCTGGCTGATTCGGGCGGCGTAGGGGTGAGTGGCATCGAGCAGCAGATCGATACCTTCATCGCGAATGAATTGCGCCAACCCTTCGGCACCACCGTAGCCACCGACGCGAACCTGGCATTGCAGATCCGTCGGAATCCGACCGATGCCGGCCAGGCTGTAGATATGCTGCGGTCCCAGCGTGCGGGCAATGGCCATGGCTTCGGTCACGCCGCCGAGTAACAGGATGCGCTTCATTGAAAGGCTCCCGCATGGCCAACGATCCCGCCCTGGCGATCGATGGCGAAGACTTCCACCTGAACCTGCGCCGGCACCACGCTGCGGGCAAAATCCAGGGCGTGCTGACAGACGGCATCGCCCAGGGCAACCCCGGCTGCGGCGGCCATGGCCAGTGCCTGCTGGCTGGTGTTGGCCTCGCGGATGTTCTGCTGCAACGCCGCATCGGCGCCGACCTGCGCCGCCCATAACGCCAGTTGCGGCAGGTCAATGCTCGAATGACGACTGTGCAAATCCATGTGCCCGGCCGCCAGTTTGCTGATCTTGCCGAAACCACCGCACAGGCTGAGTTTATCCACAGGCACTTTGCGCAGGTGCTTGAGCACGGCGCCAACGAAGTCGCCCATTTCGATCAGAGCGATTTCCGGCAGGTTGTAGACCCGGCGCATGGTGTCTTCGCTGGCGTTGCCAGTGCAGGCGGCGATGTGCAGGTAACCGTTGGTTTTCGCCACGTCGATGCCCTGGTGGATCGAGGCGATGTAGGCCGCACAGGAAAACGGTCGGACGATACCGCTGGTGCCGAGGATCGACAGTCCGCCAAGAATGCCCAGGCGCGGATTCATGGTTTTCAGTGCCAGTGCCTCGCCGTTCTCGACATTGACCGTGACCTCGAAACCGCCGCTGTAGTCGAATTCGTCAGCCAGTCGGGCCAGGTGTTCGCTGATCATTTTGCGCGGCACCGGGTTGATCGCGGGCTCGCCGACTCCCAGCACCAGCCCGGGCCGGGTCACGGTGCCGACGCCGCGACCGGCCTTGAAGCGCGTCCCCGGTTCGCTGCTCAGGCGCACCTGGGAGTAGAGCAGGGCACCGTGGGTCACGTCCGGATCGTCACCGGCGTCCTTGAGGGTTCCCGATTCGGCGCCGTCCTCGGTGAGGCGGCAGAACTCCAGGCGCATCTGCACCTGTTTGCCCTTGGGCAACACGATTTCCACCGCATCGGCCGATGTGCCAGCCAGCAGCAGACGCGCGGCGGCGAGGCTGGTGGCCGTGGCGCAACTGCCGGTGGTCAGGCCGCTGCGCAGAGGGGCGGGGTGTTCGGCGGTTTCGTCACGCATCGAAGGGTTTCGTCACGTCCAGCAATGTAATCGGCAAGGCCTGGCGCCAGGTGTCGAAGTCGCCCAGCGGTTGGGCCTGGGCGATATGAATTCGCGTCAGCTCCCCGCCGTGTTGCTCGCGCCAGGCCATCAGGGTCATTTCACTTTGCAGTGTGACTGCGTTGGCAATCAGTCGGCCACCGGGTTTGAGTTCGGCCCAGCAGGTATCGAGCACGCCTTCGCGGGTGACACCGCCGCCGATGAAAATCGCGTCCGGTCGCTCCAGCCCGGTCAGTGCCTGCGGCGCGCTGCCGCGAACCAGTTGCAGGCCGGGAACGCCGAGGGCATCGCGGTTGTGTTCGATCAACGCTTGTCGGCCCGCATCTGCCTCGATGGCCAGTGCGCGGCAACCGGGGTGGGCGCGCATCCATTCGATGCCGATCGAGCCACTGCCGGCGCCGACATCCCACAACAGTTCGCCGGGGATCGGGGCCAGGCGCGCGAGGGTGATGGCGCGCACATCGCGCTTGGTCAGTTGGCCGTCGTGCCTGAAGGCGGAGTCCGGCAGGCCGGCCAGTCGCGACAGGCGTAGCGTGTTCGGCTCGGCGATGCACTCGATAGCGATCAGGTTCAGGTCGGCGATCACAGGATCGGTCCAGTCATTGGCGATACCGTCGACACGTCGCTCGGCTTCACCGCCCAAATGTTCGAGCACCGTTATCCGGCTCGGACCGAAACCACGTTCACGCAGCAGTGCGGCGATGGCGGCGGGGCTGCGGCCGTCGTTACTCAACACCAGCAAGCGCAAGCCACTGGACAATTGCGCGTTGAGTGCGGCGACGGGGCGGGCAACCACCGACAACGTGACCACTTCCTGCAAAGGCCAGCCCATTCGCGCCGCGGCGAGCGAGCAGGAAGAGGGAGCGGGCAGAATAAGCATTTCATCGCTGGATAAATGTCGGGAGAGACTGGCTCCCACCCCGAAAAACATCGGATCACCGCTGGCCAGGACGCAAACGGGTTCTCCCTGTTTCGCCAAAACCGGTTCAAGGGCGAAAGGACTGGGCCACAATTGCCGTACACCGCAGATGCAGGCTGGCAACAGGTCCAGCTGCCGTTGACCGCCAATGATCCGCGTAGCGTTCAGCAGAGCGTGTCGGGCATTTTTGCCAAGCCCCTTGAAGCCTTCTTCTCCAATGCCTACCACTGTCAGCCAGGGGGTCATGCTGTTCCTCTTCTATCAATCGAAGCCAAATCATCGCGCTGCCGGTCTGTGTCGACCTGTGCGGTGGTGCATCATAGCGCGGTGTGGATTGAGTTCGCCGGTTGTCAGCGGGAGAAAGCGTCATTGACGGTGATAGCGCACTATTACGGATGTATTGTTGGTACCTTTTGCAGGTCGAATCTCTTCATCCTGATTTCGCTCCGTTTGCGGTCTATGAGCGCTCTTTTGCTTTCGAGTACGTTTTTGTCAAGTTTCAGAGTGGCTCGGTGCTGAATGATCTTTGTCGTCTGTTCTTCCATGTGAAAAAATAGAAAATTGCTCCTTTTTGTAGATGTCACCAATTCGAGATTAAAAACTGCGATCTCAAGAAAACCCTTTGAATCATAGCGTGCAGGTATTACCTGAAACCGCTCTCCCAAGAGACTTTGTTGATCCAGCGAATACAGCGCGGGCTCGTCGGTTTTCAGCGCGTCGAGCGTGTCAATCATGGCGTTCCCTTGTCGGATGTCCGGCATGGCTTGAGCGCTTTGGACCAGAAACTCCGCAATGCTTTTCGAGAGGGTGTGTTGAGTGCGGGTAAAGATCGCATCCTGAAAGACGGACCAGCCAAGAAAATTCAACGTTGTGACGTATTCATGCAGCCACTTTGTCGAGTTGGCAAAGCGACTGCTGACCATGTCGGCGGACTGGGTGGCTATCTGAGTGCAATGAGTGAAGTCATCGTAATCTTGCAGCGAAAGTTGCTCGATGCATGAAATGAGGTTGTGGGCGGTCAATGCTCCAGCCGGTGTTTCCGTGTTCATGTACTACTCCTTGAATATATCTATATTCCGGTGTTGTTTGTTTTTTATGTTGGGCAAATTTACAAGAGTGGCCGTGTGGTTTGAATAAGATTGATGGGTGAAGTTGATTCTTGCTGTTTGCAAGCGAAGCAACTTTATGTCTGGATCGAGAGTATTTCGTCGTCAAGCCGCTTGGGCTTTTCATCAGACCGCCCAAAGCAGGCATAATGCTGTCCTTCGTCTTGTACCGGTCGTCCTGTGAAGTCACGTCAGATACCCAACCGCTTGCGCCCTTCCGCCTGTCCCGGGTTGTTGCGTGTCGTCCAGGCATTGGACGGTGGTATTTGCCGGATCAAACTCGACGGTGGCGCCATCCGTGCGCACCAGGCAATCGCTGTGGCCGATGCCGCCGAGCGATATGCCAGCGGAGCGATCGAGGCGACCAACCGGGCCAACCTGCAGATCCGCGGCATTGGCAACGAGCAAGCGGCGTTGATCGACAGCCTGCTGGCCGCCGATCTGGGGCCGCGTACGGCGGCTGGCGACGATGTGCGCAACCTGATGCTCAGCCCCGGTGCCGGGATCGATCGGCGCATGGTGTTCGACACCCGCCCGCTGGCCGGGCAGATCCTCACCACACTGCAAAACCACGAAGCGTTCCACGACCTCAGTGCCAAGTTCGCCGTGCAGCTTGATGGCGGTGAAGACCTGACGATGCTCGAGCATCCCCATGACCTGTGGCTCTCGGCGTTTGAACAAGACGGCGAGCGACGGCTGGCGTTCGGTCTGGCGGGATGCCCGATGGACAGCCCCGCCGGTTCGGTTGCACTGGCAGACGGGCACGCGCTGGTAGTCGCGGTCCTTGAGTTGTTCCTTGAACTGGCGCGCCCCGAGCAGACGCGAATGCGCCATTTGCTGGCCGAGTACCCGATCGGGGGCATTGTGCTTCGACTGGCTGAGCGAGTGCCGCTGCAGGCCGTTATCGGTTGGCAACGGGTTTCGGGCTCCAGTGATTTGCACATGGGTGCCCATCCCCAGGCCGAGTCCGGTGTTGTCTATGTGGGAGCCGTCCCGCCGCTGGGGCGACTCGATCCGGCGATGCTGCGGGGTGTGGCACAACTGGCGCGGGAGTTCGGTGATTCCAGTCTGCGCTTCACGCCTTGGCAAAGCCTGCTGTTGCCCAATGTCCGCACGGAAAACGCCGCTGAGGTCATTCGGCAATTGCAATGTCTGGGCTTGCAGTGCGAAGCCGATCTGCCATTGTCCCGGTTGATTGCCTGCACCGGCTCAAACGGCTGCGGTAAAAGCCTGGCCGAGACCAAGGGTGATGCCTTGCAACTGGCGACATTGCTGCAACGTCACGGACAAACGCCGAGTGTCCATTTGAGCGGGTGCGCGCGCTCCTGCGCCGCCGCGCATACGGCGCCCGTCACATTACTGGCCGTCGCCCACGGTCACTACGACCTCTATTTTCGCGATGCAGCGCTGCCGGGTTTCGGCGCGCTGCACGCACGCAACCTTACTATTGAAGCGGTCGCGACCCTGCTCGACGCCCGCTCACGGAGCCCCCTTGATGCTTGATTACATCCGCGACGGTCAGGAGATCTATCGCAACTCCTTCGCGATCATTCGCGCCGAGGCCAACCTCGACCGAATCCCGGACGATCTGGAGAAACTCGCGGTCCGTGTCATTCACGCCTGCGGCATGGTCGAGGCCATCGACGGCCTGCAGTTTTCCGAAGGTGCGGGCAAGGCCGGGCGTGATGCGCTGGCGGCCGGCGCGCCGATTTTGTGCGATGCGCGGATGGTCTCCGAAGGCGTGACCCGTGCGCGGTTGCCGGCGAACAATCCGGTGATCTGCACCTTGCGCGACGAGAGTGTTCCGGAACTGGCTCGTGATTTGGGTAACACCCGCTCAGCCGCGGCGCTGGAACTGTGGCGCCCGCATCTGGAAGGCAGCGTGGTGGTCATCGGCAACGCTCCGACGGCGCTGTTTTACTTGCTGGAAATGCTCGACGCCGGTGCGCCAAAACCGGCGCTGATCCTCGGTTTTCCGGTGGGCTTCGTCGGTGCCGCCGAATCCAAGGCCGCGCTGGCGGCTGACAGCCGTGGCGTGCCTTTTGTCATCATGCAGGGTCGCCTGGGCGGTAGCGCCATGGCCGCCGCCGCCGTCAATGCCCTCGCCACGGAGATCGAATGATGCAGCAACCTGGACGTTTGATCGGCCTCGGCGTCGGTCCCGGTGATCCGGAACTGATTACCGTCAAGGCCCTGCGCTTGCTGCGCGAATCCCCAGTGGTGGCGTACTTCGTGGCCAAGGGCAAGAAAGGCAACGCCTTCGGTATCATCGAGGCGCATCTGCAGGAAGCGCAGAACTTGTTGCCGCTGGTGTACCCGGTGACCACCGAAGCCTTGCCGGCACCGTTGTCCTACGAGCAAGTGATCAGCGACTTCTACGATGACGCAGCCGACGAATTGGCGACGCATCTCGATGCCGGTCGCGACGTGGCGGTGATCTGCGAGGGCGATCCGTTCTTCTACGGCTCCTACATGTACCTGCACGACCGGCTCGCCGAGCGTTATCAGGCCGAAGTCGTGCCCGGTGTGTGCTCGATGCTCGGCGGGGCCTCGGTGCTCGGTGCGCCGCTGGTGTATCGCAATCAGAGTCTGTCGGTGTTGTCCGGTGTGTTGCCGCACGACGAACTCAAGCGTCGCCTGGCCGATGCCGATGCGGCGGTGATCATGAAGCTTGGGCGCAACTTTCCCAAGGTTCGCCAAGTGCTGGAAGAACTCGGCTTGGCCGAGCGCGCGTTGTACGTCGAGCGCGCGACCATGGCCAATCAGAAGATCGTGCCGCTGGATCAGGTCGAGCCGATGTCCTCGCCGTACTTCTCGTTGATCATCGTTCCTGGTGAAAGGTGGCAAGGCTGATGACCCGTCCAGTTCCGGCGATTGTCATTCTTGGCAATGGCAGCCTCGCCACCGCGCGTAGTATTCAGCAGGTGTATCCCGACGCCCTGATCCATGGCTTGGCCGAACGGGTCGAAGGCGCGGATCGGGCCTATCACGAGTTCGGTGCGACCCTGCGCGAACTCTATCAACAGGGCACGCCGATCATTGCCCTGTGCGCGGCCGGGATTGTGATCCGCACGCTGGCGCCCTTGTTGCTGGAAAAAGGCGCCGAACCACCGGTATTGGCGGTAGCCGAAGACGGCAGCGCAGTGGTTCCACTGCTGGGTGGTCTTGGTGGGGTAAATGTGATGGCGCGGGAGATTGCCGCCGCGCTGGAAGTCGCGGCGGCGATCACCACCAGCGGCGAGTTGCGTTTCGGCACGTGCCTGCTCAACCCGCCCAGCGGCTATGCCCTTGGTGATCTGGAGTTGGGCAAGCGTTTCGTTTCCGATTTGCTCGCCGGCGAAACGGTGCGCATTGAGGGTGAGGCTCCGTGGCTGGCACACGTGCAGTTGCCTGAGAATGAGCAGGCGCGGCTGACCGTTCACGTCGGCCATACCGAGCGCGAGCCAGCCGCCAACGAATTGCTGATCTATCCACGCAACGTGCTGGTTGCCGTCACGGGCGAATCGAGCAATGTGTCGGGGACCATTCGCGAGGCTTTGCATCAGGCCGGAATCGCCGTGCAATCGATGGCTTGCCTGTTGGCCGCCGACACTGAAATGGCCAGCTCCGCGCTGCGCGAAGTTGCGCTTGAGCTGGGTGTGCCATTGCGTTTTGTCAGTGCTGCAGGTGCGGCCAGTGAACTGCTGCGGCATGCCATAGCGCAGCCTGTCTCCATCGTTGGTGATGACACTATTGCCATTGCGGTCGCCGAGCAGCCGCTGGACCCCTTGCAGATCGGCCGCCCTCGCGGGCGCCTGGCGGTGATTGGTCTCGGGCCGGGCGCTGCCGAATTGATGGTGCCGGCGGTGAAGGCGGAACTGGCTCGTGCCAACGATGTTCTCGGCTACGAGACCTACGTGCGCATGGCCGGGCCGTTCCGGGCTGATCAGATCCTGCACTGCACCGATAACCGTGAAGAAATGCAGCGCGCCCGTCACGCCTTTGAACTGGCTGCCCAAGGTCGGTCGGTGGTGGTGGTGTCGTCTGGCGATCCGGGTGTCTTCGCCATGGCAGCCGCTGTGCTTGAGGCGCTTCACGAGTCTAGCGATGCCATCTGGCACAGCGTCGATCTTGAGATTTTGCCGGGTGTCTCTGCTTCGTTGGCAACGGCTGCCCAGGCCGGTGCGCCCTTGGGGCATGACTTCTGTGTGCTGTCGCTGTCGGACAACCTCAAGCCTTGGTCGATCATTGAAAAACGCCTGGATCTGGCCGCTCAAGCCGATCTCGCTCTGGCCTTTTACAACCCGATCTCACGTTCGCGGCCGTGGCAATTAGGGCGGGCGCTGGAGATTGTTGGCCAGCATCGTGAACCGGCCACTCCGGTTGTGTTAGGGCGGGACATCGGCCGTCCGGGTCAGACCTTGCGGGTGACAACACTCGGTCAACTGAGTGTCGATCAGGTGGACATGCGGACCATGGTACTCATCGGCTCTTCGACAACGCGCGTGATTCCTCGCCTCGATGGCAGTACGTGGGTGTACACGCCGCGCAGCTATGGCGATAAGCTCACCCCCCTATAACAGTAAGTATTTTTTATTTATTGGATAAAACCGGATCGTCATAGGTTAATGACGGTCCGGTTGTCTTGCGTGCTTTATCTGTATGAGTTGTATGTGCTCTTAGTAAATATTGATTGAGGTACATATGTTGTATTTAGTCGCTGTTGATAGTCTGGATAGGGCAGGTTAGATTCAGGGCGCTCCCGGATGGGGCGCTTATTAATATATAAAGGAGTATTGTTTGTGGATAATTTTGAGAGTGCGGTAAGTGTTTCGCAACGCGTTGACTTTGTAAGAAAGTGCATTCAGAAGCGTAAAGTTGCCTTGGCTGGCAGGCCGCGTGTAAGGTCCTTGGCTTTGTCGATTGCATCGAGCCCTACAAAGGAGCTCAACGCGGTGGTACTTGGCAACAGTCTAGTCGGGTACGGAGACAAAATAAGTCTTGAGAACATGGCGATTATTGAAAACTTGATCACCATGTCGAAGATGGAAGCAACTTACGAGGTTTCTGATAGTAAGGATCCCAAGGCTTGGTACCATGCGTTTACAAAGTGCATGGAGGAACTTGGATGTTTCGTGCCGGATAAAGGCTATTCAAAATACAGCGCCACTTCGCTTAAGGTAACGATGGATAATGTCATGGTCGATATTATTCAGGCGGCCGTCGAAGCCGCAAAGGCTGCAATTCCAGGGGCCTCCGTGCTCAGTGCAGTGACCAGCTCTACATTGGATGCATTGAAGAAAGAGCCTGAGGCGATCAACCTGTTGAATCTTGAGTCGAAGAATGCCGAAGGCGTGCGCTTGTCCACTATTCCCTGCGAACAAATGGCAAACGGAATTATCCTGATTGCGATAGGCGCGGTTGATCATCAGGGTGGGGGGAAGGACGGCGGCTTGCTGTTTGTTGATTGGAAGACGTCCTCTCTGGATATTTTTCACGGAAAGTCGTTCATTACTTTCAATCCCGTCCGTTATGCGGAAATCAAGTCGGATATCGAAGAGTATCTTGGCGTTCACCGAAAGGAAGTTCTGGTCAAGCGTTTCAGCCGGCGCAAGTGAAGGGGCAAGGCCAGAGGCTTTGTGTCTCTGGCCTTCTTGAAAACAAGGAAAGCGTATGGCGTATTCCGTATTGATAAATTCAGGCAGCGTTTTACTGTTGTCGACGTCGTTGTCGGCTGCAGACGGGCAGGACGCCCTTGACACTATTTTATTTGCGCAACTCGCGGCAGAGGAAGACTTTCCAGGCGGCAGGAACCACGCTCAATGGACCGATGTATTTGTGGATACGCTGGTTGCCTGTGGTTGGAAGTTCCACGATCAAGGGAGAACTTCGGGAATGTTCCCGGTTGCAGGTGTTACGGTTTTCTCAATACAGGACGCTGTCCATGCGGCCTTTCAATCAAGTCTGTCCGCTGAGCAGATCGTGCTGACGGCAAGTGCTTTGCGCAGGGTCGCGCAATTGCCGGAGACGTCGGTGGCAGCCGGTGTTTTCCGTGGGCAATCGATCATGACTGTCGAGACTGAATCGGCGAGCACGGCAGGTCATTACGCCGGCAACCGTCATCATCGCGTGAGAGTGCTGGCAGGCGTTGTCGAGGCTGATGGCTTCCTGACGTTGGCTTCGGTGTTTTTTGAAACGGGTCAGCCGATAGATCGCCAGTTCATCAGGCAGGATTTTGCCTTGAGTCGCGTTGTGGGAGGTGTGAGCACTTCGTTCCTTCATTCGCGGTTTTCGGTCGACGAATACAAGGCATTCAGAGAAGACACAGTGCTGTGGTTAGGGTCGCAACGACAGGCACTGTGCATCCAGGTCAGCGAGCACGCCGTGCAGTCTCCTCGTTGATTGATGCCGGTTTTCCGACACCGCTCAAGGGGAGACCGAGAACAAGAACGGTGAGAGACATGACGGGCTAAGGAAGCAGGTAGCCCCTGACCCCGGTGAAGATGATCTGTGCCGCCAGTGCACACACGAACAACCCCATTAATCGGCTGACGATCTGTAACCCCTGGTCGCCGAGAATCCGTTCGATGCGGCTGGACAAGAACAGCACCACGCCCACGGTAAAACTGGCCAGGGCAATGCCGACAATGGCCGTGAGCTTGTCGTCCCAGTGCGGCTGGCTCACGCCCATCACCAGCAAGGCACCGATGGTGCCGGGGCCGACTGTCAGCGGGATGGTCAGTGGAACGATGGTGACATCCTGCTGCACATTGTCGGTCTGTACCGCCGATTTGCCTTGTGCCATGCCCAGCGCCGAGATGAACAGCACACTACCGGCACCGATACGAAAGGCGTCCACGGTAATGCCGAACACACTGAAAATCACTCGGCCGAACAAGTACAGCAGAACGCTGGAGACCAGGGTGGCGACCGCTACTTTCCAGGCCAACCGACGCTGTTCCTTGCGCGAATAACCACGGGTCAGGCTGATGAAGCAGGACAACACGAAGAATGGGCTGTAGAGCACCAGCATCTTCAGATAAACGCTGAACAACACATGGAGCATGGTGCCGGGCTCACTGGCGAGGGAAGTCGAGGGGGAGTCTATCAGGGGTTGCGAAGTCTGTCGGCTCAGGACGTTGGGGTCGTCGTGCGTTTCTGCTGATCACGCTGGGCGACCCAGTGTTCGATCAGTTCGCGCAACTGCGACAGTTCCACCGGCTTGGCCATGTGTCCGTCCATGCCAGCCTGGCGCGCACGCTCTTTATGTTCGGCAAGGATATGGGCGGTCAACGCCACCACAGGGGTGCGAACCCGCTGGTTGCCGACTTCCCAGGCACGCAATTGCTGGGTGGCCGAGAAGCCGTCGAGGATCGGCATTTCGCAGTCCATCAGCACCAGGTCGTAACGCTGGGCTTTCATCGCCTGCAGGGCTTCTTCGCCGTTGCAGGCGGTATCCGGTTGCAGGTTGAGCTTGCTCAGCATGCCGCGGATCACCTTGGTCGAGATGCTGTTGTCTTCAGCCACCAGAATGCGGAAGTCGCAGGGGACCTTGACCGGCAGCGTCGGGCCGATTGGCACGGGCTGGGTCGCGACGAGCCCTTTGTTGCGCTGGGTCAGTTCGTCGGCCAGAGTGGTCTTGAGGGTGTAGCCGGCAACCGGCTTGGCCAGGATGCGCTTGATCCCGGAGTTGCGCGCGATGATCTTGCTCGGTGCGTTGCTGATGCCGGTGAGCATGATCAGCAGGATGTCATGGTTCAGGCTCGGGTCTTCCTTGATCTTGGCCGCCAGTTGCATGCCGGTCATGCCGGGCATGTTCTGGTCCAGCAAGACTATATCGAAGTAGTCGCGCAAATGAGCCTTGGTGCGCAGCAGGGCCAGCGCCTCCTTGCCGGAAGATGCGGCGCTGACGTTCAGGCCCCAGGCGCTGCATTGCTGCACCAGCACCTTGCGACAGGTGTCATTGTCATCCACCACCAATACCCGCGCGCCTTGCAGCGGGCCGTCGAGGTCGGAGGTCGGGTGTTCGAGGCGATCCGGGTCCAGCGGTAGGGTCAGCCACAGGGTGCTGCCCTGGTTGTTGCCGCTCTTGATCCCGAATTCCCCCTGCATCAAGCGGATCAGCTGGCGGGCTATCACCAGCCCCAGGTTGCCGCCCAACTGGGTAGCCGAAAGAAAATGCCGGCTGTGCAGTTCGGCGTGCATCAGGGCGTCGCGCTCTTCGGCGTCCATGGGCTCGCCGCTGTCCTGCACGGCGATACGCAGGCGTGGTTTGGTGTTGCGCTCGTCGAGCGCCACGACGATCAGGATTTCGCCTTCATCGGTTTTTTTCAGGGCGTTTTCAAGCAGGCTCAACAGCGTCTGGCGCAAGCGTGTCGGGTCACCGCTGATCACCCGCGGCACTTGCGGCTGGATGAAGCTGATCAACTCGACGTTTTGCTGCTCGGCCTTGGCGCGGAAGATGCTCAGGCAGTCTTCGATCAGCGCGTTGAGGTCAAACTGCACGTCGTCCAGTTCAATCTGTCCGGACTCGAGTTTGGAAATGTCGAGAATTTCGTTGATCAGTGTCAGCAGTTCGTTGCCGGCGCTGTGGATCGTCTGAACATAGTCGCGTTGCTTGACCGATAGCGGTGTGCCCAGCAGCAGTTCGGTCATGCCGAGGACGCCGTTCATCGGGGTGCGGATTTCATGGCTGATTTTCGCCAGGAACTCGGCCTTGGCGTTGATCTCGGCGTTGCTGGCCGCCAGGTCACGACTGATGCTGAAGCGGTCTTCGGTGATGCGTCGCTGGCGCTCGCTCAGTGCAATGCTCATCAACAGGCCGCTGATGCAGATGAACGCCAGCAATGTGGTGATCAGGCCATGGGGTTCGATCAGGGTCAGCCCCAACAGAGCAGGCAGGATGACCAGTGTCCCGAGGTTGAACACCACCATGGCCGCCACGAAGAGGCGAGCCGGGCGATAACCTTTTTGCCAGTGATAGGCGCTGATGAACAGCATGGTCAGGCCAGCCAGGGCTACCAGGCCGTAGGTGATGAAGTTCAGCGGCAAGGTATTGACGAACAGCAGCATCAGGCTGCAGGCGGTGATCAGCACGACCTCGCCAAGCAGCAAGCGGTTCAGCGGATGCGGCCCGAGCGGGGCGAAGAAACGATAGGCAAGCATCAGGCCGCAGGGGGCAGTCATTAATAATGCCAGGTAAGCCCCCGGCGTTTGCAGTGCATGCCAGTCCGGCAGCCAGGGGCCGGCGAGATTCAGCAACAACAGCAGACTGAGCATCAACAGCCCTTCGCACGTCGCCAACCAGAGGGCGCTGTGCGAGCGGGTGTAGGCGTAGCGGATGAGGTTGTGCAGGATCAGCATGGCGATGCAACCGAACAGCAGGCCATAAATCAGCGTCTGGTTCTGGTTGGCGGCCGAGTTGATCGCTGACTGCAGGGTGATGTAGGGTCGTAACTGGTGGTCGGAGGCCAGTCGCAGGTATACGTCGAGGGGGGTGTCGCTTTGCGGCAGGGCCAGCATGAAGTCGCTGCTGGGCAATGGTCGCTCGGATTGGGGGTGTTCGTTGCCCGTGCTGGATTGATCGATCAGCTTGTCGCCGTCCAGTACGTACATGTTGAACTGGCGCAGGTCAGGTGCGAACACGCGCAGCAACTGTTCATGTTTGCCTGGTGCAAGCCTGAATCGCAACCATAACGCGCCATCGGGTTCGGCGGCGGTAATGCGGTCGAGTTCGATAGGGCTGAATTGATTGGTGTAACGTGCGGAACGGATGTCGCTCAGTTGCAGGTCGCCCTGTTCGTCGAGCAATACCGCCCAGCCACTGCCTTGCGCGGCCTGGGCCGGTAGCATGCAGAGCAAGGTCAGCAAAGTGACGGTCAAGCTTATGGCAATCCTGAGCCAGCGCACGGCGAAATCCCTTCGTTAGGTTGATGCCAGAATATAACGATGCGCGGCGCCGGAATAGCCAGGCAATAAACAGTGTTCATTGCCTGGCGCGGTGTTTACCTTATTCCTGATTTTCGCCACGCTCGCGGGCAATGGCGCGGTAGCCAATGTCCTTGCGATAGAAGCAGCCTTCCCAGTCAATCGAAGCCGCGAGCTTGTAGGCCTGCTGCTGTGCAGCGTCAACGCTGGCGCCCATGGCCGTTGCGCAAAGCACCCGACCGCCGGCCGTTACGACTTGACCGTCCTTGAGCGCAGTACCGGCGTGGAAGACTTTGCCTTCCAGTGCGGCGGCTGCATCCAGCCCCTTGATGGCCACGCCTTTGGCGTAGTCACCAGGATAGCCGCCAGCGGCAAGCACGATTCCGACGCTCGGGCGTGGATCCCATTGCGCTTCTACTTTGTCCAGCGCCTGGGCCAGAGCAGCCTCGACCAGCAGCACCAGGCTCGACTGCAGGCGCAGCATCACCGGTTGGGTCTCAGGGTCGCCGAAGCGGCAGTTGAATTCGATGACTTTTGGGTTACCAGCCTTGTCGATCATCAGGCCAGCGTACAGGAAACCAGTGTAGACGTTGCCTTCCTCGGCCATGCCGCGCACGGTCGGCCAGATCACCAGGTCCATGACGCGCTTGTGCACTTCGGCGGTGACCACTGGCGCCGGGGAGTAAGCACCCATGCCGCCGGTGTTTGGACCGGTGTCGCCGTCGCCGACGCGTTTGTGGTCCTGGCTGGTGGCCATCGGCAGGACGTTCTTGCCGTCGACCATGACGATGAAACTGGCTTCTTCGCCGTCCAGGAACTCTTCGATGACCACGCGCGAACCCGCATCGCCAAAGGCATTGCCCGCCAGCATGTCGCGCACGGCGTCTTCTGCTTCGGCCAGGGTCATGGCGACGATCACGCCTTTACCGGCGGCCAGGCCATCGGCCTTGATCACGATCGGAGCGCCTTTTTCACGCAGGTAAGCCAGGGCCGGCTCGATCTCGGTGAAGTTCTGGTAATCGGCGGTCGGGATCTTGTGGCGAGCCAGGAAGTCCTTGGTGAAGGCTTTCGAGCCTTCCAGCTGCGCAGCGCCAGCGGTCGGACCGAAGCAATCCAGGCCACGGCTGCGGAACAGATCCACAACACCGGCAACCAGCGGCACTTCAGGGCCAACGATGGTCAGGGAAACGTTTTTCTCGGCAAAGTCTGCCAGTTGCTCAAGCGCCAGTACGTCGATGGCGACGTTCTCGCACTTGGCTTCGATGGCGGTACCGGCGTTGCCCGGCGCCACGAACACCTTCTGCACGCGCGGATCCTGAGCCACTTTCCAGGCCAGGGCGTGTTCACGGCCACCGCTGCCAATGATCAAAACATTCATTTCAAAAACCTCGGATGACGCAAATCTGGGAACTGTAGGAGCGAGCTTGCTCGCGATGGTGGTTAACGATAACGCGGGGTGTCTGAAACACTGTGGCGTCTAGTCGTTCTTCGCGAGCAAGCTCGCTCCTACAGGGGAATGCTGTGCTGTCAGTGACGGAAGTGGCGCATGCCGGTAAATACCATTGCGATACCGGCTTCGTCGGCAGCAGCAATCACTTCAGCATCACGCATCGAGCCGCCTGGCTGGATCACGGCAGTCACGCCCGCCTTGGCCGCATTGTCCAGACCGTCGCGGAACGGGAAGAAGGCGTCGGAAGCCATCACCGAACCGGCTACCTGCAAACCGGCATGTTCCGCTTTGATAGCAGCAATACGCGCGGAGTTCACGCGGCTCATCTGGCCGGCGCCGACACCGATGGTCTGGCGATTCTTGGCGTAGACGATGGCGTTGGACTTCACGTACTTGGCAACTTTCCAGGCGAAGATCAGGTCATGGATTTCCTGCTCGCTCGGTGCGCGCTTGGTCACCACTTTCAGGTCGTCGGCGCCAATCATGCCGATGTCGCGGCTCTGTACCAGCAGGCCACCGTTGACGCGCTTGTAGTCCCAGGCCGCCGCGCGGTCAGCGGACCACTCGCCGCAGGCCAGCAGGCGTACGTTGGCTTTGGCAGCGACGATGGCGCGGGCCTCTTCGCTGACCGACGGAGCGATGATCACTTCGACGAACTGACGTTCGACGATGGCCTTGGCAGTCTCGGCGTCCAGTTCGCGGTTGAAGGCGATGATGCCGCCGAAGGCGGATTCGGTGTCGGTGGCGTAGGCCAGGTCGTAGGCCTTGCGGATGCCGCCTTCGGCATCAGGGCTGACAGCCACGCCGCACGGGTTGGCGTGCTTGACGATCACGCAAGCCGGCTTGACGAAGCTCTTCACGCATTCCAGCGCGGCGTCGGTGTCGGCCACGTTGTTGTACGACAGTTCCTTGCCTTGCAGCTGGGTCGCGGTGGCGATGCCGACTTCGGCAGGCTTGGCTTCAACATAGAACGCCGCGCTCTGGTGCGGGTTCTCGCCGTAGCGCATTTCCTGGGCCTTGATGAACTGGCTGTTGAAGGTGCGCGGGAACTCGCTGCGACCTTCGGTGCTCAGGGTGTCGGCAGACTGGTTCACGGTGCCCATGTAGTTGGCGATCATGCCGTCGTAGGCGGCGGTGTGCTCGAAGGCCTTGAGCATCAGGTCGAAACGCTGGGCGTAGGTCAGGCCACCGGCCTTGAGGTTTTCCAGGACGCTGGCGTAATCGCTGGCGTTGACCACGATGGCCACGTCCTTGTGGTTCTTGGCGGCGGAACGGACCATGGTCGGGCCGCCGATGTCGATGTTCTCGATGGCGGTCGGCAGGTCGCAGCCTGGCTTGTTGATGGTGGCTTCGAACGGGTACAGGTTGACCGCTACCAGGTCGATCGGCTTGATGCCGTGCTCGTTCATGATGGCGTCGTCGATACCGCGACGACCGAGGATCCCGCCGTGGATTTTCGGGTGCAGGGTCTTCACCCGGCCGTCCATCATTTCCGCGAAGCCTGTGTAATCCGCGACTTCCACTGCGGCAACGCCGTTGTCCTGCAGCAGCTTGAACGTCCCGCCGGTGGAGAGGATCTCGACGCCCAGGGCTTCAAGCTCCTTGGCGAATTCGAGGATCCCGGTCTTGTCGGAAACGCTGATCAAGGCGCGGCGGATCGGCAGGCGGGTAGTCTGGTCGGTCATCTCAATTTCCATCAAAAGCAAAGGAAGTCAGCAAAAAAGGCGACCGGTTTTACGCGGGCGCCTTTCTGGTTTGATTGAATGCTTACAACAAATCGTACTGCTTGAGTTTCTTGCGCAGCGTGCCCCGGTTAAGCCCGAGCATCTCGCTGGCCTTGGTCTGGTTGCCCTTGACGTAGTTCATCACGCACTCGAGCAGGGGAGCCTCGACTTCGGAGAGCACCAGGTTGTACACATCCGTGACGGCAGCGCCCTCAAGGTGGGCGAAATAATTGTGCAGCGCCTTCTCGACACTCCCGCGAAGGGTCTGACCTTCTTCGCTTGGCGTATTGAGGTGCTGTTTCAAATTCACGTTGTCGCTCACGGGTGTTGTTCCACTCACTAAAGTCTCGGTCATCATCGTCATGCGGCCACCCACTCTCCGTCCCCTGTCAGGCTCTTGTAACGCTCGGCGAAAAACGCCCGAACGTTGGCGCATTGTGCATCCGTACCATCCAAACGATTGAAGTGGGCGCGAAACTCCCTGGCGCCCGGCAGGGTTGCGAGATACCAGCCCACATGCTTTCGAGCAATGCGTACGCCCATCACATCACCATAGAAGGCGTGCAGGGCAGCCAGATGCTCTAGCAGAATGCGTTCCACCTCGATCAGTTCCAGCGCCGGGAGTTTCTCGCCGGTACGCAGGAAATGGTCGATCTCGCGAAAAATCCATGGCCGCCCCTGGGCAGCCCGGCCAATCAACAGGCCATCGGCACCGGTCGCGTCGAGCACGTACCGGGCTTTTTCTGGCGAATCGATATCGCCATTGGCGAAGACCGGAATCGACACCGCCTGCTTGATTGCGGCAATGGTGTCGTACTCGGCTTCACCGGTGTACAGGTCGGCACGGGTGCGGCCATGCACCGCCAGCGCCGTAATGCCTGCCTGTTCGGCGATCTTCGCCACCGTCAGGCCGTTCTTGTTGTCCCGGTCCCAACCGGTCCGGATCTTCAGGGTAACCGGCACATCGACCGCAGCCACGACGGCCTGCAGGATCTCGGTTACCAGGGGTTCATCCTTCAACAGTGCGGAACCGGCAGCCTTGTTGCAGACTTTTTTTGCCGGACAGCCCATGTTGATATCAATGATCTGCGCACCCATTTCAACGTTGGCACGTGCGGCGTCCGCCAGCATCTGCGCGTCCCCACCGGCGATCTGTACCGAGCGTGGCTCGGGATCACCTTCGTGGATCATGCGCATGCGCGACTTGCGGGTGTTCCACAAACTCATGTCGCTGGTGACCATTTCCGAGACGACCAGTCCCGCGCCCAAGCGCTTGCACAGCTGACGAAAGGGCTGGTCGGTGACACCCGCCATGGGGGCGAGAATCAAGCTGTTATGTAATGTGTATGGGCCGATGCGTACCGCCGACATAGGACTTCCCTGTTGTGGGGCCGGATCATGAGAGTTCGAAAAAGGGTTGGCATGATACCCGCTCTCGATGACTGGATAAAGGCTGAATTGAACAAATTCTGAACAGTTATTCTGTTATTACCCGTGGTTTGGTTTGCCTGGAGCAGTCAGAAAGCCGGCGTTAATCCGGGAGTAATGAAGCGTTTTACTCCGGAGAGTGGAAGCTCAGACTGTAGTTCACGGCCTTGGCACCTGGGTCGAGAATGTCCAGGGCGATGTGGATCGGCGTTTGCGGAGGCATCTCTGCCATGCCTTCGAGATCGCCATTGAGGTACTCGCCAGGCTTGAAGCGACGACTGGCGATCAGATGGCCATTGAGGTCGGCGAAACGCAGTTCCAGCAGCGGGAAGGGCTGGGAGAAGGGCGCGCGGTTATAGATGATCGCATCGACCACCAGGGCGCCATTGAACTCGGGGTGGCTGCGCACCACCAGATTGCTGCTTTTGATTTTCGCGATGTCGACTTTGGAGGGCACGGTGCAGCCGATTTGCGGGCACAGTTGCTGGAACCACGGGCGATATTGATCCTGTCGCGCCAGTTCGTCGAAATGGTAGGCGATGTACTGGCCAGCGAGGGCGCCTGCGGCAATCAGCACCAGCAGCAACCACAACAGCCGTCGGCCCCAAGGTGAACGGCGTTTTTGCCAGTCCAGTTGCAGCGGGTCGTCGGTCAGGTCTTGCAGCGCTTCGGCGCGCACGCCCGGTTCGCTGCGTTCGCGTCGCTTGCGCAGCGGTTCTATCGAGGGCAGGTTGTCGTCGATTTCACTCTCGTCGGCGGCCGACAGGCGTTCGTGGTTCAGCGGCGCATCAAGAGGGTCGTGCAATCGCAAATGGGGTGGTTGCGGTTCGTCGTCGAGATCAACCGGTTCCAGGGACAGCGAAGGTTCGGTGCGTGAGGTTTTGCTCGTTTCGACCGTCGGCTCTGGTGTTTCAAGGCTGTCGAGCGGTTCGTCGACTGGCGCACGATCGGCCGCCGACGCACTGAACAGGCTGTCGGACCACGGCTCCTCGTCGTCCTGCCCGGCGCTGTCGCGACGGGCGCTCAGCGAGTCGTCGCGATGGCGGCCGAGTTCGGTGGCCGGCTGGATTTCCCGCTGTTCGAGCCGGGCGAGTTCTTCGTCGAGGTCGAGACTGTCCAGGTCCAGTTCGGTCGCGCTCCATTGCTTTTGGCTGATGGCGCGCGGTGGCGATGGCTCAAGGGGCTCCTCAGGCTGCACAGGCGGGAGCGGCGTCGCGACTGGTGCTTCCTTGCCGGCCTGCTCAAGCAACTGCCTGGCGGCATTGAACACCTGCAAGCAGGAGCCGCAACGAACCACCCCGCGAGCCACGCTCAACTGGGCATGGCTGACGCGGAAGCTGGTTTGGCAATGCGGGCACTGGGTGACGAAGCTGTCGGTCATGCGGCGATCCGGATTATGCAGGCGATCATTCTAGCGCCGACGGCCAGTGATGCGCACCCAGCCATCGCGATTGGCGATCGGGTCCAGATCGAAGTCCTTGGCGTAGGCGGCAGCGACGTCGTCACCCTGTTCGGCGAGGATGCCCGACAGCGCCAGGCGACCGCCCGACTTGACCAGGCCCGACAGCTGCGGCGCCAGGGAAACCAGCGGGCCGGCGAGAATGTTGGCCACCAGCACATCGGCCTGAACCTGCGGCAAATCTTCCGGCAGATACAGTGGGAACAGTTCATCAGCGATGTTATTGCGCCCGGCGTTGTCGCGGGACGCTTCCAGCGCCTGCACGTCGATGTCGGTACCCACGGCCTCCTTGGCGCCCAGCAGCAGGGCGGCAATCGCCAGAATCCCCGAGCCGCAGCCGAAGTCCAGCACGTTGCAGCCTTTCAGGTCCTGGCCGTCGAGCCATTCCAGGCACAGTGCGGTGGTCGGGTGGGTGCCGGTGCCGAACGCCAGACCCGGGTCCAACAGCAAATTCACTGCATCAGGCTCCGGCGCGGCGTGCCAGCTCGGCACGATCCACAGGCGCTGGCCGAAACGCATTGGCTGGAATCCGTCCATCCAGCTGCGTTCCCAGTCCTGGTCTTCGATCACCTCGCTGTGGTGCTCGGGCAACGGGCTGCCGGTCAGCAGCTCCAGATGGGCCAATACCGGGCCTGGCTCGGTGCCGCCTTCGAACAGGGCCAGCAGGTGCGTGTGGGACCACAGCGGCGTGGTGTTGAGTTCCGGCTCGAAGATAGGCTGATCTTCGGCGTCCATGAAGGTCACCGACACGGCGCCCACTTCAAGGAAAGCGTCTTCATAGGTTTCGGCTTGTTCTGGGCTGATGGCGAGACGGACTTGCAGCCAAGGCATGGCGGGCACCTTTGAAAAATATTGATTGCAGCCTAGCGGGCTGCGAGAAGCGCGCAAGTTTACGCGAGCGCGGAGGTTTTGTGGGAGTGGCTTGCCCTGTACATCGACACATACCCCTGTGGGAGCGAGCTTGCTCGCGATGGCGGTCTATCAGTCGACATCGATAGTGGATTTGCCGACGCTATCGCGAGCAAGCTCGCTCCCACAGGGGGGGGGCAGTCGGATGAAATGTCCAGATACAACAAAGCCGCCCGAAGGCGGCTTTGTTGATCGGGTCGAAGCTTAGTGCTTCTCGCCAGCCAGCTTGTGCTCGAGGTAGTGAATGTTCACGCCCCCTTTGCAGAAGCCTTCATCGCGGGTCAGGTCGCGGTGCAGCGGGATGTTGGTCTTGATCCCGTCGACCACGATCTCGTCCAGCGCATTGCGCATGCGCGCCATGGCTTCGTCACGGGTTGCCCCGTAGGTGATCAGCTTGCCGATCAACGAATCGTAGTTCGGCGGAACCGCATAGCCACTGTACAGGTGCGAGTCGACGCGAACGCCGTTGCCGCCTGGAGCGTGGAAATGCTTGACCGTGCCCGGGCTTGGCATGAAGGTTTTCGGGTCTTCGGCGTTGATCCGGCATTCCAGCGCGTGACCGCGGATGACCACGTCATCCTGGGTGAACGACAGCTTGTTGCCGGCGGCGATGCTGAGCATCTCCTTGACGATGTCGATGCCGGTGACCATTTCCGAAACCGGGTGCTCTACCTGGACACGAGTGTTCATCTCGATGAAGTAGAAGCGGCCGTTTTCGTACAGGAACTCGAAAGTGCCTGCGCCACGGTAGCCGATATCGATGCAAGCCCTGACGCAGCGTGCGAGTACTTCCTCACGTGCGTTTTCGTCGATACCCGGTGCCGGCGCTTCTTCAAGAACCTTCTGGTGACGACGTTGCAGCGAGCAGTCGCGGTCGCCCAGATGGATAGCGTGACCCTGGCCATCGGAAAGCACCTGGACTTCCACGTGACGTGGGTTGGTCAGGAATTTTTCCAGATAGACCATCGGGTTGCCAAACGCCGCGCCTGCTTCGGAGCGGGTCAGTTTCGCCGAGGCAATCAGGTCTTCTTCCTTGTGCACAACGCGCATGCCGCGACCACCACCGCCGCCAGCGGCCTTGATGATCACCGGGTAACCGACTTCGCGACCAATGCGCAGAGCGGTTTCTTCGTCTTCCGGCAGCGGGCCGTCAGAACCCGGAACAGTCGGTACGCCGGCAGCGATCATGGCGTGCTTGGCCGATACCTTGTCGCCCATCAGGCGAATGGTTTCGGCTTTCGGGCCAATGAACGCAAAGCCGGATTTCTCGACCTGCTCGGCGAAGTCGGCGTTTTCCGCAAGGAAACCGTAGCCCGGGTGAATGGCGGTGGCGCCAGTCACTTCGGCTGCGGCAATGATTGCCGGAATGTGCAGGTAGGAGTGGGCGGCCGATGCCGGACCGATGCAGACGGATTCGTCTGCCAGGCCCAGGTGCATCAGTTCCTTGTCAGCCTTGGAGTAAACGGCGACGGTCTTGATGCCCATCTCTTTGCAGGCGCGCAGGATCCGCAGGGCGATCTCACCGCGGTTGGCGATCAGAACTTTTTCCAACTTCGCAGTCATCAAAGGCTCTCCGCGGTTCAAACGATGGTGAACAGCGGTTGGTCGTACTCAACCGGCTGGCCGTCTTCGACGAGGATGGATTCGATCACACCGCTGGTTTCAGCTTCGATGTGGTTCATCATCTTCATGGCTTCAACGATGCACAGGGTGTCGCCTTTCTTCACGGTCTGGCCGACTTCTACGAAGGACGGCGAGGTTGGCGAAGACTTGCGATAGAACGTACCGACCATCGGCGAACGGGCAACGGTGCCGTTCAGTGCTGGCGCGGCGGCGGCAGCAGGTGCGGCAGCGGCAACCGGAGCGGCGGCAGCAACAGGCGCGGCAGCCGGAGCATGCATTGGAGCTGGCGCGTAGTACTGCTGAGCCGGGGTCTTGCTATGACGGCTGATGCGTACGGACTCTTCGCCTTCCTTGATCTCGAGCTCGTCGATGCCGGACTCTTCCAGCAATTCGATCAGTTTCTTAACTTTACGGATATCCATGAATCATCAACTCCCAAGGGTCGGTCAGGGGCGGTTAACTTGTTGTTCAAGCTGTTCCAGGGCGGCCTCCAGGGCCAGTCGATAACCGCTGGCGCCAAGGCCGCAGATCACTCCCACCGCTACGTCGGAGAAGTAAGAGTGATGGCGGAAAGGTTCGCGTTTGTGCACGTTAGACAAATGCACTTCGATGAATGGGATGCTCACCGCCAGCAGCGCGTCACGTAATGCGACACTTGTATGTGTAAAAGCTGCTGGGTTGATCAGAATGAAGTCCACGCCTTCACTGCGGGCAGCGTGGATGCGGTCGATCAATTCGTACTCGGCGTTGCTTTGCAGGTGCAGCAAATGGTGACCGGCTTCGCGGGCACGGCGTTCCAGGTCCTGGTTGATCTGCGCCAGCGTCGTGGCGCCGTAGGTGCCCGGTTCGCGAGTGCCGAGCAGGTTCAGGTTGGGTCCGTGCAGAACGAGTAACGTCGCCATCGGCGGTTCCTATGTTATCTGTGAGCAATTGTCAGAACCCGGCGACTATGCCGCAAAGCCTTTGTGACTGTCCAGTTCTCTGCAATAGCCAGCACGATGACCGATGTTTGCGCGAAATATATGACTGCTTGATTAAAATTGGTCATTCGCCCTGATTACACGTTCGGCGAAGTCCCTGGCGTTGATCTCGCCGATCACTCGCACATCGGCGCGTTCGACACCGTCCTTGCCAAAAAACATCAGGGCCGGGGGGCCGAACAACTGGTAGCGATCGAGCAGGGCGCGTTGCTCGGCGTTGCTGGCGGTGATGTCGAAGCGGATCAGCCGGTAACCCTTGAGGCGTTCGATGACGACAGGGTCATCCAGTACCTCGCGTTCGATGACCTTGCAGCTGATGCACCAGTCGGCGTACCAGTCGAGCAGCAGCGGTGTGCCGGACGACCGGGCCTCAGCGAGCACGCGGTCCAGATCGGCGGAAGTGCTGACGGTTTGCCAGGTGCTGGTGTTTTGCGCGGGTCCGTTGTTTTCAGCGATACGGGGCTGGCCGATCGGGTTGAACGGGTCGGTCTGGCCGCTGAAGGCGCCATACCAGCAGGCCAGTGCGTAAAACAGCAGGAACATGCCGAACAATTGCCCCAGGCGTTTGCGCGGTGGTTTATAGACGAACTCCAGCGCCCCCATGAACAGGCCGACGCCGCCTGCCAGCAAACCGATCAGAAGCAAGGTGACCTGGCCCGGCAAGACGCGGCCGAGCAGGCCAACGGCCAACCCGAGCAACAACACACCAATCGCGTTTTTCACGTAGACCAGCCACGGACCGCTCTTCGGCAGCCAGGCTGCGCCACCGGTGGCCACCAGCAACAGCGGCGCGCCCATGCCGAGGCCGAGCATGAACAGTTTCAAGCCGCCACCCAGCGCATCGCCACTGGCGCTGATGTACAGCAACGCCCCGGCCAATGGCGCCGAAACGCAGGGTGAAACCAGCAAGCTGGAGACCACGCCCAACACCGCGGCGCCCCACAGTGACCCGCCTTCGGTGCGGCCGGCGATGCGGTCCAGGCGACTGCTGATGGCATGCGGTAGCTTGAGTTCGAAGACGCCGAACATCGCCAAGGCAAACACGGCAAAAAACATCGCGAACGGCACCAGCACCCAGGCCGATTGCAGCCGCGCCTGTAGATTGAGCTGGGCGCCGAACAGGCCCATCAGGGCGCCGAGCAGGGCAAAACAGGCGGCCATCGGCAGCACATAGGCCAGCGAAAGATTGAAACCGCGCCAGCCACCGACCTGACCGCGCAGCACCACCCCGGAAAGGATCGGCAGCATGGGCAGCACGCATGGCGTGAACGTCAGGCCCAGGCCGGCGAGGAAAAACAACGCTAGTTCGCGCCAGCTCCATTGATAAGCCGTCGCCGGAGCGCCGCTGCCGTCGATGCTCAGGCGCTCGGTTTCCGGCGGATAGCACAGGCCTTTGTCGGCACATCCCTGATAGGTCACGACCAGGGTGAAGGCACGTTGGTCGGTGCGCGGCAACTCAACGTCGAGAATGCCGTGGTAGACCTCGACATCGCCGAAGTATTCATCGTGCTTTTTCTGGCCGTCGGGCAGTTTCGCCGCGCCGAGGAGGACATCGGCCGGGTCGGCGCGAAACTGAAAACGGTGGCGGTAGAGGTAGTAACCTTCGGTGGCGACGAAACGCAACTTGATCGATTGCGGTGTACTGTCTACCAGGCTCAGCTGGAAAGCTTCGCGCACCGGCAGGAAGTCGGCGCTGTTGTTGATCGAGCCCAGGCTTGAGCTGGGTCGGTTCTCCAGCAAGCCAGTGGCGCTGGCCGGCAGGACGAACACTAAAAACAACAGGCAGAGCAAGCGGCGCATGACGATCTCGCGTATCGGAATTGGGGGGATGATAGCGGACGGCGGCGTGATATGCAGGAGGGGAGTCTGAGGTGTTTGTTCTGACGCCATCGCGAGCAAGCTCGCACCCACAGGGGATTTGCGTCGTGCACAAATCAAATGTGGGAGCGAGCTTGCTCGCGATGGCGGTCTATCAGACGCGGAAGGCCTGAACGGCTGTATGCAATCGACCACCCAGCACCAGAAGATTTTCTCCCTGTTCACGCCCTTCACCAATGCGCAGCAAATTATCCCCGCCCAGCTGGTGAATCCGCTCACTGTGGTCACGGATTTCGCTGACAGCACCGCTTTGCTGGGCGGTGACATCGGCGATGCGTACCGCCGTGTCGGAAATGGTCTGGATCGCCCCGACGATTTTATCCAGCGCGCCATCAGCGGCCTGGGCCTGGCTGGCCGTGGCTTCGGCGTGTTCGACCTGGGCTCGCATGCCCTCCACCGATTGCCGCGCGGCGGTTTGCAGCCCTGCGATCAGCGTCTGGATTTCTGCGGTGGCCCCGGCGGTACGTTGCGCCAGTGACCGCACCTCTTCGGCCACCACCGCAAAACCTCGGCCCATTTCCCCGGCCCGGGCCGCCTCGATGGCGGCGTTCAAGGCCAGCAGGTTGGTCTGGTCGGCAATCGAGCGGATCACCGTCAACACGCCGCCGATGGTGGCCGACTCTTCGGCCAGGTGTTCGATCATTTGTGCATTGCCTTGCACTTCATCCACCAGCGCATGCAGGCCGGTGAGGCTCAGGCCGATGACTTTCTGTCCATGCTCCACGGCCAGGCCGGCGTGGCGGCTGGCTTCGGCGGCCTGGCTGGCGTCGCCGGCGACTTGTTGAATGGTCGCTTCCAGTTCGCTGAGGGAGTCGCGGATCAGTGCCGTGTCGCCAGCCTGATGCTCGGCATCGTCATGCAGGTCGTTGCTCAGGTCGGCCAGGGTGCGGCTGCTGCCGGCCACCTGTTCGGCGTTGCGGCGAATGGTCCCCACCAGGTCCACCAGATAAGCGCGCAAGCGGTTGAGGGAGGCTTCAATGTCATGCAATTCGCGGTTGGTGTTGCCCAGTTGAATGTCGCGGCTGAAGTCGCCTTCGGCCCAGGTCGAGAGGGCCGGGGCGAGGTTGGTCAGGGTCCGGGCGAGTTTGCGTTGCAGGGTGTCGATCAGCAATGCGATCAACAGAATCAAGCCGATCATCACGCCTTGCATCAGCCGTACTTCACCCTGGATCTGCCCGTGCTGGGCGCGCACCACCGGTTCCATCCCTGCAATGGCCTGTTGCACGTCGGCGATTTTCAGGTGGGTCGCCGCGCTGAGGTCGGCGCGCTTGCGGATTTGATCGCGAGTGCGCGAGAGCTCGGCCGGATAGCGGATGAGCAGGCTGTTGAGCTCGCGCTTGAGGCCGACGCCGGCATCTTCGGCGACGGTTTTTTCCTTGTTCTCCAGGCCCATCATCGAGGCGAAATCATCAGTGTTCGACTCGCTGCTGGTGGTCACGCCCAGCAATGGCAGGGCGTCGAGTTTCTCTGCCTGGATACGGATGTTGGCCACTTCGCGTTCGACATCGGCGGCCAGTTCGCTGCGGCCGCTGCTGACCAGTTTGTCCCGGGTCAGGGACAATTTTCCCAAGTGTTGCGATGCGGTGAGCAGCGGCGTGAGGTAGGCCGCATTGCCACTGGCGTACTGGCTGAGTTGATCGAGACTGGCGCCTAGTTCCCGCTCGGCCTGCAGCAGCAAGGCCTGCGGATCGCCTGCCAGTTTGCCGGCGGCCAGCAGGTCGGTCTTGCTGAATTCTTCAAGGGTCGACAGGCTGGGGCGCAACGCCTCGGCCAAGGCCGGTGGCAATTCGCCGAGTTCTTTTTGCAGGCTGTCGATGCCTTGGGCGGCACTGCTCAGGCGCAGCGCATCGCCGCTGCCCAGGTAATCCTCAATGCTGCGGGCGACGTCATTCTGAAATTGCTGCGACAGGCCCAGGTAGCGCTCCATTAATAGATATGGGCGCTCCAGGGCTTTCTGCGACCACCACAGCGTAGCGCCGAGGGCCACGCACACAGCCACCAGAAGGAGGGTATTGAGATTGGTCAGCAGCTTCAGGCGCATTACGGACTACCAACGGCAGAAATGGTAAGTGCCTGAAGTTATTGCGTTTCTGTTACAGGGTTATGACCGTATCGGTCGATTCCGATAAAAAAGTGGCACTTTGCTTTGATGTGCGTGCGCCCTGTACGCGATTGCGTCCGCCGTGTTTGGCGCGATACAGCGCTTCGTCCGCCTGGTTGGCCATCATCAAGCTGTCGGAGCTTTCGCAAAGCTCAACCACTCCGGCACTGAAGGTGCACCACAGATCCTCGGGTTGCGCGGGATAGTGAATCTCGGCAAAGCGCTGACGGATTTCATCGAGCACGTTGTAGGCCGCTTCGATATCGGTATCCGGCATGACGATGGCGAACTCTTCGCCACCGTAGCGGCCGATGAAATCGGTTTTGCGCAGGCGTTGCTTGAGAAACAGCGCCAGGCTCTTGATCACCCGGTCGCCCATGGGGTGGCCGTGGCTGTCATTGACCCGTTTGAAGTGGTCAATGTCGAGCATGGCAAAGCTCAGCGGCTTGCTTTCGCGGCGGGCGCGGAACGAACAGTCTTCGAGCAATTGCAGGATATGCGTGTGGTTGTACAACCCGGTGAGACTGTCGCGGACCATCCGTGCCTTGAGGTTGCGTGCCCGGGCCGCGCGGTTGCGCACGGTGGTGATCAGGTGCCGGGGCTTGATCGGTTTGGTCAGGAAGTCGTCGCCGCCCTCGCTCATGGCGTCGAGCTGCTTGTCCAGGTCGTCTTCGGCCGACAGGTAAATGATCGGCACGCTGACGTAACGGTCGTTATGGCGGATCACCTTGGCCAGTTCCGTACCGGTGCAGGCCGGCATGTACATGTCGAGGATGATCAGGTCCGGCTGGAAGTCCGCCAGTTCGGCCATGGCCTGGATCGGCTCGATGAGCGTGCGGGTGACGATCCCGGCGCTGTTGAGCAGACGCTCGGTGTGCAAGGCCTGGGCGCGGGAGTCGTCGATGATCAGCACTTTATAAGGCTCGTACTGGGCAACGCAGGTCAGGACTTCGATCTTCTCCAGCAGGCTCGACGCTTCGAGGGTGCCGGTAAGGAATTCCTGGCCGCCCGCACGCACGGCGGCCAGGCGGGTCGGGGTGTCGGTTTCGTGCAGGCTGAAGAACAGCAGCGGCAGCTGATGATCGAGGCCTTCCTGGGCTTCGGCGGCCAGTTTCAGGCCGACACCGGTGCCACTGAAGTCCACGTCCATGACAATCGCCGCCGGCATGCGCTCGACCATCGATGAGCGAAACGCGTCTACGCTGTCCAGGGACTGGGCGCTGAGGCCGAAGAATTCCAGTTGTTTGGCCAGGCGCTCGGCGCGGTCGTGATCCTGCAACATCACGTAGATGGGCTTGCGCAGCGGCGGCAGGAAGGTTTGATCGAGTTGGTCGCCATGGCGCAGGCCGGTGCGTGACAGGCGCTGCATCAAGCGGTTGAGATCGGTGATCAGGCCACTGCTCAGGCGTCCGCGATTGGCGTCGACCGCTTCCAGTGACTGACCGATGTGGCGTGCCAGTTGCGAGTGTTCCGGTTGTTCGAAACGCTCGGCGAAACGCAGCAGGCGCAGATTGGCCTCGCTCAGTTCCGAAAGGTCGGCGGTGGACCACTCACTGCGTTGCAGGCGCTGCCATATCTCAAGAATCTGACGAGCCTGATGAATTACCCGCTGGGCAAAGTGGTGCTTGAGGCGCTCGCGGCTGGGATCTTCTGGCTCGGTCATATCCTGACTACTAGTTAGGGTGCACACTGAGGTCGAGTGGTGGCTCTATGCTAGCACCACTTTTCCATTACATGAGTGCTGTACGTCAATAATCTGCAATGTGTCTTTATTCAGTTTGTGACTGGCCGGTCTTGTTCTAGCCTTTCAAGTCGCGGTTTTAAGGGGCGAAGTACCTGAATCAGGGCACTTGGCGGGGGCGGGGTGGAAATGGGCGAGTGACGGAACGCCGGCCATTCATGATTTTTTTGCCAGTGCTGATCGGCCCGTTTTTTCGGGTATTAGAGGGTCGGGGATTCCCTTAGGGTGGCAATCCAAACCATTAGGGGGGATTTTGAGGGTCGCCGCGTCGTCGGGTGCGCAGACGTTCTTTTGATCCGCAAGCCCGGTAATTTTCCGCATCGGTGCGATGGCGGGTGCCGGGCCAAGGCACGTTGTTGTATGGTTGTGGTCGAACCGTTGAACTCAAGAGCTTGAAAGGATATCGCCATGCTGGACTGGAAGAACCGCACAGACAGTGCGCCTGAACGTGCCGCTGAACCGAAGTCGGAGACCCGCAGTTATCTGGGTGGTCTGTTGTTCAGCCGGGCGCTGGCCACTCTGCTGGGCATCTACCTGTTGGTGGCGAGTGTCCTGGGCTGGTACTGGAGCCAGGAGCCGGCGCTGTTCCCGGTCCAGCAAACCGCTCAACTGGCGGCCGAAAAAGAAGGCAAGCAGATGGTCGTCGGCTACACCACGGTGGAAACCCTCAAGACCGTTGCCGGCACCTTGCTGACCAAGCAGGGCGGCTATATTTCCAACGACCGATTCCCGCCAGGCCTGTGGATGGACAACATGCCGAGCTGGGAATATGGCGTGCTGGTGCAGGTCCGCGACCTGAGCAGGGCACTGCGTAAAGACTTCGCCCGTTCGCAATCGCAGTCCGCCGAAGACGCCGACCTGGCCAAGGCCGAGCCGCGCTTCAACTTCGACAACAAGAGCTGGGTGCTGCCATCCAGTGAGTCCGAGTACCTGGAGGGCATCAATTCCCTGAGCCGCTATCAGGCGCGACTGTCCGATCCTAACCAGAAGAGCGCGTTGTTCTATGCCCGCGCCGACAACCTGAACAACTGGCTGGGTGACGTCGGCACCCGTCTGGGTTCGCTGTCGCAACGACTGTCGGCCAGTGTGGGCCGGGTCAAGCTCAACACTGCGCTGAAGACCGAGGTGGTGACGCCGGGTGTGGCGCCGCAAGTCGATGAGGAAATCGTCGAAACCCCATGGCTGCAGATCGACAACGTGTTCTACGAAGCTCGCGGCCAGGCCTGGGCTCTCTCGCATTTGCTGCGCGCCATTGAAGTCGACTTCGCCGATGTGCTGGCCAAGAAGAACGCCACGGTCAGCGTGCGCCAGATCATTCGTGAACTGGAAGCGTCGCAGGAGCCGGTGTGGAGCCCGATGATCCTCAACGGCAGTGGCTTCGGCGTACTGGCCAACCACTCGCTGGTCATGGCCAACTACATTTCCCGGGCCAACGCGGCGGTGATCGATTTGCGTCAACTGCTCAATCAGGGCTGAGTCATGGTCGATAATGCCAGGGAGGCCGCGCACCGTGCGGCTTCCGATGCCGAACAGATCGCCTGGGTTGACGAGCAGGACAACCTGCTCGGCGCCCTGGTTCGTTCCGATTTGCGCGAGCGCGGGCTGATCGGGCGCGGCACCTACATTATGTTGTTCAACTCCGCTGGCGAGCTGTGCGTGCATCGCCGCACCCTGAGCAAGGCAATCTATCCCGGTTTCTGGGACGTGGCGGCGGGGGGCATGGTGCTCGCCAGTGAAACTTATGCCGAGTCGGCGGCAAGGGAGCTGGAGGAAGAACTGGGCGTGAGTGGCGTGGAACTGACCGCCCATGACCACTTTTACTTTGAGGACACCGGCAATCGCCTGTGGTGTTCGGCGTTCTCGGCGGTGTGGGACGGCCCGTTGATCCTGCAACCGGAAGAGGTGCTCGAAGCGCGCTTTATCCCTATCGATCAGGTCATGCTGGAAATCGAGCAAAAGCCTTATTGCCCGGACTCTCTGGCCGCGTTGAAGCGCTATTTGCGCTCACGCCGGATCGACGTCGCAAAACAGCTATAAATTGGCGCCGATTGGCTCTTAGCAATCGGCGTTTTTGCCGTTACACTGCGCGACCTTTTTAAACTGAACCGGTATTGCTGGTTGTTGCTGTAGGAGCGAGCTCGCTCGCGATGGACGTCAACGATAACGCGGGCATCCAGAATGAACGCGTCGCTTTTGAGTTCATCGCGAGCGAGCTCGCTCCTGCAGTGAAATGAATGTCGTACCGTTTCAGTAGCGCTGCCCCTGCCTGAGTGGGGCTTCGCGGTCGATAGCCTTCCCAAGTGCTGCGACCAGTCTTTGTCCTCCGAAGAGGATTGCCGGTGGCCAAAAAAGCCGCATCCTTCGCCGCCTTGGGCGGCCTGGTATTTTCCACCGACGCAGGTCGTCATTGCCCGGAATGCAGTAAACCGGTGGACGCCTGCATCTGCAGACAGACCGTTATCCCGGCCGGCGACGGCATCGCTCGCGTGCGTCGCGAAAGCAAGGGCCGTGGCGGCAAGACGGTGACCACCATCACCGGCGTGCCGTTGGCTGAAGACGCGCTCAAGGACCTGGCCACGACGTTGAAGAAACGTTGTGGTACCGGTGGGGCGCTGAAAGACGGTGTCATCGAAATCCAGGGCGATCATGTCGAGCTACTCTTGGCAGAACTGATCAAGCTCGGTTTCAAAGCGAAGAAGTCCGGCGGCTAGCAGCCTCTGTGAAAACCACCCTCGGCTTGATCCGGTCCTGATGACATTCAGGTCCGGCATCGTCTACATGGTTTTCACAGAGCCTGTTCATGACCGGTATCTAAACTCACTGCGGTCGGCGGGGTCTATTGCCTCGTTGACGAACCGTCATTTTCATTCTTTAGACTGCGCCGGCCTGAACCCAGGCGACGCACTATGACTTCTTTATAGGGGACTTCGATGTCCGTACGACGCACACGCAAAGACGATGGCAGCCAATGGACAGTTGCGGACAGCCGCAGTGTTTACGGGATTCGCCATTGGGGGGCCGGGTATTTCGCGATCAATGACGCCGGTCGCGTCGAAGTTCGTCCGAACGGTCCGAGCAGCTCGCCTATCGACCTGTACGAGCAAGTCGACCAGCTGCGCAAAAGCGGCCTGTCCTTGCCATTGCTGGTCCGTTTCCCGGACATCCTGCAAGACCGCGTGCGTCAGCTGACCGGCGCATTCGACGCCAACATCGAGCGTCTGGAATACCAGAGCAAGTACACCGCGCTGTACCCGATCAAGGTGAACCAGCAGGAAGCGGTGATCGAAAACATCATCGCCACCCAGAACGTTTCTATCGGCCTGGAAGCCGGCTCCAAGCCTGAACTGCTGGCGGTGCTGGCACTGGCGCCGAAGGGCGGCACCATCGTCTGCAACGGCTACAAGGACCGCGAGTTCATTCGCCTGGCGCTGATGGGCCAGAAGCTCGGCCACAACGTGTTCATCGTGATCGAGAAAGAATCCGAAGTCGGCCTGGTGATCGAAGAAGCGGCTTCGCTCAAGGTCAAGCCTCAGGTCGGCCTGCGCGTGCGCCTGTCGTCCCTGGCCTCGAGCAAGTGGGCGGACACCGGCGGTGAAAAATCCAAGTTCGGCCTGTCGGCGGCGCAACTGCTGTCGGTGGTCGAGCGTTTCCGCGCGGCGGGCCTGGACCAGGGCATTCGCCTGCTGCACTTCCACATGGGTTCGCAGATCGCCAACCTGGCGGACTACCAGCACGGCTTCAAGGAAGCGATCCGTTACTACGGCGAATTGCGCAACCTCGGCCTTCCGGTGGATCACATCGACGTCGGCGGTGGCCTGGGCGTGGACTACGACGGCACGCACTCGCGTAATGCCAGTTCGATCAACTACGACATGGACGACTACGCCGGTGTCGTGGTCGGGATGCTCAAGGAATTCTGCGATGCACAGAGCCTGCCGCACCCGAACATCTTCTCCGAAAGCGGCCGTTCCCTGACCGCGCACCACGCGATGCTGGTGATCCAGGTGACCGACGTCGAGAAACACAACGACGACGTGCCGCAGATCGAGAACAAGGAAGCGCTGCCGGAAACCGTGCAGTGGCTGGTGGACCTGCTGGGTCCGACCGACATCGAAATGGTCACCGAAACCTACTGGCGCGCCACGCACTACATGAGTGATGTTGCCTCCCAGTACGCCGACGGCAAGCTGACCCTGGCCGAGAAAGCCCTGGCCGAGCAGTGCTACTTCGCCGTGTGCCGTCGCCTGCACAACTCGTTGAAGGCACGCCAGCGTTCCCACCGTCAGGTGCTGGACGAACTCAACGACAAGCTGGCCGACAAGTACATCTGCAACTTCTCGGTGTTCCAGAGCCTGCCGGACACCTGGGCCATCGACCAGGTCCTGCCGATCATCCCGCTGCACCGTCTCGACGAAGAGCCGCTGCGTCGTGCGGTACTGCAAGACCTGACCTGTGACTCCGACGGCAAGATCAACCAGTACGTCGACGAGCAGAGCATCGAGACCAGCTTGCCGGTGCACGCGTTGAAAGAAGGTGAGGACTACTTGCTGGGTGTGTTCCTGGTCGGTGCCTACCAGGAAATTCTTGGCGACATGCACAATCTGTTCGGCGATACCGATTCGGTGAACATCTACCAGAACGCCGATGGCAGCGTGTACCACGCCGGTATCGAAACCCACGACACCATCGAAGACATGCTGCGTTACGTGCACTTGTCGCCGGAAGAACTGATGACCCACTACCGCGACAAGTGCGCCAGTGCCCGCATCAGCGCAACCGAGCGCACGCAGTTCCTCGATGCCTTGCGTCTGGGGCTGACCCGTTCGTCTTACCTGTCTTCCTGAGGTAAGCGTCACGCTCATCAGGTCGTCTGAAAATTTACCGTTCGCTGCGGAAATTTCAGATGACCTGGTGCGGCAATTCTCCTGTTCCAGGCGAAATTTCCAGCATCTTCGACGACCCAACGCATTTGGTCTTCTTTTCGCGTAGGTTATTTCCTAATTTGTATTTCGGCACTCTACTCGGCCATGTCTCTCAGCGAGAATCCCCGGCCGCCCCTCCTGTAGAGAAACGCCGATGTTCAATCCAGTCAGCGAACCGTCATTTCGTCTGGATGTAGCAGGTCTGCCCGATTCCTTAGAGGTCCTGGTCTTTACCGGCAGAGAAGCCATCAGCGAGCCGTTCGTGTTCGACCTGGAACTGCTGATCGAAGACCCGGTGCTTGACCTTGCCAGTTTGCTGTATCGCCCTGCCTCGTTGCATTTCGGACCAGCCGGAAGCTACGTGCATGGACAATTGCATGAGCTCGTCCAGCGTGACCACACCAGCGGACCCCGACTCTGCCAGGTGCGCCTGGGGCCAAAACTGGCTTGCCTGGCCCAGCGCTTCAGCCAGCGAATCTTCAGTGCCCGATCAGTGCCGCAAATCCTCGACCAGGTCCTCAAGGAGCACGGCATTACCGGCAAGGATCGACGTCTGGAGCTAAGTGGCCAATACCCGCCCCGGGATTTTTGCACACAATATCGAGAGTCAGACCTGCAATTTCTCCAGCGACTGTGCGCCCAGGAGGGGCTTCACTACCACTTCGAACACCGGGCCCGCGGGCACTGTGTGGTGTTTGGTGATGACCGGCAGCATTTTCCAACCGGCGAACCTGTGGTATTGCGCAGCGAGGGCGATCGACCGGCGGTGCGGCAGTTCGAACGTCGGCGTAGCGGTGGGACGGCCGTGCAGTGCGCCGAATGCCGGACGGACCTGGCAACCTTGCGCAGCGGTCGACTGATGCCGCTGTCCGGTCATCCGGTTGCCGATTGCAATCGGCTCTGGCTGCTGACCAGCGTTGAGCATTGGGGCAGCCAGGATACGACGACGCCTTATCACAACCAGGCCCGTGCCCTGCACTGGCCGGCACCCATCAAACCGCCCTGTGTGACGATCGAACCAAGGATGCATGGCCCGCAACGGGCGTGGGTCGTCGAGGTCGATGAGCCAAGCCCTGACCCGCAAAGGCCGGTACCGGTGCAATTCGACTGGCTTTATCAGGGCGAAGGGGCGACGCCCAGTCATTGCTGGCTGCCCCTGGCCAGGCAGTTGCAGGCCTCGACGTTCACGCCGATACGGGAAGGGACCGAGGTGGTCGTGGGTTTTGTCGAGGGCGATCCCGATCAACCGCAGATAACCGGGGTACTGCATGCGCCGGCAACGGTCGAGGTGACGGACGCCGACACCCCCCAGCCCGGCTGCACCCATGATGAGGGCCTGGAGCAATGGTTGCGCTCGGGGGAGCCATTGCTGATGTTGTGCCTGCTACCCGGTGGCGGCAGCTTCAACCATTGCGCACAGGCTTTGTGCACCTGTCGTCTGGCGACGCAGCTTGGCCAGAGCTCTGGAGCATGATTGCCACACGTACGCCCGAGGCACCCCCTCAGTGGTTGTTGCTGGATGTGCCGGGCACGCCGCAGGCGGGTGTCACACTTCGGCAAATGTTTGCCCAGGCCCGATGGTTCGGGTTGTTCGAAGGCACGGAGTGGCATGCACTGCATGAACAGGGGCCGGTCCTGGTCGATCTGCGCACCTGCCCGGCACTGGCGGATTTATGCACCGTCGACGGAAAACGCTGGCCCGGACTGCTGGTGGTCAGCGAGGCGGGCGCTTCGTCGTTGCTGGCGCATTTGCGGCGCATGCTCACGGTCACGCTTGGCCTGCACCGGGCCCTTCTGAGTTACTATAACCCAACCACGGCCAGTTACTTTTTCGATGCCTGCGATGCGGTTGAACTGAGTCGCTGGCTAGGACCTATCCACCAGTTACGCTGGTTCGGCGGTAGTTGGGCCGACCGCGCGATGGGGTGTGAGGGCTGGCAGCGCTTGTCCAGCCCGGGGTTGTCGGTCAGCCCGTTGGCAGTCGAGGAAAGCCTCAGCGTTGGGCAGCAGGGAAAATTGCAAACCTGCCTGCTCGAGCAGCATGCCTGGCGCTGGAACCGATCCACCGGTGTCGATTTCCCCCGCCTGTGGGCTCATGTGCAGGAGGGGATCGCGCTGGGGTTCAGCGAGCGCCCGGTGCTTGATGGCTGGATATGGCTACGCCTGCAGTATCCCGACGCGGTGCCCGTGCAGCCGTTGCCGGGCGGAACTCAACAGGAACGCCTCGATCACCTGCGAAACCGGTGGCAGAACGATCCACCCTGGCCATGAGGTCGAAATTGATTGTCGGGGCCACGCCCGATCAGTGAATACCGCCGGCGAACCAGCCATCGTTACGGCGCAGGCGCCAGGCGATCATGCCAAGGGTCAGGCTGCGCAGCAGCATGAACAACAGAAAGGTTATCCATAGGCCATGGTTGCCCCCGCCTTGCAGTGCCCAGCTGAAAGGCAGCACCAGCGCCACGGTCAGCAGCATGCCGTTGCGCATCTCCCGGGCGCGGGTGGCGCCGATGAACAGGCCGTCGAGCAGGTAACTCCAGACGGCAATCAGCGGCAGTACGGCGAGGTAGGGCAGGTAGATGAACGCGGTGTCGCGCACACTTTGAATGTCGGTCTGCATCTCGATGAACAGATGCCCGGCGAACAGAAACAGCGCGGCAAAGCCCAGGCTTGCGAGCAACGACCAGCCACCGGCCACTACCAATGAACGGCGCAGGGCATCGCGGTTACGGGCGCCAAGAGCATGTCCGCACAGGGCTTCGACAGCGTGGGCCAGGCCATCGAGGGCGTGGGCGGTCAGCAGCAGGCCATTGAGCAAAAGAGCGTTGGCCGCGACCGTGGCGTCGCCAAGCCGTGCGCCTTGCACCGTGATCAGGAAGAACACCGATTGCAGTGCCAGGCTGCGGATGAAGATATCGCGGTTGACCGCCAGCAATGGCCGCCAACTCTGCCACAGCGCCAATGCCGCCCAGACGATATGCCCGGGGTAGGCGCGCAGGGCTTTGCGAGTCATCAGCAAGCCGATCAGTGCGCCGGTCCATTCGGCAATCACCGAGGCCCGGGCAGCACCGACCACGCCCCATTCCAGGCCGAGGACGAACCACAGGTTCAGGGCAATGTTGACCAGGTTGGTGCTCAGCAAAATCGCCAGGGGTGCCCGGGCATTCTGGGTGCCGAGGAACCAGCCGACCAGGGCATAACTGGCGAGCGCCGCCGGCAGGCCGAACAGGCGGGTATGGAAGAACTCGCGGGTCAGCTGATCGAGCTCAGCCGACGGTTGCATGAAATGCAACGCGACCCCGCTCAAAGGCACGCCCACCGCACCCAGGACCACGGCCAGGCCGATGGCGAGCAGCAGGCCTTGCAACAGAATCTGCCGCAAGGCGGCACCATCCCCACGCCCCGCTGCCTGGGCGGCGAACCCGGTGGAGCCCATGCGCAGAAAGCCCATGGCCCAGGCAAGGAAGGTGTACAGACTGGCCCCGACCGCGACGGCGCCGAGTTGATGGGCGTGGGGCAGGTGACCGATGACGGTGCTGTCGACCAATGCCACCAGCGGTACGGAAATGTTCGAGAGAATCATCGGCGCGGCGAGTGCCCAGACCCGGCGATGGGTAGGGTGGTCGCGCCAGTCGGCGGTCAGGTTGGACATGCAGGCTCCTTGGAGGAGCGGGCATTGTAGCGGTGAAAACGGATTAGCTAAGTGAGCTCAATTCATAAAACACCAGAGATCCAATGTGGGAGCGAGCTTGCTCGCGATAGCGCTCTTTCAGTTGAATCAATTTTTGATGTGCCGACGCCATCGCGAGCAAGCTCGCTCCCACAGGTGTTCGGTGGGGTCAGTGGATGATCCAGCTGAGCAACCACAGCCCCAGCACCAACCAGATGAAACCCATGATGAACGACGCATTGAGAAAGGCGCGGATCGCTGACCACAGCAGGATCAGGCCGAGGATCAAGGTCACGATGCTGATGACCGAGGTATCCATGCCCAGCGCCTGGGACAGGCCTTCGATGAAATTGCTGCTGGCGTTGCTCAACAGATTGAACAGACCACTGAGGCCATCAACGATGAAGCGGATGATCGAGCCGAGTACCTGGCCGAGCCATTCGGAAAAACCTTCTACCTGCATGAAGTGAACGTCCTGTTTAAAGAGAATTGAGTCTTGGGCTGTCGATCAGGCTGCCGAGTTCCCACAAGCATAGAGGGTTGCACAGAGAACATGCATCTTCTGCCCTTGCCTTCACCTGTGATCCCCCCGAAGCTATACGTCTTCAGGAGAGCCCGATGAACCTTGTTGAACTGACCGAACGCCTGCACGCCATTCGTGACCGCAATGACTGGCGGCAATTTCACAGCCCGAAAAACCTGGCCATGGCCGCGAGCGTGGAAATGTCCGAGCTGGTGGAAATTTTCCAGTGGCTGACCGAAGACCAGTCACGCCAGTTGCCGGCGGACAAACTCGCCCACGCCGGGCAGGAAGTCGGTGACATCGTGCTTTATCTATTGCTGCTATGCAGCGAACTGGGCCTGGACATGGACGCCGTGGTGCGCAGCAAACTGGCGGACAGCGAACGGAGGTTCAGCTGATGAGCGACCGTCATTTCGATCAACTGGCGACCCGTTTCGCCGAAAAAATCTACGGCGGTGCCAAAGGCGCGATCCGTCTGGCGGTGTTGCAGGCCGATCTGGCCGAAGTCTTGCCCGACCGGCCGCTGCGCGTGCTGGACATCGGCGCTGGCCTTGGCCACATGTCGTTGTGGCTGGCCGAGCGGGGCCATCAGGTGACCCTCGCCGAGCCTGCCGAGCCGATGCTCGAAGGCGCCCGCCAGCGTTTTGCCGAAGCAGGGCAGAGCGCCACGTTCATTCAGGCACCCTGGCAGGAGCTGCTCGGGCAACTCACCGAACCCTACGACCTGGTGTTGTGCCACGCCGTGCTGGAATGGCTGGCCGAACCCCACGCCATCCTGCCGGTGCTGCATCAGCTGACCAAGGCTGACGGCTGGCTGTCCCTGGCGTTCTACAACCGTGACGCGCTGATATATCGCAACTTGCTCAAGGGGCATTTCCGCAAGATGCGCAAGAACGACATGGCCGGCGAAAAGCAGAGCCTGACCCCGCAACAGCCCCTTGATCCGCGTGAGCTGGCGGCGCAACTTGAAGGTCTGTGGCAGGTCGAAACCATGAGTGGCGTGCGGGTTTTCCACGATTACATGCCGGTGGAATTCCAGGCCCGCGCCGAGCTGGCGGACCTGCTGGAAATGGAACTGGCCCACCGTCGTCATCCGAGCTTTGCCGGGCTTGGACGTTACTTGCACTGGATCTGTCGGCCTGTCTGATCGGAGCACGCAATGAAAAGTCATTCAGGTGTACTGGTGTTCTGCCTGGGGCTGGCTGCCTGTCAGGGCAGCAACCCCTATGTCGCCACGTCCAACCCATTGCCACCGGCGCCGCCCCAGGCCGCCAACACCTTTGACCGCAGCGCTTACCCGGCAGCCCCCCGTGACTATGGGCGCTACCGCAGTTGGGCCTGGCTCGACGGGCATCTGCCACCGGGCACCGCCTGGGCCGACTCGGCACAGATCGCCGAAGCGGTCAGCAATGCGCTGGATCAACGCGGCTTGCGCCCGTTGCACGACAATCGCCCGGCCGACCTGTTTGTCAGCGCCGACCTGCGCCTGGAAACCCGTTTGCGCCAGGTACAGGACGACTATTACGGCGGCGGTTATGGTGGCTACAACGGCTACGGCCCTGGGTATGGCGGGTACGCCACCGTACCTGTCGTTCGTACCTATCAGGAGCAAGTCGTGGTGGTTCAGGTGGATATGTTTGACGCCAGGAGCGGCCAGCCGGTGTGGAGCTCCAGCGCTGAAACCGGCAACCGGGGCAGCGAAAGCGAGCGGGCCGATGCCATACGGGAGGCTGTGAAAAAGGCAATGTCGGCGTATCCTCCTAGTTAGCTTCTTGTAGATAAGAAGCATTCCGCAGGATCATGCCTTCAACCGGAGACTCATCATGTTCCGCCGTTTTGTTTTACTGGCAGTGGCCGCGCTGCTCAGTGCCTGCGCCGCCAACCAGGTCAATCATGACTTCGACGCCAGCCGCGACTTTGCTGCCTATCGCAGCTGGACCTGGAAAGAACCCGCCCTGCAATACCGTCCCGACGATCCACGGATCAAGAGCGACCTGACCGAGCAGCGCATCCGTCAGGCGGTTGCCGATCAACTGGATCAGCGCGGTCTGCGCCCGGCCGCCGCAGGCGCCAAGGGCGATTTGAATGTGCAGACCTACCTGATTGTCGAAGAGCGGCAACAACAGGTGACCACCAATTACGGTGGCGGCTGGGGTAACCCGTGGTATGGCTACTACGGCGCCCCTATGTATAACGAAACCCGCAACGTCAGCTACAAAGTGGCGACCATCCAGATCGACCTGCTCGATGGCAAGGACGGCAAACTGGTGTGGCGTGGCAGTGACGAACAGATACTCAGCCGCACGCCGAACCCGACGGATCGTCGCGATGCCATCTGGGAAACGGTCACGCGGATATTGGCCAACTACCCGCCGCACGCATCCTAGAGTCAGCCAGTCTCTCAACCCCTGTGCCCTACAGGGGTTTTTATGCCTGGCACTGGCGAGCCTGGGGATCGACCTGAACAAAGTCGAGGTGGGTGCCAACCTCCGTTGTCACTCGGGACGCCCATCCCCGGCGATCTGATCCGGCAGCACAATCGGCAGTTCTATGCAGAAACGCGCACCCTCGGTGGAGTTCCTGACGCTCAGCTTGCCGCCCATGTTCTCGACAATGTCATAGCTCACCGAGAGCCCCAGACCGGTGCCGAAGCCCACCGGTTTGGTGGTGAAGAACGGCTCGAAAATCCGCTCCAGCAAACGCGGGTCGATACCGCCGCCGTTGTCCTCGACCCACAGGCGTACCGAGTGTGTATCCCGTTCGGTGTACAGCGAAATCCACGGCTTGAACCCGGGCAGGGTTTCGCGCTTGCCGAGCAACGCGTCCCGAGCGTTGACCATCAGGTTGATCAGTACCTGTTCAAGCTGATCGACATAGCCGCGCACCTGCACCTCAAAACCGGTCTCGCTGATGCGCAGGTCGACGCCTTTGTCGCGCAGGTCCTCGGACAACAGTGACAGCGTGCCTTCGATGGCCTGGACCGGGTTGAACGGTTGCTGCTCGGTTTCCGAGCGGCGGCCGAACACCCGCATGTGGTCCACCACCCGCGCGGCACGCTGCACTTGCGTGTCGATGCGCGTGAGCTTGTCGATCAGGTAATCGACCTGTACTTCGCCGTTGTTCAGGCGCTTGAGTACGTTGACGATAGCCATGCGCATCACGTTCAGCGGCTGGTTGATCTCATGGGCCAGGCCGGTGGCCATTTCTCCGAGGGTGGCCATTTTCGCGCTTTGTGTGAGCTGCTGCTGCGCGCGCCGCACCTCGGTGTTGTCGCGCCCCACGGCCTGGACCTCGAGCAACCGGCCCTGTTCATCGAACACCCCACGATCGGACCAGATCCACCAGGCGTGTTCGCAGCCGGGCAGTTGCAGGTTGATCTCGGCGGTGCTGACCGGAAACTCGGGGCTCAGTCGGTTCAGCCGCTGGATGAATGCAGTGCGCTGTTCCCCGGACATCCAGTCGCCCAGATTCACCCCCGGCAATTGTTCGGGCGCCAACTCCAGACAGGTGGCCAGCGGGCGGTTGCCGAAGGTCAGGGTCAAGTCCGGCTGGTAGCGGCAGATCATCGCCGGCGAGTCTTCCACCAACATCCGGTAGCGTTCTTCACTCTGCCTGACCTGTTCGGTGGCCAGGGTCGCTTCGGTGATGTCCAGCCACAGACCCACGGCTTCCACCGGCAGGCCGAGGTCGTTGCGCAACAACTTCGCTTCATCCAGCAGCCAGTGATAGTCGCCGTGACTGTCACGCAACCGATAGCGGGCGCGCACCGAGCCTTCACGCAGCAACAGCCGCGTGCGCTCGAAATACTGCAGTCGGTCGTCGGGATGCACCCGCTCCCCCAGCGCCCCGGGTGCGCAGTCGGCGAGGGTCCAGCCGAGCAGTGGCAACAGGCTGTCGCTGAAGAACACCGGGTGCAACGCACCGTCGACATAGCGCTGTACGTAAATCACCGCCGGAGAGCTGGCGATCAGATTGTCCAGGCGTGCATGGGCGACGATGGCGCTCTGTTCCTGGTTCTTGATGTCGCTGATGTCGAGCATGAACCCCACCAGACGACGGTTTTTTCCCGCGCCCAGCGCCTGGCCTTGCAGGCGATACCAGGCGGGTGCGGGCGCACCGTAGGGGCGATACAGGCGCACGCACAGCAGCAGGGGAGTGCCAGTCTCCTGCAAGTCTTGCAGGCAGATGCGCAGCTCTTCGCGGTCGGCGGGATACACCTGATCGAGCCAGTCCTGCATGGATAAACGCGACATTCCAAGGTTCAGGGTAGTGGCCAGCGAAGGTGCCAACTGAACCTCGTCGCTGTCGCTGAAAACTTCCCACCAGCCTGTTCCCAGCAAGGCTTGCAGCGATTCCAGGCGTTCCAGTTGCAGGTGATGCCGGTGCTCGCGCAGGCGCCCGAGCAAGGGACTGGCGAGCGCGGCGGTGATTTGTAGCCAGTCGCGTTCCGTGACATCGGGGGCGCGTTTTTGCGCCGTGTAGAAACCGCACAGCATCCAGGCGACCACCCCTTGCGCATCATGATAGGGCACGACGAAGCCATCGGTATTGCCGAACGTACCTTGCAGGCGCGGGTGTTCGCGCGGGGTCAGGTGCTGCGGTGCCGAGCCGCTCAAACTGTCCAGCCCCGTACCCAGGCGTTGACCGTTTTGCCACAGTTGCGGTGCATCCAGGGCGGCGTAGTGCTGGTGAATCTGCCAACCATGTTCCTGCTCATCGAGCAAGGCGAGAGCAATGCAGGGGATCTGAAAACGCTGGGCCAGGCTTTGCAGTTGCTCGGTCAGCACCTCGGGCAGGCGCGTCAGGCTGCACAGGCGCAACTGTTCGGCGATTTGCTGCGCCAGCACCTGGCATTGTTCGCGGTTGCGCGATTGCAGGCGCTCAAGCAGCAGGTCGCCGATGTCCAGCATCTGCAACAACCAGGTATCGGCCAAGGGCTGCGCCCAGCCGCGCAAATGCAGCGGGGGGCCGTTGAGGCTGTAGAAGTCCAGGTCCAGGGTTTGCCCCTGCCAGTCCGCCGGCGAGCCTTCGATGACGAGGCTGCTGTGGGGCAACAGGAAGTCGAACAGATGCGGTGCCTGCTCGCTGGGGGGGTGCTGGGCCAGCAAGTGCCGCAGCGGACCGCTCAGTTGAACGACACGCCCCTCGGCATTGAGCTGCATCTGCAATCCGAAACTGTGCACCCGCGGTGCCTCTTGCGGTTCCGGCGGGGGCGGCGGATGGCGATGGAGCAGGCGCCCGAAGAGTTTGTCCCCGGCACTCAAAATTGCAGACTCGCACTGGTCGTGAGGGTCGCCGGCAGATTCGGTACTTGTCCGATGCCCGGCAGGTTCAGATGAATGGCGGCGGTCAGCAATCCCAGGGCGAACTCATTCGCGGCGGCACTTCTTTGTTTGTGGGGGAGGCTGGCTTTCATGAGTGCGTCTACCTTGACCATCACTGAGTAATGTCAGCATAGAATCATTCCGCCAAAACGGAGGTTTGGGTTGTGTACATATCCATTTCTTCGGCAACGGCTGCTTACGGTTCCGCTCTTACAGCGGGTCACTTTTGGCAAACGCCCCAAAAGTAACCAAAAGGTCTCGCCCCTTACGTACGGCCCCTCGCTTAGGCTCGGGGTTCCTTCGCTGCGGTATTCATCCGGGGGCATTGCCCTCCGGTCGGCTTCGCTTCGACCTACATACAATGAGTTCGACTGCGTCGAACGGCGCTGCGCGCCAATCCCCGGATGAACACCTCCGCTCAGCCTGCCGAGGGGGCGGGTGGATCAAGATCAAGAGCTGCAGGCGAGCTAACGCTCGGCCTGATGAGTGGTGAGAAGCAGCGGGTGTACGCCGACCTATTGTGGGAGCGGGCTTGCTCGCGAAGGCGGCCTGACAGCCGAACTGAATTTGGCGGATGTACCTCGACCCTGTGGGAGCGGGCTTGCCCGCGAAGACGGCCTGCCAGCCGATCTATTTCTTTCAGATGTACCCAGCCCAACTGTAGAAGCCTGCTCGCGATGACGTCCTTTCAGCCAACACATTCCTGTGTAGTTTTCCTCAGATCCCGAGGAAATCTCCGACATGTTTCTCAGGTTGTCCGTCGGAAGCGCGATCTCTAGCCTTTGTCTGTCGCTGCAAAATCAGTGATCGGGTTTGGTCGCCCGGGTTTAGAATGGCGCACAGTGCCGCGTGAGCGGCATTTTTGTGCTTGCTTAATGGCGAGCTGTGCGTGGGAGGGCTTAGGCCCTGCCGGGTTTCCATTCCCTGGTCGACCAACCTGCGTACGGTTCGCCACCCTTCTGCTTGGTCGCAGTGATGGCGAACTCCGAATCCAAGAATGGAGCTTCACCATGTTCAAACCCACCCCAAATCCCCCCGAAACCGACGACGTTTCCCCCTACCAATCCCCTCACTCAAATAAACTCCACGAAGTCGCCGACCGCGCCCTCGATCACTACCTCAATCCGCCCAAGCCACCTGCCGTTCACAAACCCAGCACTCTGTTCGTCATCGCCCCGGACATCGATACCGAGACCCTGCTGGCCCACGCCTGTGAGTCGCTGGCGTCGGCGAGTGTGATGGCGAGTGATTTCGCAGGTTTTCTGGAGGGCTCGCAGCGCAACACCCTGCTGGGGATTGCGCAGGTGATCATGCTGGGTGAGCTGGCGGTGAACCGGGCGCTGGATAATCTCGATCCGCAAAACTAACCGCGGAGCTTTTGTGGCGAGGAGCCAGCGCCCTCGCCACGTCGAGGTATCAGCTTTCTCAGGCAACCGGCCGCCAATGCCCGACCATATGCTCCAGCTCCCCAACACCCACCAACTGAAAATCCCCGCTCGGCCCTGGCGCACTGGCCAGTAACGTCACCTCACTGGGCAACCGTACCGGTTTCTTGAACTGCACCGCGATCTCGACATTCGCTACAGGCAGATGCCCGGCCAGCGCAGCCAACGTGCGTGCCTTGTTCCACAGGCCATGGGCGATGGCGGTCGGGAAGCCGAAGAGTCGGGCGCTGGCCGCGCTCAGGTGGATCGGGTTGTAGTCGCCGGACACCTTGGCGTATTGCCGGCCGATGTCCGAAGGCGCTTTCCAGTGCTCGACTTCGCTCAGGGCCAGGCTGGATACCAGGCTCTCTTCGAGCGGTTCACCTTCGAGTTTGACGCCGCGACAGAGCATCCGGCTTTCCGCTTCCCACAACGGCCCCAACTGATCGTCGAGGGTGGTCAGCAGATCGAACGTCGCGCCTTTGGCGTGGGGTTGCAGGTTCTGCACTTGCACGCTGACGCACACCCGATTCACTCCACCCATGGGACGCAGTACACGAACGCGATTGCTCAGGTGAATCAGGCCCAGTAGCGGGAACGGGAAGTCCCTGGTCGTGAGCAGTTGCATCTGCAAGGCAAACCCGAGGATGTGCGGGTAGGTCGGTGGCAGCAGGCCGTTGTCGGCGAAACCACAGACCTTGCGATAAGCCGCCAGGCGCTTGGGATCGGCTTCGACCCAGCAACGCAAACCCGAATCGGGTAGGGTGGTGCCCGTGATTTTTCGCCGTGTCGCCGCTCGTGCGTACAATCCCGGCAGGCCGGGTTCGCGGTTGAGTGTGTGCCAGTCGGTGATCATCCTTAAGCCCCCAGAACGCTTTGCCCGCATACGCGCAACGCTTGCCCGGTAAACGCGCCGGTGCCCGGTTGCGCGAGCCAGGCCACGGCCTCGGCGACGTCCTGGGGCAGGCCGCCCTGGCCAAGCGAACTCATGCGGCGTCCGGCTTCGCGCAGGCCGAAGGGAATGTGCGCGGTCATCTGCGTTTCGATGAAGCCCGGTGCCACGGCGTTGATGCTGATGCTGCGCTCGTGGAGTAGCGGCGCCCAGGCTTGCGCCAATCCGATCAACCCAGCCTTGCTCGCCGCGTAATTGGTTTGCCCGCGATTGCCGGCGATGCCGCTGATGGACGCCAGCAGGATCACCCGGCCGTTGTCGTGCAGGGCGCCGCTGTCGAGCAGGGCTTTGGTCAGCACTTGCGGCGCATTGAGGTTGACCGCCAGCACCGCGTCCCAGTATTCCGGGGTCATGTTGGCCAGGGTTTTATCCCGGGTGATGCCGGCGTTGTGCACCACGATGTCGAGCCCGTCGGGCAGTTGTTCAATCAACTGCGCGGCGGCGTCTTCGGCGCAGATGTCGAGGGTGATGGTGCGCCCGCCGAGGCGCGCGGCGAGGGCTTCGAGATCGGTTTTGGCCGGCGGCACGTCGAGCAGGATGACGTCGGCACCATCGCGGGCCAGGGTTTCTGCAATGGCGGCACCGATACCGCGCGCCGCACCGGTGACCAGTGCCTTGCGCCCGGCGAGCGGGCGTGTCCAGTCGGTGACGGGCGTCAAACACGGATTCAAGCGAATGACCTGCCCGGACACGAAGGCGCTTTTCGGTGAGAGGAAAAACCGCAGCGGGCCTTCCAGTTGCCCCTCGGCACCTTCACCGACGTAGATCAATTGCAGGGTGCCACCGCTGCGTAACTCCTTGGCCAGTGAACGGCTGAAACCTTCCAGGGCACGCTGGGCACTGGCGGCGAACGGGTCGCGCAAGGTTTGCGGATCGCGCCCGAGAATCACCAGGTGCGCACAGTGGTCGAGGTTTTTCATCAGCGGCTGGAAAAACTCGCGAAGTTGCTTGAGCTGATCGGTGTGCAGCAGGTCACTGGCGTCGAACACCACGGCCTTGAGTTTCGGTCCATGGCCGGGAATCCAGGCCGTGACCATCGAAGGCTCGGTGCCGTAGCTGTAGATCGCGTCGGTCAGACGGTTGGCGAAAGCGCTGACGTGTTCGGCCAACGGCCCGCCTCCAATCAGCAGGGCGCCTTCTACAGGTCGCAACCGGCCCGCTTGCCAGCGCTCCAGTCTGGTCGGTGTCGGCAACCCCAGGGCGCCGACCAGGCGATGGCCGATGGACGAATTGGCGAAGTCGATATAGCGGTCAGACATGGAACACGCTCCGAAAGCTGGGGATCAAAGTGTGGACCATGAATGGCGATCAGTCGTTCGATCCACGAGATAAGGCCTACGCTTGGTTACATTGTAGGAGCGAGCTTGCTCGCGATGGCGGTGTATCAGCCAACAACGATGTTGAGTGTGCCGGCCCTTTCGCGAGCAAGCCCGCTCCCACAGGGGGCTGTGTTCGGTTCAGATCATTCATCAGGAGCTTTTCATGACCCAACTGCACCGCGTCGCGATCATCGGCGGTAACCGGATTCCCTTCGCCCGCTCCAACGGCCCCTATGCCACTGCCAGTAACCAGGTGATGCTCACCGCCGCCCTCGAAGGCCTGATCGAACGTTACAACCTGCACGGCCAGCGCATTGGTGAAGTGGTCGCCGGGGCGGTGCTCAAGTTGTCGCGAGACATGAACCTCACGCGCGAGTGCGTACTGGGTTCGCGACTGTCGCCCGCCACTGTGGCCTATGACATCCAGCAGGCGTGCGGCACCGGGCTGGAAGCGGCACTGCTGGTGGCGAACAAGATTGCCCTGGGCCAGATCGATTGCGGCATCGCCGGTGGCGTGGACACCACCTCGGATGCGCCGATCAGTGTCAGCGAAGGCCTGCGCAAAATCCTCCTGCAAGCCAACCGCGCGAAAACCACCGGCGACAAACTGAAAACCTTCCTGCAATTGCGTCCCAAACACCTGATCCCCGAATTCCCGCGCAACGGCGAGCCGCGTACCGGGTTGTCCATGGGCCAGCATTGCGAGCTGATGGCCCAGACCTGGAACATCCCTCGCCAGGCACAGGATCAATTGGCGCTTGAGAGCCATCAGAAACTGGCGGCGTCCTACGCCGAGGGCTGGCACAATGACCTGATGACACCGTTCCTGGGCCTGACCCGCGACAACAACCTGCGCCCGGACTCCACGCTGGAAAAGCTCGCCGCGCTCAAGCCGGCCTATGAGAAAAGCGCCAAGGGCACCCTGACCGCCGGCAACTCCACGCCACTGACCGATGGCGCGTCACTGGTGCTGCTGGGCAGCGAGGAATGGGCCAAGGCACGCGGGTTACCTATTCTGGCCTACTGGCGTGACGGTGAGGCGGCGGCGGTGGATTTCGTCAACGGTGCCGAAGGGTTGTTGATGGCGCCGGTCTACGCCGTACCGCGCTTGCTCGCGCGCAATGGCCTGACCTTGCAGGACTTCGACTACTACGAAATCCACGAAGCCTTCGCCGCGCAAGTGCTGTGCACCTTGAAGGCCTGGGAGGATCCGGAGTACTGCAAAACCCGTCTCGGGCTCGATACGGCGCTGGGTTCGATCGACCGCAGCAAGCTCAACGTCAAGGGCAGCTCACTGGCGGCGGGGCATCCGTTTGCCGCCACGGGCGGGCGCATCGTCGCCAACCTGGCGAAGTTGCTGGATGCGGCGGGCAAGGGGCGGGGGCTGATTTCGATTTGCGCGGCGGGCGGGCAGGGCGTGACCGCCATTATCGAACGTTGAACAGTCGCAATTGTAGGAGCGAGCCTGCTCGCGATGGGGCCATCAGCTTCAACATCAATGTTGACTGCCATACCGCTTTCGCGAGCAAGCCCGCTCCCACAGGTTTTGTGCCTGGCTCAGATTATGTGAGCGACACCGAAACCTTGTGGGAGCGGGCTTGCTCGCGATGGGGCCATCAGCGTCAAGATCAATGTTGACTGCCATACCGCTTTCGCGAGCAAGCTCGCTCCCACAGGGTTATGGGGTGTGCCGGTTGATCAGGTACGGAACCTGCGCACCAACCCGTCCAGTTCATTGGACAACCCGGCCAGGCTCTGGGAGTCCAGGCGGGCCGAGTTGGCCAGTTCCGCCACCAACTGCGCATCGCCATGGATCTGGCTGATGTGCCGGTTGATGTCTTCAGCCACCTGATGCTGTTGTTCCGCCGCCGTGGCGATCTGGGTGTTCATGTCGCGGATCACGTCCACCGATTCGCGGATCTGCCCGAAGCTGTTGCGTGCCTCGCCGATGCGCGTCACCGATTGCTGGGACACTTCCAGGCTGGCGTGCATCTGTTGGGTCACTTGGCTGGTGCGTTTGGCCAGGTTGCCCAGCAGTCCGTCGATTTCCGCCGTGGAGTCGGCCGTGCGCTTGGCGAGAGCCCGCACTTCGTCAGCCACCACGGCAAAGCCGCGTCCCTGTTCACCGGCCCGGGCCGCTTCGATCGCGGCGTTCAGCGCCAGCAGGTTGGTCTGTTCAGCGATCGAGCGGATGGTCCCCAGGATCGACTGGATGTCGTTGCTGTCGCGTTCGAGCTGTTGCATCGACTGGGCCGACTGTTCGATTTCCTGGCTCAGGCGATCCACGCTGTTCACCGCCGCATCGATCTGTTGCTGACCTTCGCGCGCCTGGCGCTGGCCACTGTCGGCGGACTCCGCCGCCTGGCTGCAAGAGCGCGCGACTTCGTTGGCGGTGGCGACCATTTCGTGGAACGCCGTGGAGACCATGTCCACCGCTTCACGCTGGCGTCCGGCGGCTTCGGCCATGTCGCTGGAGACCTGAGTCGAACTCTTGGACGTGGCGAGGATTTTGCCCGCCGCGCCGCCGATGTTCTGGATCAGGTTGCGAATCGCCGTCAGGAACTGGTTGAACCAGTTGGCCAGTTGCGCGGTTTCATCGTTGCCACGGATTTGCAGGTTCTGGGTCAGGTCGCCTTCGCCCTGGGCGATACCTTCCAGGCCGCTGGCCACGCTGCGGATCGGGCGCACGATGAGGCTGGCAAAACTGGCGCCGACGATGGCGAAGATGACGGCCAGGACGGCGGCGATGATGGCGATCAACCAGGTCAACTGGGTCGCGGAGCTCATCACGTCGTCCTGTTTGATCAGGCCGATGAAGGTCCAGCCCAGTTGTTCGGACGGCCAGACGTTGGCCATGTAGTGCTCGCCGTTCAGCTCCACTTCCACCAGGCCCTTGCCGGCCTTGGCCAATTGCGCGTAGCCGTCGCCAAGGCTGTTCAGTGGTTTGAAGTTGTGATCCGGTTGTTTCGGGTCCACCAGGACCATGCCGGTGTTTTCCAGCAGCATCAGGTAGCCGGTTTCACCGAGCTTGATCTGTTTGACGATTTCGGTGAGCTGCTTGAGCGTCACGTCGATGCTGACCACGCCGCCGTTGGTGCCCAGCTTGTTGTCGATGGTGCGCACGGTGCTGACATAGGTCGCGTCATCCTGGGCCCAGTAGTAGGCCTCGGTGCGAAACGGCTTGCCCGGTTTGGCCTGGGCGGCCTTGTACCAAGGGCGCTGGCGCGGGTCGTAGTTATTCAGCTTAGGATCATCCGGCCACGACACATAGCCGCCCGCCGCCGTGCCGAGGATGGCATAGGCGTAGGCAGGGTGGCTGTTGCCCAGATCCTGGAGCAGGGCGAAGACTTTTTTGTCAGCCTCCCCCTGAGGGACGCTTTCGGCGTTGGCGGCCATGTAAGTCTTGAGGCTGTCGTCGGAGTTTCGGATCAGCGGCTGCTTGGCCAGGTAATCGACGTTCTGGCTGATGCCGTCAAAGAACAATTGCATGGCGTTGCTGACCTGACGAATCTCGCGGGCACTGCCGTCGACGAATTCGTCCCTGGCATCACTGCGCAGGTTCAGCACAACGAGGGTGGCGACCAGCACCACGGGCAGGCAGGCGATGATTGCAAACGCCCAGGTCAACTTCTGTTTGATGTTCATCCGCGCTCCAGATTTTCTTGTAGGCCCACGCAGTGCAGATGACTCGCGGTTTATTGGCAGCCGTAAACGTTCTTGGTCAACCCGGGTCCTTGAGTGCGGCATCGCTATTATTGGGGGAGCGATTGTCGGACAAATCACTTTGTCACTTAGGACTTCGGCTGTTGTCGGAGGAAATTGAGGTCTGTTGGGAAAAATCCTACGGAAGGCATGAACTGTGGTGTCAGCTTCTGTCGCAATTGCCCTCAATGCCTCTGCACAACAAGTGAGGCAGGCTCGGCTATGATCTGGAACGACCATGGCGGTCGTCGGTTTTACCTGATGAGAACGGTACATTGTGTGCATCTGCAATGTTCATAAGTCGGCAACCCCTCCCCCCCGTGAGTGGATTGCCGTATAACGAATGACTTTCGCGTGTTTGGTAATAAAGGACCCACAATAAAAGCTGATGAAGACTCCAAAACGCATTGAACCCCTGATCGAGGACGGTCTGGTCGACGAGGTGCTGCGCCCACTCATGAGTGGTAAAGAAGCAGCTGTTTATGTGGTGCGCTGCGGCAACGAGTTGCGTTGCGCGAAGGTTTACAAGGAGGCGAATAAACGCAGTTTCCGTCAGGCGGCCGAGTACCAGGAAGGCCGCAAGGTGCGCAACAGCCGTCAGGCCCGTGCGATGGCCAAGGGCTCCAAGTTTGGCCGCAAGGAAACCGAGGACGCCTGGCAGAACGCCGAAGTGGCGGCGCTGTTCCGTCTGGCCAGTGCCGGTGTGCGGGTGCCCAAGCCGTTCGACTTCCTCGAAGGCGTGCTGCTCATGGAGCTGGTGGCCGACGAGTACGGCGATGCCGCGCCGCGCCTGAACGATGTGGTGCTGGAACCGGACCAGGCGCGCGAGTATCACGCGTTCCTGATTTCGCAGATCGTGCTGATGTTGTGTACCGGTCTGGTGCACGGCGACCTGTCGGAGTTCAACGTGCTGCTGACGCCGACCGGCCCGGTGATTATCGACCTGCCGCAAGCGGTGGATGCGGCTGGCAACAACCACGCGTTCAGCATGCTGGAGCGGGACGTGGGCAACATGGCGTCCTACTTCGGGCGGTTTGCGCCGGAGTTGAAGAAGACCAAATACGCCAAGGAAATGTGGGCCTTGTACGAGGCTGGCACCTTGCACCCGGCCAGTGTCCTGACCGGCGAGTTCGCCGACACGGAAGAGCTGGCCGACGTGGGCGGAATCATGCGCGAGATCGAGGCCGCGCGCCTGGATGAAGAGCGCAAGCAAGCCGTACGCGCGGCGGACGATGCGCCGCCGGGCAAGACCGAAGAACCGCCTCCACCGTGGATGCAGTGATCGGTTAAAGAAAAACCCGGCTTCGGCCGGGTTTTTTGTGTGCCATCCAAATCCCTTGTAGGAGCGAGCCTGCTCGCGATGACGTCGGCACATCCAACATTGATGTGTCAGATACACCGCTATCGCGAGCAAGCTCGCTCCCACAGGTTTTGCGGTGACCTGCAATCACGATGGGGCCGGGGTGACACAACACCCCGATTCCAGATTCTTGAGAATCGGGCAATCCGGCCGATGATCGCCCTGACAGTGCTCAACCAGGTCCTGCAAGGTGTCGCGCAACTGGCCGAGTTCACGGATCTTCTGGTTCAACTCATCAATGTGCTGGCGGGCCAACGCTTTAACATCGGCGCTGGCGCGTTGGCGGTCTTGCCAGAGGGTCAGCAATTTGCCGACTTCTTCCAGGGAAAACCCCAGGTCCCGCGAGCGCTTGATGAACGCCAGCGTGTGCAGGTCGTCTTCGCCGTATACCCGGTAGCCGCTGTCGGTGCGATGGGCTGCCTTGAGCAGGCCGATGGACTCGTAATAACGGATCATCTTTGCGCTCAGGCCGCTGTGGCGGGCCGCTTGGCCGATGTTCATCGGTTGTCCTCCAGGTCCTTGGGTTTCCAGGTTTTCAACAGTAGCGCATTGCTCACCACGCTGACGCTCGACAACGCCATGGCCGCACCGGCCAACACCGGGTTGAGCACGCCAAACACGGCCAGCGGAATGCCGATCAGGTTATAGACGAAGGCCCAGAACAGGTTCTGCCGAATCTTGGCGTAGGTCTTGCGGCTGATCTCCAATGCGGCCGGCACCAGTCGTGGATCGCCGCGCATCAGGGTGATGCCGGCCGCGTGCATGGCGACGTCGGTGCCGCCACCCATGGCGATGCCGATGTCGGCGGCGGCCAGTGCCGGGGCGTCGTTGATGCCGTCACCGACCATCGCCACCACCCCGGTCTGTTTCAGTGCGGCGACCGTGGCGGCTTTGTCCGCCGGCAGCACTTCGGCATGCACATCGTGGATGCCCAAGGCCTGGGCCACCACGTTGGCGCTGCCACGATTGTCGCCGGTCAGCAGATGGCTGCTGATGTTTCGTGCGCTCAGTTGTTGCACCGCTTGCAGCGCGCCGGGCTTGAGGGTGTCACCAAAGGCGAACAGGCCCAGCACGTGGGGTTCGGGGGATTGTTCGATCAGCCAGGACAAGGTCCGGCCTTCTTTTTCCCACGCGATCGCCGAGTCGGCCAACGGCCCGGCACTCAAGCCGCTGTCCTCCAGCAGACGCCGATTGCCCAGCGCCAGGCGACGCCCTTCGAGGCTGCCGGCGATGCCGCGACCAGTCAGGGACTGGCTGTCGCTGACATCGGCCACCTTCAGTCCACGCTCGGCGCAGGCATCCAGAACAGCCTTGGCCAACGGATGCTCACTGCCGCGTTGCAGGGCTCCGGCCAATTGCAGCAGGCTCGCCTCATTACCGTCGATGGCACTCAGATGAGCAATGCGCGGGGCGCCGGAGGTCAGGGTGCCGGTTTTGTCGAACACCACCGCGCTGACTTCATGGGCACGCTCCAGTGCTTCGGCGTCCTTGATCAGAATCCCATAGCGTGCCGCCACGCCGGTGCCGGCCATGATCGCCGTCGGCGTGGCCAGGCCCAGGGCGCACGGGCAGGCGATCACCAGCACCGCCACGGCGTTGATCAGCGCGGTTTCCATCGGCGCGCCATACAGCCACCAGCCGATCAGGGTGGCCAGGGCAATCAGCAGAACGGTGGGCACGAACACCTGACTGACTTTATCCACCAGTTTCTGGATCGGCGCTTTTGCGGCCTGGGCGTCTTCCACCAGACGGATGATCCGCGCCAGCACGGTTTCCGCACCGAGGGCCTGGGTACGCACCAGCAACCGGCCTTCACCGTTGATCGCGCCGCCGGTGACCTTGTCGCCGGGCTGCTTGGGCACTGGCAGACTCTCGCCGCTGATCAGGGCTTCGTCGGCGTGGCTCTGGCCTTCAACCACTTCGCCATCCACCGGGAAGCGTTCGCCGGGTTTGACCATCACCAGGTCATTGAGGCGCAGGGCGCTGATGGCGACGTCTTGCTCGTGACCATCGGTCACCCGAATCGCCCGTTCCGGACGCAAGGCTTCGAGGGCTCGAATGGCGCTGGCAGTCTGGCGCTTGGCGCGGCTTTCCAGGTACTTGCCCAGCAGCACCAGGGCGATCACCACCGCCGAGGCTTCGAAATACAGATGTGGCATGCGCCCGGCGGCGGTGGCCCATTCATACAGGCTCAAGCCATACCCGGCGCTGGTGCCCAGGGCGACCAGCAAATCCATGTTGCCGGCCCCCGCGCGCACGGCTTTCCAGGCGGCGACGTAAAACCGTGCGCCGAAAATGAATTGCACGGGCGTGGCCAAGGCGAATTGCGCCCAGGCCGGGAGCATCCAGTGCACGCCGAATGGCTGTAGCAGCATCGGCAATACCAGCGGCAAGGCGAGGGCAATGGCGATGATCAAGGCCAGGCGTTCGCGGTGCAGGCGCTGTTGCTGATTGTCGGTTGGCGGGTGTTCGGCTTCCCAGACGCTGGCGCTGTAGCCTGCCTTTGTCACAGCGGCGATCAAGGTCTGCGGATCGATCTGGCCAAGCAGTTCAAGGTGGGCGCGTTCGTTGGCCAGGTTGACGCTGACGCTTTTCACTCCGGCCACCTTGCCCAGCGCACGCTCGACGCGACCGATGCAGGATGCGCAGGTCATGCCGTCGATGCTCAATTCCAGGCTCTGTTGCGGCACGCTGTAGCCGGCCTTGGCCACGGCATCTATCAAGGCCGGCAAGCTGTCGCCGGGTGCCTGGACCCGCGCCTGCTCAGTGGCGAGGTTGACGCTGACGGCACTGGCGCCAATGACTTTGCTCAAGGCGCGCTCGACCCGCCCGGCGCAACTGGCGCAGGTCATGCCGGCAATCGGCAGGTCGAACGTGGTGGATTCGGACATCGGTCGCACTCCCTGTAGTAGATGACCACAGGATCAACCTTGCCATGCTGGCAAGGTCAAGCGCCAATCTTAAACGTGCCGCTGATCCCCTGTGGGAGCGAGCTTGCTCGCGATGGCGGAGTACCGGTCAACAGAGTTGTTTAATGTAACGGCCTAATCGCGAGCAAGCTCGCTCCCACAGGGGGTATAGATGTCAGTAGCCGAGACCGGCGCGCTTGAGGTACATCCCTTCCTGCGTCATCGCGATCCGGTACTTGAGCACATCGCCAGCCTTGAGCTGGATATCCTGCGAACCCGGCGCGAGCATGCCCGGATTGCAACCCGGCATCTGGCCCGGCAGCAGTTTCAGGCGTAGCGAGACGATGCCCGGCGGCAGGTTGAACGAGGTGCTCTGTTCCTGAAACAGCCGCGCCGCCAGTTGATCCTGGATGTACACGCCGATTTCGCAACTGGTCGCGACTTCCAGGCGCTCGCGGGAAATGATCAGCACGCCATAATCCTGACTGGCAGCATTGGCCGAAGGCACGGCGGCGAAAAGGCTGAGAAAGCCAAACAGGCTGAAAACTGACCAGCGCATGGCTGAATCTCCTGAGTTCGAGTCATTGATGGACGCAGCTTGGCCGAGCGTCGCGCCGATTGCCAGCCCGGCAGCTCACTTCAGAACTTGACCTTGCCATGGTGGCAAGCTCGAAACTGGGGTCAACCCTCGGAAAAAGGAGTCATCCCATGCAAGTGTTCAACGTCGAAGGCATGTCTTGTGGTCACTGTGTCAAAGCCATCACCCAGGCGCTCCAGGCCAAAGACCCGGCAGCCAGTGTGCGGGTCGATCTGGCTGCCAGGGAGGTCGGTGTCGAAAGTGCGCTGACCGCCGAGCAGGTGATCGAGGCGATCAGCGAAGAGGGTTACGGCGTCAAACTGGCCTGAATTTGATAGTTAGCGAGCTACCGGAATGTTCAAGGCGTCCGTGCGCGGCTAGACTGTCGGGCTGCCGACTTCTGCCCCACTGGATGCCTGATGAACTTCCGTACCATTCTGATTCTCGGCGCCTTGAGCGCTTTCGGTCCGCTGGCGATCGATTTCTACCTGCCGGCCTTCCCGGCCATGGCCATGGCTTTCGGCACGGACGAAAATCACGTCCAGATGACGTTGGCGGCCTACTTCCTCGGCTTGTCCATCGGTCAGTTGGCCTATGGTCCGGTGGCGGATCGTTTCGGGCGACGCATTCCGTTGCTCATCGGTGTCGGTTTGTTCACCGTTGCTTCCGTGGCGTGCGCCTATGCACCGAACCTGGAATGGCTGATCGGCGCGCGTTTCATCCAGGCGTTGGGCGGTTGCGCGGGGATGGTGATTTCCCGGGCGGTGGTCAGCGACAAGTGTGATGCGGTGGGGTCGGCGAAAGTCTTTTCGCAACTGATGCTGGTGATGGGACTTGCTCCCATCCTTGCGCCATTGCTGGGTGGGTTGTTGGTCAACACGACAGGCTGGCAGTCGATTTTTCTGGCCTTGACCGGTTTCAGTGCGCTGGCGGGGCTGGCGGTTGCGACGGGCTTGCCGGAAAGCTTGCCGGCCCACATACCGCGTCAACCGCTGTCGGGTGCGCTGCGTCAGTACGGTCGGTTGCTGGCCGACCCCATATTTCTTGGCCATGCCTTGACCGGGGGCATCGCCATCGCCGGGATGTTTGCCTACATCGCCGGTTCGCCCTTCATCTTCATCAAGCTCTACGGCGTTGCGGCCGAGCATTTCGGCTGGCTGTTCGGCATCAATGCGGCGGGCTTCATTCTGGTGGCGCAGGTCAACGCGCGGTTACTGGCCAAACGTGGCCCGATGTTTTTGCTGGCGCGCGCGGTGTGGGTTTATCTGGCGGCCGGTTTGACCCTGCTCGCTGTCAGCTCTCTGCACACGGCACAATTGTGGCCGCTGCTGATTCCATTGTTCATCTGTATCGCCAGCCTCGGTTGCATCAGCCCCAACGCGGCGGCTTGTGCGATGAGCGGGCAGGGCGCACGGGCCGGCAGCGCGTCGGCGCTGCTCGGTTGCCTGCAATTCAGCGTGGCTGCCGGCGCCTCTGCGCTGGTGGGCGTGTTGCACGACGGCAGCGCCGTGCCGATGGCCATGGTCATCAGCCTGTGTGGAATTCTGGTGGTGAGCGCGGCGGTGCTCACCCGGCGTTTGCAAAATGCCCGGGCGCTGGCGCAAGCCCGGGTTTGAGGCCGGAGTCAGCCGGCTGCGCGCTGCGTGAGGAGGACGGGAATCGGGTGAGGGGCCTGGATGCGGGCTTCAAGGGTACGCGTGAAAGCGCGAGCTTCTGCTTCGCTGCGGAACGTCACAGCATGTTGGTCAAGACGGACTTGCCACTGGGATTTTGCCAGTTCTTTTATCAGGATCTTCACAGCTGATCACCTCTCGTAAAAGACGTTACGCAAAAGAATGCCTCGCAGGAGATTCGATTGTAGTCCCGTACACGGTCACCATTGTGACAAGGATCAACTGTCTGACTGACGGTTTGTAACTAAAAAAAACACGACTTTTCGAGGGCGCCCACAGAGGTTGTCCGCGACCGGAGCGTCCCGGTCGCAGACGGAAAACAGCAGAAAGCGATGAAATCAGTGGCGGTTTTTTCAGCGCTTCAGAACCCTTCCAATACAATCTTGCCCTTGGCTTTGCCGCTTTCCAGTAGGGCATGGGCACGGCGCAGATTGGCCGCGTTGATCGTGCCGAAGTGTTCCCCCATCGTGGTTTTCAGTGTCCCGGCATCGATCAGCCAGGCGACGCGATTGAGCAGGTTGTGCTGTTCGATCATGTCCGCGGTTTCAAACAGCGAACGGGTGTACATGAACTCCCAGTGCAGTGACAGGCTCTTGCGCTTGAGCTTGGTCACGTCCAGCGACTTGGGGTCATCGATCAGCGCCAGTTTGCCTTGGGGCGCCAATGCCTCCACCAATTGGTCCAGATGCTGGTCGGTCTGGGTCAGGCTGGCGACGTGGGTAACCTGGTCCACACCGGCACGCTTGAGTGCTTCGCTCAGTGGCTGGCCATGGTCGATCACCAGGTCAGCGCCCAACTCCTTCACCCAGCTTTGGGTTTGCGCACGCGAAGCGGTGCCGATGACTTTCAGGGCCGTCAGTTGGTGAGCGAGCTGCGTAAGAATCGAGCCCACGCCACCTGCCGCGCCGACGATCAACAGGCTCTGGCCTTCATCGGTTTTGCCTTCGCGCACTTGCAGGCGCTCGAACAACAGTTCCCAGGCCGTGATCGCGGTAAGCGGCAGGGCAGCGGCTTCGGCGAATCCGAGGGTCTTGGGCATGTGGCCGACGATGCGTTCGTCCACCACATGCAACTCGCTGTTGCCGCCAGCCCGCGCGATGGAGCCGGCGTAAAACACCTGGTCGCCGACCGAGAACAGCGTCACCTCACTGCCCACGGCCTTGACCACACCGGCCACGTCCCAACCCAGCACTTTGGCCGCGCCGCCTTCGGGCTGGACGTTCTGGCGCACCTTGGTGTCCACCGGGTTGACCGAGATGGCTTTGACTTCCACGAGCAAGTCGCGGGGGCCGGCAACCGGCTCTGGCAGCTCGATGTCTTGCAGAGCCTTGTTGTCGCTGATCGGCAACGAGGCGTAGTAGGCAATGGCTTTCATGGGCGGCTCCTGAACACTAATAAAGAAGGGATACGATGGGGCAGATGATTGGCTATTTCTCCTGAAGATAAAACCGGCTAAAAGAGCAGTCTCTTTCAATATTTTTTTGATAATCGGTGTTCTTGATGCTGCGTTTCGATGACTTGCAGTTGTTTGTCCGGGCGGCGGACCTGGGCAGCCTGTCCGCCGCCGCGCGGGGCATGGACATGTCGGCGGCGGTGGCCAGTGCGGCGCTCAAGCGCATCGAACAGCAACTCGGCGCCCGTTTACTGGCCCGTTCTACCCGCAGCCTGCGCCTGACCGCCGAAGGCGAGGGCTTTCTTGAATACGCCCGCGCGGCCCTGAGCAATCTCGACGAGGGCCGGCGATTGCTGGCCAGTGGTCAGGACCAGGTCAGCGGGGTGCTGCAACTGTCGGCGCCATCGGACTTTGGCCGCAACCTGCTGCTGCCCTGGCTCGACGAGTTTCAACGCGAGCATCCGAAACTCACCGTGCGCCTGCTGCTGGGGGACCGCATCGCCGACCTGTTTCGCCAACCGGTAGACATTGCCCTGCGCTACGGTGAACCGGAGGACTCCAGCCTGGTGGCGCTGCCCATCGCCCCGCAGAACCGACGGGTTTTGTGCGCCGCTCCCGGCTATCTGGCCCGGCATGGCGAGCCGCGGCAGCTGGAGCAACTGGCACAGCACAATTGCCTGTTGTACATGCTCGGCAGCCGGGTCCACGATCACTGGAGTTTTCACGACGGCAAACGCGAAGTCAGCCTGACCGTCAGCGGCGATCGTTTCAGCGACGATGCCGATGTCGTGCGCCTATGGGCCGTGGCAGGTGCCGGGATCGCTTACAAATCCTGGCTCGATGTGGCCGCCGATGTACTGGCCGGCCGCTTGAAGGTGCTGATGCCGGAGCTGCTCTGTGAGCGCGCACCGTTGAATCTGTTGTGCGCCCATCGCGCACAATTGAGTAAGCCGGTGAACCTGTTGCGTGAAATGCTTGCCAGACGATGCGCCCTTTTGAGCAGTCAATTTCCAGGCTTTTCGGAAATCGATCATTAGTCGCACGAAAAAAGAGAAATTTCCCTCAGGAACGATCACCACCTACGCCGGGTGGAGGAAAGGATCCGCCGACCAACCCGCATATACTAGCGCCCTCATCATGTAAGTAGCGTCGATCCCCAATGGTGGGTCCACGTTCGAGTCGGCCCGGCTGCACGGTCATCCTTCTGGCCTTCGCAGCATCGGCCGGGCAGCGCAAATGGTTGAGCAAGGCGTTGCCGGGCTTATGGCAGTTTCCACGGATTGGCCGACGACACATTACTGGTCAAGATTTCTCTGGGCAGTAGACGAAACGATTCAACAGGGAGTGAATACATGGAACATGCACCTTGCATCAGCCAGATCGCCACGTTGCTGGCTGACCCAAAGCGCAGCGCAATGATGTGGGCCTTGATGGATGGTTCGGCGCGAGCAACCGAAGAGTTGGCATTGCTGGCCGGCCTGTCATCGTCGTCGGCCAGTGCACACTTGGGCCGTCTGTCCGCCGGAGGTCTGCTGAAGGTTGAAAACCGCGGCCGCAAACGCTTCTTCCGCCTGGCCGCTCCCGAGGTCGGAGCGGCAATCGAAGCACTGGCCAGCGCGACCTTCGCCAGCGCACCCCAGGATATTCCGGACGTATTCAAGCGCAATGCACCTCTGGTCAAGCCCCGGGTGGTGCGGTCACCATTGTTGAGTGCCCGACTGTGCGACGATCATTTGGGGGGCACCCTGTCCGCCGATCTGTATCAGCGGCTGCTGGAGGCGGGCTGGATCGAACACTTTGATCAGCGGGTCACGGTCACGCTCAAGGGTGCGACAGAGTTGGCGGCACGGGGAGTGTTCATCCAGGCGCTGGCCCATCACAACGGCAGGGTTGCCTGCGCCTGCCCCGACTGGAGCGAAAGGCGCCCGCACATGGGCGGCTCGCTGGGCGCGGCATTGTTGCAGCTGTTCATGCAGTCGGGGTGGTTGAGCCTGCCCAACGATTCCCGAACCTTGCAGGTGACGGCCTCCGGGCAACGGGAAATTCATCGCTTTGCCAGTGAGTCCGAACTGGAAATGGCGTTGTAGGAGCCGGCTTGCCGGCGATGGCGGCCTCTCATCCAGCATCAATACTGGAGGTGATGGCCTTATCGCTGGCAAGCCAGCTCCTGCAAGGTTTGCGTTTGCCTTTAGGGTTTTACCAACCGTGCATCGAGACTGTTCTGCGCCAGGCGCTTGGCCTGATCCTGGGTCATGCCCAGATGGGTGTGCAACGCATGGAAGTTCTCGGTGACATAACCGCCGAAATACGCCGGGTCATCGGAGTTCACGGTCACTTTCACGCCGCGTTCCAGCATGTCGAGAATGTTGTGCTGCGACATGTGATCGAACACGCAAAGCTTGGTGTTCGACAACGGGCACACGGTCAGCGGGATCTGCTCGTCGATGATTCGCTGCATCAGGCGCTCGTCTTCGATGGCGCGCACGCCATGGTCGATGCGCTGGATTTTCAGCAGGTCGATGGCTTCCCAGATGTACTCGGGCGGGCCTTCTTCACCGGCGTGGGCGACGGTCAGGAAGCCTTCGTGGCGGGCACGGTCGAACACGCGCTGGAACTTGCTCGGCGGGTGGCCCATCTCGGAGCTGTCCAGGCCCACGGCGACGAACGCATCGCGGAACGGCAGCGCCTGATCGAGGGTTTTCTGGGCTTCGTCTTCGCTCAGATGGCGCAGGAAGCTCAGGATCAAACCACTGGTGATGCCCAGTTGCTGTTCACCATCCTTGAGCGCGGCGGCGATGCCGTTGAGCACCACTTCGAACGGGATGCCACGGTCGGTGTGGGTCTGCGGGTCGAAGAACGGTTCGGTGTGAATCACGTTCTGCTCTTTGCAGCGCAGCAGGTACGCCCAGGTCAGGTCATAGAAGTCCTGGGACGTGCGCAGCACATCGGCACCCCGGTAATACAGATCGAGGAACTCCTGCAGGTTGTTGAAGGCATACGCCTTGCGCAAGGTTTCGACGTCGTTCCATGGCAAGGCAATCTTGTTGCGCTCGGCCAGGGCGAACAACAGCTCCGGCTCCAGCGAGCCTTCCAGGTGCAGGTGCAATTCTGCCTTGGGCAGGGCGTTCAGCCAGTCGTACATAATTCTTTTCTCATCAGGTGCAATGGTCGCCATTCTACAGAGGGTTGCCGCAACAATTGGTAAAACCTGACCAGGCGGTTGATCACACCGCTTCCTGTTCCCGTCGATAAGCGTAGGTATCGGCGAAGCGCGAGAGCAGGAACTCGGCGCAGGTGGTGGCCGGGTATTTCGCCGGATGCAATGTGTCCTGACATCCGGGCAGGCATTCGATGCGGGTATCCGGGTGCGGCTCGGCGAAGAACGGCATCGAATAACGATCCACGCCCTGGGGGCTGATCACCCGGTGCGGCGTCGACAGGTAACGGTCGTTGCTCCAGCGCGCCATCATGTCGCCGAGGTTGACCACGAACGTACCTTCGATCGGCGGCGCGTCGATCCATTCGCCTTTGACGTTGCGTACTTGCAAGCCACCGGCGGCGTCCTGATAGAGCAGGGTGATGCAGCCGTAGTCGGTGTGCGCGCCGGCACCTTGTTGCTCTTCGGAACTGGCGGTGTGGCGCGGCGGGTAATGGATCATCCGCAGCACGCTGACCGGCTCATTGAAGCGCGCGTCGAAGAAATCACGCTCAATCCCCAGCGCGATGGTCATTGCCCGCAACAGCGTTTGCGCGAGGTCTTGCATGTCGACGTAGTGCTGCTCCATCAGCGCTTCCCAGCCGGGTATGGACGGATGGCGATTGGGGCCGCGCAGGGGTTTTTCCGCCAGTACGTCAGGGTGCTCGGCCGGCAGGTGCAGGCCCATGTCGAAGGTTTCTTTGAGGTCGCTGGGTTTGCTCGGGTCCAATTGCTCGGTGGCAATGGCGCCGTAACCGCGATGGTGACGGGTCTGGGTGATGTCGATCTTGAGCTTTTCGGCGGTAGGTTGGCCGAAGAAGCGTTTGGCGCTGTCGAGTAGTCCGTCGATCCGCTCAGTGCTGATCGGATGGCCCTTGATGTAGAAGAAACCCCACTCGCGGCAGGCGAGGTCGATTTGTTCGGCCACCGCTGGCCAGGCGGATGGATCGTCGCTGTAGAGCGGGGTGATGTCGATGATGGGGAGGCTGTTCATGGATTGTCCTGAAAAAACGCAGACTGGAAAACACTGAAGAACCCTGTGGGAGCGAGCTTGCTCGCGATGAGGCCAGCACAACAAACATCTTTGCTGACTGAAAGTCCGCCATCGCGAGCAAGCTCGCTCCCACAGGGACGGTGTTTCAGCATTGGAGAATTACTTCGGAATCTCGGCCTTCATGCCTTCCACGTAGTAATTCATCGACGCCAGTTCCGCCGTGGTCGCACTCTCGCCCGCCGGGATTTTCTCGACCCCGGCCTGATCCTTGATCGGCCCGGTGAACAGTTGCAGCGCACCGCTCTTGATGTCGGCGATGAGCTGCTCGGCTTCGCTCTTCACCGTCGCCGGTACCAGGTCACTGATCGGCAGCTCAACGGTGCCCTCCTTCAAACCGCCCCAGTAGTCCCGGGATTTCCAGTCATGGTCGAGCACGCTTTGGGTTGCTTGAACGTAGTGCGGCCCCCAGTCATTGACGATGGAGGTCAGCACCGCTTTCGGCCCGAAGTGCGCCATGTCCGAAGCGTAGCCCACGGCATACACGCCGCGACGTTCGGCGGCCTGGATCGGCGCGGGGCTGTCGGTGTGCTGGAACACCACGTCCACGCCCTGATCGATCAACGCGTTGGCGGCGTCCGCTTCCTTGCCCGGATCGAACCATGAGTTGACCCACACCACCTTGATCTCGGTGCCGGGATTGTATTTGTTCAGGGCCAACTGGATGGCGTTGATGTCGCGGATCACTTCCGGGATCGGGAAGGAGGCGACGTAGCCGACCTTCTTGGTCTTGGTCATCTTCGCCGCGAGGAAGCCGCCGACGTAGCGGCCCTCGTAAGTGCGCGCCAGGTAAGTGCCGAGGTTCTTGTCCTGCTTGTAGCCGGTGGCGTGTTCGAAGGTCACCTTGGGAAACTGTTTGGCAACTTTCACCGTCGGGTTCATGTAGCCGAAGGAGGTGGTGAAGATCAGGTCGTATTTGTCCTTGGCCATGTTGCGGATCACCCGCTCGGCGTCGGCGCCTTCGGCGACGTTTTCCACGTAGTTGGTGGTGATCTGCGAGCCGAATTTTTCCGCGAGTTCCTTGCGCCCCTGTTCATGCTGATACGTCCAGCCGTGGTCACCGATCGGACCGATATAGACGAAGCCGACTTTCAGCGGATCGGCGGCTACGGCGGTCAGGCTGGCGCTCAAACCAATGGCCGCCGCAACGGCGCAAAGCAGCTTCTTCAACGGGCGTTTGTGCATGAATTGAAACTCCATTTTGTTGTGAGGTTGGCTGGGCTCTCGGGCTTGCACAGGGCAATGCAAGTTGCTGACCAACAAGACAACAAAATTGGAATCCACGGTGATGCCATCGCGAGCAGGATCGCGACAGGTCCTTTAAGTCCGATAACAGTGCGTGTCCTTGCACAGCTGCCACCCACTGGTGCGCCAATCCACAAAACCAATGTGGGAGCGGGGGGGGGGGGGGGGGGGGGGGGGGGGGGGGGGGGGGGGGGGGGGGGGGGGGGGGGGGGGGGGGGGG